>JBCCOI010000001.1:0-123555 GCA_039025515.1 Planctomycetota bacterium
CCGATCATTCCTCCTGTTGGGCGGTCGAACTTGGCGGTCCATTTTGCTTTGCAAATTTCGGCGAGGTTTGGCAGTGAGTTCCCGATGTATCTCTCATAACGCCGGAGCAGCTCGGGCGGAATGGACTCGCCGTCTTCCACGGAGTCAAACTCTTCATACTTCTCGAAGGGCAGTTTGAGTTTGGTTTTGTCGACCTTACCCGTTTCCGGATCCTTGACATACTTGAACTCGTTCAGGAATTCTTCCTGCATGATTTCAGGCCAAGTCAGGATGTTGGTCTGAGCATCGAAGACTTCCTGCCAGGCTTTCAAGACTTCATCGGTGCGACCTTCGATCAGCACGTTCATCTTTGCGTGCGACAGATCATTCGGCTGTTTGGGGAGTTCGTTCCGCGTCGAACTGATCGTTGTCGCGTTCTGCTTGATCTTTGAGATCTGCTTTTCCGTTTGTTCGTTCAACTCGCTGGTGGAGAGAAACCAAACGGCGACACCGCTGAGCAGGATGACGGCGCTGCCGATCCAGAAGCCGTGCTTCACAGCGGCCGCGAAATACTCTTTGACTTGGTCCATCGATTCGCCAAATGAAATGAGGTCTTGTTTTGTAGCTTGGGTGTGACGACGAAATGGTTACGGTGTCGGATTTGATGCGACGGACTCGTCAGGGCCCGCAGCGGCATCGCCGCCGTCCGCACCTTCTTCTTCTAGCTTTTGCTTCCGTGCTTCCATGCGGGCTGCGTGGTTTGTGGGATTCCAAACGAATTGGAAGACAAAGTCCATCCGCTTCGCGGGAATGAACTGCGGTTCCACGTCTTCTTCATCGTCACTGTTTCCGGCGCCAGGCATGCCTCCCGGACCACCGAATCCCATCGCTCCCGCGACACCCGCTTTCGTTGCGTCATAATCGGGGTTCTGAATCTTCTCTTCGACAACCGTTCCGAGGTTCAACAGGAGTGGATAAGAGATTCCGAGCTCCGCCGGCGTGTATTCGTAAACCGTCTCCGGGTCACTCGGGTCTGGCAAGCGAATGATTCGGTTCGCGACGTCCTTGGGTAACAGCGACGGATCGCGGAACGCGGTCACGAGGTAGCGTCGGATGTGGTTGTTGCCGTCCAGTCCGACGCGGTCTTCGTTGTTGAAGTAGTGGTACCCCTGCAATTCCACGACCCAAGCCTCCTCCGTCGGCCCGGTGTCTTCTTCGGCGACGGCGTCTTCATCCTCACTCGGTGTGACTCCCATCTTGGCCCGCCAGTCGAGGTCCTCTTCTTCGAACCTCGCTTTGCGGGGCTCATACCATTCGATGATGTCCTCGTATCGTTTTGTATCGATGGAGGTGATGTGGAAGTCGATGCGGTCTTCGTAGGGCATCTCCTTGATCGTTGGCACTTCGCCGTTCTCGTACTTTCCGCGAGGAATCATCTGATTCACCGCCCGCATCAACTCCATCCAGACGACGCGGTCTTCCGCTTCACCTGCGATCTCTTCGCCGATGGCGTTTAAGAACGTCAGTTTCTTATTCAGCTTGTCATCTTCATCGAGGTGGTCCTGAGATTTACCGGACATCAAGCTGACTTCTTGATGAGCTTTGCCCCAAATATCGTCGTGGCTTTTTCGATAGCTGTTTTGAACGAAATAGAAGTTCGTCGACAAGCCGAGCATGAGGACGCCGAGCCCCGCAACGGTCCAAGGTTTCTTGGCCCGAATCATCCGCTGCGTCAGAATCTCTTGCGGAATGAGGCTGGCGTGGATCTGTGACAATCCCAAACCTTGCAGGCACAGTCCGTAGCAGACGGCGAACGTGGTCGCGTTATCGCGGAACGTGGGCATGCCCAAGACATCTTCACCGGCGAGACGATTGAATCGATCGATGACGTGGACTTCGAAGCCCAAGTTCTTGCTGAGGTAAGCGGCGAGACCGGGCATTTTCACCGTGTTACCGGTCACCAAAAGTTCGCTGATTTCAGCCTTTCGATCGATGCTTCGGAAGAAGCCGATCGAGCGTTGAACTTCCGTCACCAAATCATTGAAGATGGGACGCATGGTTTGGAAAATCAGCTTGGGATCGACAGCTTCGCGGGCATTCCGCTTGATGTGTTCGGCTTTCGCGAAGGTCATCTTCAGATCCTTCGTGAGCTGCCTCGTGAAGTGATTACCGCCGATCGGCATCGATCGTTGCCAAATTCGGAAGCCGTTGGTCACGATCAAATCCGAGCTGTCGGTACCGATCGAAAGAACGACGCTGGAGGCGGGCGGATCATCGGCGTTGAACATTTCGGTTTCCAACCGATCGTTCATACGATCATACGCGACCATGTTGTAAAGCGCGATCGGAGCCAATTGCACCACGTCAACTTCGAGATTGGAATCGTCGAAGGGACGCAGTTGCCGGTTGGCCTGTTCGCGCTTCATCGCAAACAGTCCGACCTCGCTTTCGAGCGCGTATCCATCTTCCACCATGCTGCCGGGCATCATCTGATAATCCCAGACAACATCCGATAACTCGAAGGGAATCTGCTGCCGAGCTTCGTAGCGGACCAAATCGGAGATCTTTTTGACTTCAACCGGTGGCGGTTTGAAGAACTTCGACAGACCGCTCTGTCCCGGAACGCTGATGCAAATCTTGTCGGTCAGTCCCTCGTTTCGTTCGAGCAGCTGTTCGAGAGCGTCGGCGACCAGCTCTTCGGCGACAGCCTCGGGCTGACTAAGAATCTTGGGGTATTCGATAAAATCGAATGCGTCGGCGACGACTTCATCATTGACGATCGAGCATCGGAGCGCCTTGAGCGCCGATTGCCCGATTTCGATTCCCCATACCGGAGTGCTACTTGCCATGGTGAACGATTTGCGTGACGAAAATTGGAAAAGCGAAACTCGGCGGGACTCCCATCCTGCGATGGACACCCCCGGATTGTGGCAGATTTCTCGGAACTTTGATGATCAATGAACAAAAAATCCGTGACAGCCCAGTCTGAAGCCTACTCACCCCGGTCGCCCATCTCCACGGTTGGACCGCCGGCTTGATCGAAATCGTTGCGTAAGGTGACTCCGAATTTGCCGATTGAAGTAGATTTCAATTGATCTCGTGACGGATGTGAGGGATGAGTTGTCCGCGGAAATGAATTCAGTTCCGGAATGAACCACCATGACCGACCGAAGAATATGGACGGAAGAAAAGCGAATGAGATGAGAGTTGGCAGGGCGACCGCTCGCCAACGTCCAGTTAGTCTATCCGTTCCCGACGCGTTGCGTCAAACTTTTTCCCTTCGCCGTCTGACAAACTTTCGGCCATCCCGCCCTCGTATCGTGTCTTGCTTTGATGGACCCTCTGGACGAATGCTCGATTCTCATTCCCTCGTCAACACTTGAGGATTTGCCAACGGGGCTCTCGGCGGCGGACGCCCGCAGCCTATTGGCCGGATGGACCGTCCTCTGGCACCCCCGATTGCTGGCGAGGACCGGGCAATCGCCGACTTGGTACCGTGCGGATTCGCCGCCCCCGCCGGATGGGAAACGGGTCGTGACGGTACCGGCACCTGCTCGAGAACAGGTGCCCGCAGAGTTCCGACGAAAATGCGAGACCAACCCCGCATGCTCCTGGGTCGAGGGAGCGAGCCGAACGGAGATGCTTGATGCACTCGGCTTACCGATTGATGAAGCGGGGAATCCTACGGACCCATCGCTCGGTCCGATCCATTTCGAAAGCCGCACGATCGAAATCAACGATTTCTTCGCAGCGGGATACTTGATTCTCCAAATCCAGATCATGACGCGGCGGCTTCGCTACACCAGCAATCTGGACGAGCTCTATTTGCAAAGCCGTATCGTGGCGGCCGCGAACGCGTTTGTCGCCCGCGAAGCCAGCGAGTGTGCCGAAGCGATGCACGACGTCTTTGATTGTTTGAGCGAAGAGCGAGACCACTACTTCTCTTCGGATCCGCATCTCATTGATTTGACACTTTTGACACCGCAGGTTCTTGATCGCGCCATCGAAGGCGGTTGGGATGAACGTCTGCGACAGCATGTCGGCGGGGGTGATGAAGGCAACGGCGTCTTGCCGACTCCCGCAAATCTCTTGATCGACTCGACCGTCGCCAACGCGATCAATGAAACGACTCAGTCTGATGTCTTAGCCCGATTGCGAGCGCTCGTCGCGTTGCCGGAAATTGGATGGGCGGGCGGTGGTGTTCCATCATCGCACGACGCCGCAAAGCAGAACGAGTCCGATGCGGACCACGCCGTCGTCGCGATGGGACTCTGTACGCAGAACGAAGCCGGCGTGATGCTTCGTCGCTCGCAGCATGCTGTAAGCAATATGATCGGTGAGCCGCCGGCGGTCTTCGGACAACTCACCGGACATGTGCCGTCCGACTTGATCGGCCTGCTTTCCAAGGCTGGCTATAAGGGTGTCATTCCGATCGACTTCCTCAACGGTACGGGCTTCGGAGATGAATCGAAAGTCAAGCTCGGAAACGACGGCGATGAGATAGAAGCTCTTGTGGCAAAGCCGATCGATGCGGCTGACGATTCTGCGTTTCTCACCATTGGAGCCGAACTTGGCGAAGCCATTGATGGAGGTGAAGTCGCCACGGGATTGTTTGTCCATTGGCCCGACCGCTCTTGTGACGGCTTCGGCGACTTGCAGCGAGCCACATCGTGGTGCGTCGCGCTGGGTAAGTTTTGGACACTTGATCGCTACTTCGTGGATGGAGAACGTCCCTATCACACGGGTTCCGTGGACGCTGTTTCCAAGCAGTCGGTGACGTCCGTTGTTGAAGCGATCCAGTCGTCGAGTACGACGCTGCAGCAGCTTGCGAGTTCGTTCTGTACCACTGTCCGCAGCGAAACGGATACCGTTGCCTGCGGAATCGCAAAGTTGGCGAATCCAAAACTTTTGCACCAGCCGCTTGAAAGCGACGACGCGACGGTTGCCGCGGCCTTGGGTGTTGAAAAGAGCTCGAGAGAGGCCACCGAGCCAAAACCCAACCAGGCGGTCATCTTCAACCCGCACGCCGTCGCGGTTCGTGAGAACGTGACGATATTTGACGGTGCCCCCAGTAAACGTGCGGACTTCGTCTTCGCGACGAGCCCCGCTGCCGGACACGACAGCCAAGGCTCATGCGAAGCAACGTTCGACATTCCCGCCTTCGGCATCGGCCATGTCGGTGCGAGTGACCGACTTCCAAAGCAGCGACTTCTGCAAAGGCTACTCAAGCGTGGCGGGTCCATCGCAGAGAACGGTGTACTGCGAAACCAGTTTATGGCGGTCTCCCTCAGTGACGAGAGCGGCAGCATCGCTGGCGTTTACAGTGCCTCGCGAGGAAATCGTTTTTCGATGCGGCTCATTCGGGGTGCAAGCTCTCAGTCGGCATCCGATCCGCAAAGCTCCATCGAAATGATCTGTGCGGAGCGGCAGATTCTGCAAGGTGATCCTGCGACGGGTCGCATTCGAGTAGCCGGTGAATTGATCGAGTCCGATACGCGGGTCGCAACGTACGAACTCGATTACACACTCAGGCGTGGCAGCCGCATTATGACTGTTTGCGGAAGCATTACTCCGTTGACCGGATCCGGCATCTCGGGCGATTCCGATCAGGCGGATTTTTGGAGCGACGCGATTTCTTGGCGTTTTGCTGTCGCGGAAGAATCCGCGATTTTTCGGCCGCTCGTCCGTGACAGAGTTCAAAGCTCGCCGATTCGACAGATGGCCGCGCCACTTGGCGTTCTCATCGACGAAGCCGAAAAACAAACGTTGGTTTGTGGGCACGGACTTCCACTGTTCCGGCGTGTTGGGGCTCGGTTCCTCGACATGCCGATCGGAACGCTTCAGGAAGCGAGTCGTTTTCAGCTAAGCCTTGCATTTGATGCACCGCAACCCGTAGCGTTGGCCAGATCACTCCTCGCCGGACCCAAGCTTTTCCCACAACGCGTCGCAGAACCAAGGTCTGATCAAGCCTGGCTGGTCCACTGTTCCGCTAAGGATGTCGTGATCACAAATTGGGCCATGGAGCGACGAAGCGACGGAAAGTTAACGGCGCGAATCACGCTGGTTCAAACTCGCCCGCGAGCCACGAGCGTTCGTCTGGAGTTTTGCATCGCCGCTAAGGTTGCTTTTCGTGCCGGCGAATCCGGAATCGAGCGTTCGCTCGAAGAACTCCCCAGTGATGTGACGTGCGATGGAGGTGTCGTCAATCTACGACTCGCCTCACACGAGGCCGCTGATTTGATCGTTGTGTTCGACGTATGATTCGATCCGTTGCTCGGTGGGAACCTCGTTCTCACCGCGAGGTCCCCGTGTCTCAGCCGGTGACACTAACCGCGCGAGCATTTGACCGTCGCTTCTTCTGTTTGCTTCCCTTGAACTTGCCACGACCTTGACCGTTACCCGAAAACTTGGAGCGTGCGCCGGACTTTGCGTGAGTACCAGTCGATTTGCGTGAAGTAGTTTTTCGAGAAAACTCAATGGAATCTGGGTTGGAGATGGCGAGTTCCTCGCCGATCAGTTTTTCGATCGCTAGAAGTTTGTCGCGTTCATCCAAAGTGCAGTATGAAACGGCAACTCCCGATGCCCCCGCGCGTCCGGTCCGACCGACTCGATGAACATAGCTTTCAGGTTCCAAGGGCATGTCGTAGTTAATGACATGCGTGACACCGTCGATGTCAATGCCACGTGCCGCAACGTCGGTTGCAACGAGAGCGGAGACTTTGTTGTGGCGGAACGAATGAAGAGCCTTCTCGCGGGCTGCTTGCGACTTATTTCCGTGGATCGCAACTGCCCCTATGCCAACGCGATCCAACTTTCTTGCGAGTGCATTCGCGCCGTGCTTGGTCCGCGTAAACACGATCGTTCGTTCGAATTTTTCATCACGCAACGCATCGCAAATCGTCTTGAACTTCGTGCTACGATCGACGAGTTGAATCGTCTGCTCAATCTTCGCAACGCTTACCGACTTCGGACTGACATCCACTGACACGGGGTTGAACAACAATTGATCAGCGAGTTGCCTGATCTTGGGTGCCAGCGTCGCAGAGAAGAACAAGGACTGACGCTCTTCCGGCAAGTCCGCAATGATCTTTCTCAAAGCGGGTAGAAAGCCCATGTCGAGCATCCGGTCGGCTTCGTCGAGCACGAAGATCTCGACGTTACAAAGCTTCACGTGCTTTTGCTCCATGAGATCCAGCAGTCGGCCCGGTGTGGCGATCAGGATGTCCACTCCACGACGGAGCGCGGCAACTTGCTTCGCTTGGCCAACACCACCGTAAATCGTTGCTTGCCGAAATCGCATATGCTTTCCGTACTGAGCAAAGTTTTCGCTGATTTGTATCGCCAATTCACGAGTCGGAGCGAGTACGAGTGTCGTGGGGCGGTGCGGCGTACACTTCGGTCGTTCATTTCCCAAAAAGTCGAGTACCGGCAACGCGAAAGCCGCGGTCTTTCCGGTTCCCGTTTGGGCACACCCGAGAACGTCGAGTCCCTCGATCGCTGGCGGGATCGTCTTGGCTTGGATGGGTGTCGGTTGTTGGTAATTCAATTCGGTTAGGGCTCGTCCCAGCGGGGCGAATAAGTCAAATTTTTTAAAGGACTTCAATGGATCGTTCGATGTTGAAAGTTGGGTGTGTTTGCGGGGCTTCAACCACATGCAGCTGATTCAACAGCGGCGGCGATTTACCACGCCCGAAACGAATGAACGCGAACCGTTGACGTTCATCGGGTCAATGGTTCTGACAGCCTGCTAAAACCAATCGTTGGCGAGGTTTTTCGCCTGCAGGCTCAATGTCTTGGTGAGACGCGTGATGACAAGAAAGTCACGTGACTGAGTGCGTCGTCCGTACGACGCTGCGGCAATCCGTAAAAGTCTGGAGACGGTCGGGATGCTGCGATTGGCGATGGTGGCCAACGGCAAATTGTGTGGTTAGTCGCAACCTGAACGGCTTTCGCCGTCACTCTCATCCGATCGAGACCAATATTAAACCGAAACTTAAGCATGGCTAAAGATTCGACTTCAAGAAAACGTACACGCGCCATAGCAAATCACCAACGCCAGTTCCCGATAAATCACAAAACGCTTGGCAAGTTACTGAAATCTCTCGTAGGGAGTTCTGCACAGGGGCCGGGAAATCTGTATGGCCAGCTCACGTGTCGGCGCGGCCAGGGAGCGTCCCTCCGACCGTTACGTTCGGGACGTAGAGGTCGCTAGTTCGAATCTAGTCGCCCCGACTATTCTTAGAAATGAGCCCTTCGGCGAGTACGTCGAAGGGCTTTCTTATTGTGGGGACTAGAGTTACGTCATCGAGCACGCAGTTCAAAAACACGATATCGAGGATCTGACGTTTTTCCATCACATCGGCTGTAAGCCATTTGTCAGTAAGGCTTTGTGAAAGTTCAAAAATTCTGCTCGCCAAGTCGGCATATTCGTCGTGAGAGCGGTCGAGAACGTCGAGTTGCAGCTTCATGTTACTGAGGCGATCACGTAGTTCTGTTTGCTTCGCAGCGAACGTTGATTCGTCAATCTCTTCCGCCAATCGCATGTTGAGCAGACGGTCCTGCTGGCCGACGATCAGTGTCTCCTGACGCTGAAGTTCGTGCCGCTGGGAGAGTGAATCCAGTTGGGTGTCGCGTGTCTTTGAAGCGAGCACTGTGCGGAACCACTCCTGCACGCCTTCGTCTTCGATCTTCATCTTCGTGAGAATCGCCATGACCTGAGCGTCAAAGTCTGCTTCGCGAATTCGGATGCGGGGATGGTCACCTTTGTTGTAGTACGTGCAGCGGTAATAGATGTATTGCTTCGGTCCGGCCTTGGTCTGCTTCGTCTTGATTTCGCCGGTGATTCGATGTCCGCAATGCCCGCATTTGATGCGATCTCCTGCGTAGGTCAGTTCATGTGACTGGTAGACGTGCCCGCCCAGAATGGTCTGTACGCGGTTCCACGTTGCTCGGTCAACCAGCGGCTCATGCTTGCCGGGATACCAGTTGCCCTTGTGCTCAATCTCTCCGATGTACGCTCGGTCGCGGAGAATGTTGTGCAGCGAACTACGGGGAAATTTCGGAGTGGAATCGCGGTAGATCAGCCCCTCGTCGTGCAGTTTTTCAGCGAGTTGGTCGAGCGTCAGTGAATGGAAGGCGAATAGCTCAAAGATCCGTTTCACGGTCTTGCCGTTTCGCCGATGGACTTCCACGATGCCCCGACCGTTCTTACGAACGTTCTTGTAGCCGTAGGGAGCGAGACCGATGAACCAACCTTCCTGAACACGGCGGGCCAGACCTTCTCGGACATCAACGGACTGCTGCTCAGTGTAAAAACTCGCCATGTTAGCGAGTGTGCGGCGCATCATGCGTCCGGCGGGGTTGCTGTCTGTGGGTTGAGCTACCGAGATGAATGGAACATTGTATTCGGATTCCAGACGTTCCAGCTCAACGTAGTCGTAGAGATTTCTCGCGGCTCGGTCGAGTTTGTAGAACAGCAAACCGTCAATTTCCAAGCAGTGCTTCTTTGCGTAACGTACAAGCTCTTTGAAGGTCTTGCGTTCATCGCTCTTGGATGCAGTTTCAGCGATGCGAAAGAACCGGACAATTTCACCGCCCTGTAATTCCGCGTAGTGCCTGAGTGCGTCTTCCTGTACTTCGAGTGAGAATCCCTCTCGTTCCTGTTCGCGACTGCTGACGCGAGCTAGGGCGACGAACCGTTTCATTTGCACTACTCCCGACGAAGACAATCAATGACACCACCGACATTGTTGATGATCGCGATGGCATCGTCGCGGGTCAACTGGTTCGGGTAGTACGGTTGCCAGATTTCAATGGTCTTTTTCAGCAGTTCATCCGAAACCCAATCCGGCAGGTCGGAACGCGACCTCTGGTCACACTCTTCCGTTCGTCGATTGGTTTTCGAGTTTCGCATCAGCAAATGTCAGATTCGTTGGAGAGGGTTAAAAGAGACGACGTTCGACTTGGTTGCCGTAGACGGTCCACTGCGTTCGGGGATGCTCTTCGCGACCGTACAGTTCGAGATACGGCCCCGGACTGACTCGCTCGATGAGTTCACGCACGGCAAACGGTTTTCGGCTATGGCGGCTTCGTCGATGCAGTAACCAGCTTCGGCAGGTCTTGTCGGCGAACGGCAGGCTGCCTTTGACACCGAGTAACAGAAATTCGTGTGAGACACGCCAGTAGTTGCCCATGCCGAGTTGCGGCTTGATCCAGACCAAACAGGACTTGAATTGGAATCCCCATGCGTCCATGACATCGAATGCTTCTCGGAGAAACGCATTCGTCGTCCAGAGGTGCAGGTGAGCGTTATTTGCAACCAACTCGCTAACGGGTTCTGAGCAGATCGATTCAAGATCCATAGTCGAGTAGTGATTGTCGGCTGCACCGCGAGCCGCTTTGTTTGAATAGGACCAAGGCGGGTCAGCGTAGACCGTGCCAAATTTTGACTCGGAAGAGACAAGCTCTTTGAGGCTTTCGACGATACTTGGGAGCCGTTCATTCATTCGGCGGCTTCCATGTCTTGTGTGACTCCACCCTCCTGTTCGATCATCCACGTGTGTGCTTCATTGAGCAGGAAGCGAACGAACGGGATGTCGTCGCGGCCAAGTCGAGTTGATTCGTGCCACAAGTCACCGTTCCTATAGAGGCGATGAAGGGAAAGCATGTGGCGAATCGTGTCGCCTGACTTTGCACGACGTATGCGGACTACAAGAAGCCCCTGTCGAATTTCATGTACGAGTTTCGTTCTCATCGGTCGGTGGCTCCATTTGCGTTGTTGGTGGTGGACACTTCGGCAATAGCGTCATCAAGCGTTGTTGCAAGGCGAAACAACAGATTGCGACTTGCCTCATCCATACAGCCATCGTGAGCCAATTCGGCTGACAAGACGCGAACCAACTTGACCATCGCGCAGAGGTCGTCGGGCGTGAACCACTGATTCACTCGGCCAGTGCGGTTGTTCAGGCGAGTGATGTTGAAGCGGTAGCCAAAGCCAATCAGTTCATCGCCGATCTTGTAGACCGATGCGGTGAGCTGTTCGGCTCCAACCATCGTGTATGGCATTCTTGATTTGTCAGGCATCGTGTTGCTGTCGCTTGGCAATGTTGAATTGAAAATGCGTGGAGAGCTGTCACTCTCTCCACGCGGGTTTGCTATTGGTCGTAATCTGGTGCATCAGAGAAGCACTCTGACAATTGATCCTGCACCGAACGCCAACCCGCATCGCGGGCGGCGTCGAGCAATTCGTCGATAAGCTCAACCGCGTGCTCGTGCGGATACAGCGGGTAGTAACGATTGATAGCGGGTGGATTGCATTTCATGCGTTCCACCTGCTCTTCATACAGGATGTGGATTGCTTCAAGCACATCTTCAGGCAGCAGTCGAACCAATAGTTTTTGGTAAAGTCGTGTCATAATTCTTCTCCGAAAGGGAAGTTCACGTGTGACAGAGGGGCGTGAACTCCCCGTTATTCAATTGCCCCTCCCTGACAGTTGCCTGTCAGGGAGAGGTAATGTGGAAAAGTGCCGGGCTGACACGAACAGCCCGGCGTTACCGTGGGTAAAACCCATGTCGTTCCCTGAACGACAAAAACCGATTAGCGACTCAGTACTCTTCAGGAAGAAGAATCGTGGTGTAGGAGCGATCCGCTTCTGTGATAATCCAGAACTTCGTTTTGTCCGAAGCGTGGTAGACCGAGAACAAGCGAAAGCCTCGCGCGAGCGATTCTTCGTTGGTCTTTCGGTCTTCATCACAAACATCACCCCAGTCACCTTGAGCGTGCCTCAGCAATGCGGTCAGCATTTCGTCTGCCGATATCGCCAAGTGAACACCCTTGGTCATCACAATTCTTCCCATTGGAAAGAGTGCTATTTGGTTGACATCTTCCATGGCGTTTTCATCCGTGAAGCCGGTGGGAACATCCCACCGGCAGATTGATATTCCGTTACTCTTGGCTGGCCTCACGCTTGGCCTTTTCGGCCTGCCTGAGACACCATGAGAACGCCAGTTCCGACGCCTTGGCGACGAACAGCAAGTCGTCACGTCGAAACGACGTGGTGTCCTTGTATTCTTCGCCATCACGGTAGGTGCGGGTGATCGTGACGCTGAGCCACGACCCATTGTTCTTTGATTCGTTCTTCCAAACGGAAGCTCGAATACCGTTGCCTACAGCGAAACGCTTAATCGGTGCGTTATTTGCCATGTTTCCTCCATGTGTGTTATCCACACGTTGTTGATGTACCGATGGAGCAGGCCCTCCTGTCTCCACCGGCACGAATTGTTAAATCCGACGCATCATTGCTTCGGATACTGCGTTAGTTCGCTGACGCGAACCCGAACGTCGTCGAAGTCGTCGAGTCTTTGCCAAGGTCGACTCTTCTTCGGCGTTCTTTTTTTGTTGGGGTACTGCTCAACCTTCACGATGGTGTCCCACGTATGGAACACGACCCGTGGAGCATGGATGACCCACAAAAGAGCAACCACGCCTATCAAGGCGATTCGTACTGCAAGTGCGGGAATCCCCAAGGTGAAGCCAAGTGCCGAACGTAGTTCGACTGGCGTACCTCGCCTGCTTAGTTGAGTGTCTACCTGCGAGAAACCTCGCTTGTAGAACCATCCGAGAATTCTGCACGCATGGCCCGCCAACACTTCAATGGCGTACAGCAGGTAGCGTGTGAATCTCACGGAATGATCAACAGCGTCCGAGACACCCCAACGCATCTCGGTTGCCATTCCTTTAAGGCATTCTGTTAATGTCACTTTCATGACAATCCTCCGGTTGACGACGCTGGTTCATTCCAGACGTCGCTTGATTGACAAGCACTTGCAGTGCCTGCCAAGCAATCAGAGTCAGATGCCTGCCCGTTGTTTTTTCTGCTCTCGGGCCGAGAGACGTTTTCAAACCCGCGTGGGGGAGTGATTAGTGTGTTGCGTATGCTCGCTGTGGGAGGTGTGCGACGATATTAAGCAGTTCCGTAAATGCGACGACGTTCATGTGGACGCCGCTGCCTTCGAGCGGATGAAGTGCCACTGCCAAGCGTCGTTGTTTGGAATGAGTTGGAACGATCCACGTGAGTTCAAAATCACCGTTATGAATTAGCTCGCGAAATCCATCCTGACGCTCGTATTTGTCGATGCTTCGCTGAGTTCGAAAGACGATTCGGTTGATCTTCGATTGCCCGGTGTCGACGCGTATATTGCCCAGCCGAGTCGATTGTGATGTCGCATCGACGTAGTGACCCGCAGGGAGGCCGTGCCGAAACAGTTTTGGAAAGTAGGTCTCCATCTGCGTTTGCGTCACTGGTGACCGAGATTCCGAACCGTGGCAAAACGTCAGGATGCCCAGTGCGCGTGCCAGTGATGTATCCGAAAGCGGCTTCTGGCTGGCCACTGTCCAATATCGCAATCCGCAAGCGTGGTGCCATTGGCTGATGCGGCCAGTTCGCTGGAGTAGATCGATCGCGAGCATCGCCCGCTCGCGGTCAGTGACGGGCAAGCATCGGTCAACAGCAAGTGTGTATCGGTCGATGAATTCAAGAATGAGACGCTGGGGTTTCAGGTTAAGCGTGTTGAGATTTGGCATGACTACCACAGTTCGTAGGGAAGTTCGGCAGACTGACAGTGCCGATGGAATGATTCGATTTGGTCGAGTGAATAGCGACCTGCTGACTCTATGACCCGGGTGACGTTTCCTTCGCCGTCAAACAGAAACGCATCGGGATTTTTGACGCCCCGTTCGGCGACGGCGACAGCATCTTCGCCGAGCCACGTGTCCGCGAGTTTTGGTTCGATAGCCCGATAGCGGACATAGACGCCTGCCAACAGCAGGTCGTGGTTTCGGTGATTCGTTGGTGGCAGGCCACCAGCCGACGAGCCAAAGAGTCGTGCAGCCTTGTGGGTGGCCGCGATGACTGGGGTCGGCGTTGGAGGTTTGCTCCATCTCTCCAGAACAACTTCAGCGATGCGAACGAAGTCGGGTGTTGCGTGTTGAGGCGTCCAAGATGCCAGCGGTTCCTCGCCGATCGGCGATGCGGGCAGGCTCCACACATCACCGACGATCAGACCGGCCTCGACTAGCCGCTGGATCACGTCGATAACCGCACCGGAGGAGCCGAACTGGTCAGCCCAGACGCGGTGAACGTGTGCCAGCGACAAAAGACGCACACGGCATGTGAGCGTTTCCATCAAGTCGTAGATTGGTGTTGTCCAAGTTCGTTGAATCATCCCTCTGCTCCCGCTGTGGGGCCTGAAGGATCAAGCGGATGGTCTTGCAGGTAACGGTCGAACATCCCAACCGACTCAGAATTCATGGGCTTGGTGGCTGCTTTCGGCTGCGGCTTCACCCGGCCTTTGGACTTTCTTCTCCGTTGCTTCTTCGGCTTGTTCCCTGACGAACTGGGTTTCGCCTGCGCCTTCGGTTCGGGACCAACCGTAATGGTCTCTTTTGAGATCGATGGAGAAGCGTTGGGTTTGCGTCCGCGATGAGGAACTTCCGGCTGCGGCCGTTCCCAGTCCGACGCCAGAAAAGTCCCGGTATCAGTTGATGGCCACGGGGCGGCTTTGCGTTCGCTGTATTCCTCGGCGGAGATGTGGAAGTCACTCTCAATGATGACCGGCATTCCGCCGTACTGGGCGTAGCCCGCTCCACGATTGATCAACACAACGCTCTTGCGGTCGTCGTCACTGACCAGCTTGATGTCATTCTTGGTCAGCCTTGGAGCAATGAAGTCGTTGCGTGAACGGCTCGTGCTGGTGGTCGTTCCACGGTCACTAACGGATTGGGAGACCGTGATGGAGTCCATCGAGTCGACGGTTTCACCGCTCGCTTTTGAAAGCCGTTCCTGATCGTCCCAGCCGGAAATGGCGAACCACTGGCGATAGCGACAGTTTGTTTCCAATGTTGATGTCAGGTCGTAACGAACCAAGTCCTGCATGGATTGGTTCGCGAGAATCACTGCAACGCCCATGCTGCGGGCAAGTTGCAGCAGATAATCGAGATTTCGCGATGCCATTCGCTGAAACTCATCGACCACGAGATAGACGGGAACCTTCCGCTGAGTCAATGTTGCGGCGGTCAGCAGCATGTAACTGGCGAGCCTACCAATTTCCGGTGAGGAACCCGGTCCAAGTGTTGCAGAGAGGCTGAAGTAATGAGCTTCCGGATGCAGGAATAATCGCGTCGGGTCGATGCAGAGATCGGCAACCGCTTGATTCGGTGTGCAATCGTCCGTGATATTCAAGGCCGCGATGGATGCCAGTCGCGTCACTGACATCTTGACGTGGTTGCCCGCGTCCTTCGATTTTTCATCGAGTCCATGCCGTTTGGGCGATGAAATCACGTAGGCGATTTTGTCTCGAAGCTGCTCAAAGTTGCTGATCTCAGGAAAGTGACTGACCGTCGCATAGAGAACGGAGGCATTGGCGGAACTGAAATAGCCTTCGCCATAGTCGCTACCGTAGTTCAGCCCCAACGCACCGCAGAGAATGTCGGTTTTCTGCAATTCGTTGAGACGATTCCAGCAGGGAAGTTTGAACGGATTGAAGCCATAGGTGGCGAGGTCGTCACGCTGCGTGAAGTAGCGCACCGGCACGTCAATTCCATTCAAGGCTTTTGCTGTTTTCGCTCCTTGCTTGAGCGTTTGCAGCAGCTCTGGCGAATCTCCTTTGAGGTCAAGCACCATCACGCTGGCATTACCGCCACCAATGACCTGTTCGATAAACGGGGACAATCCACGAGCGGTTTTCCCGGAACCGCTGTCGCCAAGGAAATGTGCGTGTTCGCGAAATACCTCCGACGGAACAAGCATCGGCGACTGGTCGAAAGTCACACGTCCGAGATAAAGACTCTCTCGCTCGATGTCGTTTTGTGATGACCGAATTCGGTCGGTGATTTCCTTCCACTCGCTGGCCGGAACAAAACTCGGCTTCGGTATCGACAGCCGACCAAACACGGGAGTCCCCACAATGACGATTGCCAGCAACACAAGCAGAACAGGTATCAGGGCCAGCCCCGCACACAGCAAAAGCAACAGGCCGATGCTGAAGAACAGTTCGAGTAGATTTCCGGACTGGAGAACGTTTCCGAAACTGACGGACACTTCGGAAACCTGAAACAGGTTGGTGACGCGAAAGAATGCGAACACGTTGAGCAGAACTGTAACTACCAGCATCGTCAGCCGTCGTCGACAGTTTCCTGATGGACTGACCAGCACACCGGCCAGTGGTTCATCATCTCGGTTGTAGCTGCACCAACTGTTGACCGCTGATCGGAATCCACGAATAAAACTATCTGGTGAACTGCCGCAAGCGACCGCCAGAATCAACCAACCAACGGCTGAAACCAACATTAAGACAGGCGTGTGCTGGGGCATTAGGACGCTGAGAGCAATTGGTATCAGTAACAAGCTGCTCGTTAAAGTTTGCCAACAGAGTGCTTCGCGAGTGTTCCACGCGGTATCGACAGATGTTGGAGAGACGGTTGCTACGAAAGTGAAGTGGCGAACAACTTCTCTTGCTACCAATGCAGTTGCGGTGAGTGCCACATAAACTTCGATGGCCATAGGCAGGGGAAACAGATGGTAAATCCACGCGATACAAATGACGGCAACGCTGACATCCCGGATGGCGACAAGATGTGACTTCACTCGTCGCCACGCCACAAACATGAATAACCCGGCGAGCAACATCACAAAGAGTGTCACATCGAAGACAAATAGCTGAACCCAGCAGCACAGCAATGCGGCAAAGCTGGCGAACACCAATTCCTTCAAGACCTTCGTTGTGAATTCCGCATCGTCATTGTCGACGCCACGGTAATAGGCGAATTCCAGCTCCAACGGCTCGGCTGGAACGAGTTGATGTTGGATTGGGTTGCCGGATGACTGTCGATAAACGCTTCTGGGCATAAGGTGACTCTCTTATTTAGTTGGCTCGAAGTAACAGAAAGGACAGACGCGGAATGACGGCGATGTGAACTCGCACTGCGTCAGTGCATCCACAGGAAACTAAAGCCGTTGAGATTGCTTTTGATTTCTCTTCACTGGTCGTGAGGACGACGACTTGGAACCGTGAGGCTGCGGCCAGTTCAGAAATCTGAGGAACATCAAGTCGGTCGTGAGAGGCTTGCGTCGTTTTGCGGGCGACATGCTGCGGCGAGCCACCAAGGTCGACTCGAACCAATTCCAGTTGGCCCTTTGCATCCACGCAGTACGGCGACTGCGACAAGTCGTGAGGAAGCCACGGCATGTATTCAGCAACTTCGTCGGGGATGAGTCGACGACGGCGAGCACTGCCACTGGTGGCGTAAACGAGAGTGGCATAGTCGGTCGGAAGCGATTGTGGTCCCAGCGGCTCACTGAGCCGTGGAGACAAGCCGAGGGAACTGATCGTTTGGCTGCCGAGACGGAAGTAGGTTTCCGGCGGAACAAGGACATAGCGGCTAAGAATCTGAGCAGTGCAGAGCCGGGCAGTCACCTTCGCCACGGCATTCAAAGAGCGTCCGGGCAGAAGCTGCGAAGCGATGATGCGATTTGTTGCGAGACGATAGCGTCGGACAAATTCGACGATCGCAAGGTCTCGGGTTCGGAAGGTCTGTTCAGGCATCGGTACGTTTACCAAATCTGATAGGGCAGTCCACGCAGGACGGCGTCGTCATGGAAAGCGGCAATACGATCGGCGTCGTAGTCACCGCCAAATTCGACCAGCATCGCTGGTTGGTCGTTGGCATCAACGAGGACTGCGTCGGGCATTGACTGCCCCGGTTCGCTGTCAGTGATCAGGTTCTCGCCCCGCCACGCCTTTGCGTAGCTCGGATGGTTGCAACAGAACCACAGCCAGACTTCGGAAACGCCGAGGTCGTGAGAAACCTGAGCCGACATCACAGCCTTCTTGCGTCCGCCGAAATGATTCACGGTGATGTCAGTCGGCAGGAAGATGACGGTTGATCGAAGTGCTCGATAACGCCACCGGCTCTGCAACTGAAATGCAATCTGGCTGGCATCCGGGTTTTCATCGCCCGGCTGCCAGACGAGAACCGGACTCAGTAGTTCCGGCAGTGGCCTTGCCATCACGACGTTGCGCTGAAGCAAGCCCATGTCGACGAAGCGATTGAGCCTTCGCCTCGCATTGGCGACGTCGCCCGCCCAAAGTGCGTCGGCCAATTGACGCTGACCAAAAAGCCTGACTTGCAGACTGAGTGCTCTGAGCACAGTGACGTCGCGATCGGTGAACTGAGTCCGCTTCTTCATTCGGCCAGTTCCCCGTTGTCTGCCGCATCTTCAGTTTGAACCGGCTTCTTCTTGCTCCGCTTCTTTTTCGCGGTGGTGGCGTCCGGTAGTCCGATTGGCAGTCCCGAATTGCTTTGGCTGTCATCCGTCAGGCGTTCGCAGATTCCCGGAGCGGAGCTGAACGGGTCGTTCAGCGTCATTTCTGAAGCTTCGTCTCGAATGAGCTTGGCTAAATGGGGTTTACCGGCAGCTTCATAACGTCGAGCTTGCTCTTCTAATTGGTTATGATGTTCTGCGTGACCGAGAATGAGCATGCGTTGCAAAGCGGAAGCCATGAAGCTGCCGATGCTGGGCAAGGCTCTTTCAACAAGTCGGTCCGTGATCCATTGCGTCGTTTTCTGGAGCATGGCGAATCCTGTCAGGGGTTGAAGGAACAACTGTCCGGGAACGTCGATCAACCCGGAGTGACAGAATTATTCGCGACCTGCGGTTCACGCTAAATTCAAGCTGATGCAATCTGCGAACAAGTTGCCTGCATCACGAACCAAGTCGCGATTCCCCCAACAATGGCAAAGAAACGTCTGCAACACGGAAGAACTGTTGAGATCAACGTCGACAAGTTGTCGGCTGCGATGGATCATCGCGGCCTGAGTGTTGAGCAGTTGAAGGAATTGGCTGGCGTTTCAGCCGGTACCGTCAACAATTTGCTGGCTGGAAAACCCGTTTACCGAACCACTGCAACTCAAGTTGCCGAAGCTCTTGGAACGACGCTCGGCGTGCTCATGGGGGCATCTGCTTCAAATGGCGGCGCTGCGGCTGTCCACGAGTATCTGGTTTCCGAGGTGCTGACGGACTGGATTGTTGCGTCCAATGGCTTGCGGTTTCAGGTTTGTCGATTGCGTCATCTGGAACTTGATCGACAGGCTCGCGGGAAGCGATTTGATCTACGAGACATGACGACCGACGAAGAGCAGCGGTGCCGCACTTGGATCAAGCGACATCCAAATGTCTGCGAATCGCTTCGGGATCACCCGAACATCGCTCGCAACTTGACAGCATTTCACGATCCGGTTGAGAAGTTCTATTGGGTGGTCGATGAATGGGTCGCCGGCGAACCTCTACAGCGGCGTCTGGGGCGGAAGCAATTCTCAGCAGCGGAGGCAAAATCATTGTTGCTTGATGTTGCTCATGGCCTACAAGGGCTTCATCAACAGGGAATCATCCGCCGTGAATTAAACCCAACGACGATCATCGTCCGGGATTCAGACAATCGGGCAATTCTCACCGAGTTTGAACTGGCAAAGCTGATTGATCGCGGCCCGACGGTCTCAACAGATAACTGGCCCGTCGATCCGTACCGTGCGGGTGAAGCGGATGAAGATGATGTGGATGTGCGAGCCGACATTTACAGTTGGGCACGGATTGGGATTCACGCGGTGGTCGGTGCATTACCTGAAATCGGACAGGAACATTCACAACTTGAACAGGTTGCAATTCCATCACTGATTCGCGACTGCTTGGCCAAGTCGGCCGCTGTTTTTCGCAGTGAACGTCCAAATTCGATGGGTGACATCATCCATGTGATCGAAGAATGGAGTGTAGGATCGTGAACGATGGGGAACATGATGACTGGCAGGAGTCGATCGCGTATTACTACAGCGAGATCGACTACATCCGCGAAATGCTCGATCCCAAGAAGCGATTGCTAGAGTCAGCGGTGCTCGTCGAGAGAATCATCAAAACTCACTTCCTTCGTTCAGACAGAGAGAAGCACGGTCTCGGTACATTGCTAAGAATGCGAAGACGGTTCCTCGGTCGTCAACTGTTTGACAACGCCGATTTCGCCGTCGAAATGAGAAACCGAGTTTCTCACCACACTCGCCGTCGCGATCCAACTGACGAAGAGCTAGAGAAAGCTACACGAGTGTTCCTCGAAGTGGTTCGCAAGCACGTCGAGGAAATGGAAAGCCGAACCGGAAACACGAGTTCTACGCCAAGTGCTTCGCAGATTCCTGAGCCTGAGACAAGGCCGAAGGCGTCGCCCCGGTTTGAGACAGAATCCTCGAATGAATCGGAGGTCAGGACTTACGCGACAGAGATTGAACGCGAACAACGACCGCTGCTGGAGGCAGCGGATGATGACCCCGAGGTAACTGCTTCCACGATCGCGGAATTCACTTTCTGTCCCCGAGCCGGGATTTTGACACACGAAGGCGGATTCTCAGATCCGGAAGAAGAACTGCCCTCTCTGGCCTTGCTTCCGTGGTACGAACAGGAGGCGATTGAAGAAGCCTACACTCATGCCCTGTACGAGTTGTTTTCATTTCCGGTCGGACTCTTGGTCGCTGTGATTATCTTGTCGTTACTGATGCTGGGGCATTTTCTCTATCCGTTCCTGTTGATTGCACTGCTCCTAGGATGGGCCTTTTTTGCTTGGCGAGCATTTCGGCGTTGGCGAGAAATCGGCGAAAGACGACTGGCGGCTCGGCTCGCGACGGAATGCAATCCGGTGCCGGGCAAGAATGCGTTTCAGCCCGTCGACTGGTGGGGGTTATTACTGGCTGGATACGAAGTTCGTCGACCTGAAGCCCCGCTACATGATGAGCGATGGAGGCTCAGTGGAAAGCCAAGGCGAATTTTGGACAAGGGGACGTTGAGTATTCCGGTTCATCGCATCAGAAAACCGGAGGGGCCAATTTTGCCACAGCATATCGTACGAGTCATGGCACACTGTCATCTCATCGAAAGGACGGAGGGGGCTGACAGTCCGTTCGCGGTTATCCTGTTCGGTAACACCTATCAGGGAATGACCGTTCCAAACACCAGTGAAAATCGGGAGCAGTTCCACAATTCCCTTGAGCGTGCTCGAACTGCAATCATTGAATCTGATGCTGGTGATCGCCAGCCGCCGGAACCCGTCACTGGGAATGTTTGCAGTTCTTGCCACTTCGGCCATCCAAGACCAGTCGCTCTTGAAGACAAGACGATGCGTTACGAAGAACCGCTCGACCCGGTGCTGTTCCACAATGGCAAGAAGGTTTTTCACTGCGATTGCGGTGATCGGTTTCACTGGAAGCCCAAGCACGAGCGGACCCGAAAGATGCGAAAGATGGAATGACTTATTGGCCGAGTCGCCGTTGAATCCATTCAACCATCAGTGAGCCAAAACCCTTTCGGCTTCCGGTCGTCGTGGTTTGTCGAATTTCTGTCATGACTGAGTTCCAGCTATCAAGCCACTGGCTTGTTGTCTCAAAACGTTCATCGGGGTCGATAGCCAGCGAGCGACGCAATAAGCCGTCAATCGGTCGCCAAATTCGCTTCGGGAGCTTCTCTCGTTCCGGGCTTATTTCGCTTGCTGGAACCAGTTGTAACCCCGACTGAACGGGGTCAGGTAGCATTCCAACTTTGCCACCGTGACCGTCGTACGGAATTCGGTCCGTCAGAATTTCATACAAGACGACCCCCAGTGAAAAGCAGTCTGCCCGAAAATTGACGTGGGCATCACCCCGCAAGAATTCCGGTGCGGCATACGCTCCGCTCACACCATCGCCGGCGTCTCGACGTGTCGTCCGCTCAATCGTCCATGCGTTGCCGTAATCGATCAAAACGAGGCTGGTCCGTTTGGTGAGGATCAAATTAGCGGGTTTGATGTCGCCGTGGATGATTTGCTTGTTGCGATGAAGGTGCCGCAGAGCGTGGGCGACTCCTTTCATCAATCGCACTGCTTCAGGTGCGGCGATTCTCTGCCGATTGCGGTCGCGAATTCCGTTCAAAACAGTTCGCAGGTTAAATCCATCAATCCACGGCAGAACGACATGGATTGAATCGCCGCCACGATGGCATTCGAGAATCTGAAGAATCTCATTGTCCCCTCGCGTAAGTCGTTGCAAAGTGCGAACGCGGTCGAAGCCACCGGATGAATTCGGCAGGATGTGCAATGCTCGCATCTGCTTTGCACCGGCGTCGAATACTTGGAATGCACGGCGTCCCGAGGTGCCAATTCTTGCCACAGCAAGGTAGGTTCGGTCTCCGATCCGAAAACGTTCGATGACCGGATACTCGGTCCCTCGATATCGAATCGGGCGTTTCTGCATGGGGCAAACTCTCTCTACGTGAAGCGACAACGAATACTGGCTCACAGAACGAAGTGTAACGCAAAGTGTTGCCAAACACCTGTAGCTAACACCTGCCAGTCACAAGCGACCGTAAGTCGTTTGTGACAAAGGAAGTCAATGGAATCAGGAATGGAATGTCAGCGGGTTACCCGAAGTTCCAGTGTATGTTCCGGTTTTCCCGGTGGGCTACGGGCCGCAGCGCGGCCCGAATCTGAGAGCGGCGAACGATAGTGAGGCGCTGACCGCCGGAGCGTCCAGCGTAGGCGGAAGACGACCGCAGGCTGCCCCAGCAGGCTCGGTCGTGAGTCGAGCGTCCCAGCGAGACGGGCGGGCGTTCAGCCCGCAGCGAACCGCCCCAGCGGTGAGCGTCACGTTCCGTACAGGAACGGTGGAGCGTTCAGCGGAACAAAGCCGAAAGTCTGGCCCCAGCCAGACTGAGAGGCGCTGAAGAGGTGGCCGGGAGCGTTGAAAAGACGGTCGACCGAAACTGCCGAGAAAGCACTTGGGAAGTGTCAGTCACGGGCGAACGTCGCTTCAACCGAGTGGCTCAGACAGCTTCTATGAGTGCGTGACTCTTCCGTGAAACGGAAAGGCACAAGCGAGTCGGCGGGGTGGGCGAAGGGCAATGTCCTGATCGCGAACGCGGTCGGGAATTGTTCGTAGCCAAGCGACGGCCGAGGTGTTCCGCAGAATGAAGTCTGCGGAAACCGAGCAGGAGCCTCGACGACCGGATCGCCCGCAGGGCGATTCATTTTACCCCGTTTTTTTTAACATAAAGAAGGTAACCCGACAGCCGGTTAGCGCGTCAGTTGTCACGTTAGTCGGCGTAACATTGATGGAAAGTTAAGAGAAAAGCGACCACGGGACAGAGTCAACTCGCATTCCGTTTCGCGGTCGCCTGAACGTTGCGGCTAGGCAGCCAAAGTTGGTAACGGTTTGGATTCTTGTTTGTTGCCCGAATCACTTCGACGAAACGTCGGTTGCTTGTTGCCCAGCAAGTCAGTGAGAATCCCGGATGCACATTTCTGAATCCGTGTCATGGAATTCGCGAAGACTTCGCTGTTACCGTTGTGCAGGTGAATGTAGTCCGCGGAATGTTCGATAGCCTCCATCCCAAGAGCCTGACACACGACTTGTGCAACGGCCTGAGCTTCTGTTTCCATCACAGCATGCTTCAGCCGCTTTCGCGTTTCACGATCGGGGTGCAGGAGTTCGTGTGCGAGTTCATGGATGAGAACCTCCAGTCGCATAGGCGGTTTCAGGCCGGATAGAACAGCGATTTTTTTGACGGAGGACACGCCATAAGCACCGCCATCAAGCAGCCCATATTGCAATTCAATTCCCTTGGATTCGATCAGGCGTTCAACCGGTTCAATCCACTGTGCCGCACTGCCAGTCGGTTGAGTCAGACTCGGCAACTCATCCCCTTCGGTCTGACTGATATCGAAAACGTGAACGACACGGAAGCCACGGATTTCTTTTTCATCGGCGACGGCGTCCTTCTTTCGGAACGCCAGTGGGGCTGTAATGCCAATTCCTTTCTCACCCTTCTTGACGGACCTTCCGACGGATTTCCAGCCGTGGAAGCCCATTACTTTCGTTGCATCGGGAAACTGCTGTGCAATCAGCAAACAGTTGTTGAAGCTGTATTTGTTGAACCGAGCCATCAACTTCAGCACTTCTTCCAGCCGTACAGAACGTCCTTCCGCAAGAGCGGTATTCAATTCGTTAATCCCAATCGACACCAGCTTCGCAATTTCATCTTTCTTCATCGTTTCGTTCTCCGAATTCGCTGCATCCGACATTGCAGCAATTTGTTCTTCAGTCGGCCTGTCGGCGGCCACCCCAAACCGGACGCAGCAAGTCAAGGTGGAGTCTTTCGCGTAGCGAAAGCAGCAGTGAGGACCAGAGTAAGGCGGCGGGACGAACGGACCTTGACGCTGTGGCACGATTGGAAATGCCGCAGACAGGCCCCAGCCATTCCGTTTGCTTTTCCTTTCGTTCGACCTCGTGGTGGTGGTGATTCCTGACTGAAGCGGTCAGAATAGAAATCTGTAGACACCCCCCACCGGTATTCGCAGTGAGTCGGACTTGATGTGTATTTCGCGAGATGGAAGATTCGGATTCGGTTTGATTGCGCTCGTGCCTTGTTTCTTCATTCTCGAAACGGCACATGCGGACGAGCCGAAAGAACGTGAACTGTGGCACTTGGAATTGCGAAACGTCGGCGGCGGGTCGGACTACGCTCGTCCCTATTCGCCAATCTGTTTTTCGCCTGATGGCAGGCGATTGGCTGTGTCCTTGGCCAATCGGAAGAGCGTTTGGGAGCGACACGGCAATGACGAGAAATCTGTCGTGTGCAAAGACGTTCCGGAAGGCTCAGGCATCGGCATCTGGGATGTTGAAAGCCTTGCGTTCCTCGAATGGATTGAGGCGGGTGCGCATAAGGTGATTCGATTTACGCCTGACGGGAAGTCTGTTGCAGCACTGGACGATTCACATCTTCTGCAATGGAACATCGAGTCTGGAGAAGAGTCGAAAACTGAGTTGTTGGAAGATGCGTCGTGGTCGAACAAGTTGAAAAGTGGCTTCTGCTGGGGACCGAACGGAAGCGTGGTGACCGTGCAAACAAAGGCACTGGCTCACTATTCCTCTTCTGGTGAGTTACAGAGCGAGTTTCCGATCGACAAGGTCATCGATCTTGTGACGCTCGAAAGCGGACCAGACCGACAGCACGTTGTCGCCGACTGTTATGTTTGGAATCTGGCGACCGGCAAGAAAGCGACCATATCGCCAAGCGGATTCTGCCACTCAGTGTTTCGTCCCGGTACGACCGAAATCTGGGGGCGATCTGACCGAAGCTATGGTGCCATCGCGATGTGGAATCCATTGACGGGCAAGGTCGCTTACCCGTTCAAGGAAGGATTGAACAGAAAGTTCTCGGCTGAAAACGGGACTGTGCAATGGAGACTTGAGAATGTCGGGGTTAGTCCAAATGGGAAGGTGCTTGCCTCAGTGGGCAGCGATGGCTGCATTCATCTGTGGAACATTGCAAGTGGCGGTCGCATCGCGACGCTGGAAGCGGCCAAAGGTCCGAGGAAAGGGAAAGATGACGACGGTGTGGGCCGTCCCACTCTTAAAACGGTCAAGTTCTCCCCTGACGGTCGGTGGCTGCTCGCTTGCTCAGTTGAGAGCGTGAGCATGTTCAAGATCGACCGTCTAAAGCAGCACATTAAGCCCGGCTCCATTTTTCAATTAACACAGTACTTCGCCGGGAATGAACTTGTGGAAGAAATTGTTACCAACCCGCCCGGTGCGAAGACCATCGTTGGCTCGATGCTGCACACGGAAGAGCAAGAGCCGGGAGCTCGCGTTGCTGCGCTCCGGCCAGACAGCGATGAAGTTTGGTATGACGCTGTCATTCTTGCGACAGTGCCGAGTTACGGCGGTAAGCCGGGGGTCTACTACAACGTCCATTATGAGGGATACAGTCGCGATGAGGACAAGAGGGTTCCTGAGTGGAGAATCCGTCCGAAGCTGGCTCCGCATTTGAAAGTTCGCAACATGAAGTAGTTGTGAATGGAGAACTACATGATCTTGATATTGTTCTTGATCCGGTGCCGAACTTCTTCCAGTGCTTCGGTGAGTGCAAGCTCCACTTCGTGGTAGTTCACTTTCGTTGGAGCGGTGACGGTCACTTTCAGTCCTCGCTCAGACTGAAAGACCTGATGAATTCCGTTTCGCGGTTTGCCCGACTTCTTACCGCGTCGTTGTTTGATCTGTCGAACGGTTTGAGAGTGCGACAGTGCACCGGAAGATGCTTGACTCGCCACCTTGGATTGCTGCTCCGAACTATCGAGCTTGCTGATTTCATAGGCCGAGGATTTTGGCAGAGTGCCGGCATCGACCTGCTGCTGAATCTCGGGTGGAAGATCAAGCAACGCCAGCGAACGACTAATCCGTGACGTGGTCACGCGAAGGGCATGAGCAACCTGTTTTCCGTTCCAATCGTTTAATTCCATCAGCGATTGAATTGCTCTCGCTTCTTCCATCGGCTTTAAGTCTGTACGCAGGAGATTCTCCACGAGTTGTTGTTCTCGCAGTTCACTTTCGCTCACTTCGCCTTCGACAAAAAAGCAATCAATGGCAGGTAGCCCCGCAGCGACAGTTGCACGCCAGCGTCGTTCCCCCGTGACGATGACCCACTTTTCAATGGATTCATCCCAGCGAACTCGAATTGGATGGAGTTGACCGTGGGCACGAATGCTTCCAGCGAGACGCTCGATTTCTTCGCTATCGAATTCCGTTCTCGGTTGTTGCGGATCGGCGATGATGCAGTTCACTTCGACCGATCCAAACTTGCGAAGGGGCCTGCGTCCAACATCTTTTGCCGATGAAACCGGGCTTAGTTGCGCGGTCCTGGAACTGCTTCGTCGTCCCATAGATTCATCAACGTTCAAACTAACTTCTTCAAGTGCATTTCTCGTGCTTGCCATGTGCTACGCGACCCTACGTTTTCGTTCATCCATACTGATTCGGTCAAGAATCTCACGAGCCAGTGAAAGAGTCAATTTTGCCGCCTTTGAGTGTGGTTCATGAAACTGCACTGGACGTCGACGTGTCAGAGCGACCTTGAACGCCGACGCTTCCGAGATCACGGTCTCCATGACCATTTCCCGATACATTTCGCGTAGTTTCTGTTCGTACATGCGATGGACCAACAGGCGGGCGTCATAGCGGGTGACCAAGTGCCCCAAACGACGAAGGTCCGGATTGAGCTGGCGTGCCTGCTGGACACACTGATGCACAGCACGAAGGCCCTGTGTGCCGAAGTCTTCTGGCGGCACAGGGATCAGGACGTAGTCGGCAGCAACCATCGAAGTCCAGCTACAGCGATAGAGGTTCGGGGGACAGTCAATGAGCACGACATCGAAGTCTGATTGTTCCTCAAGAAATTCCCGGATAGCGAACTGCAACATACCGGTCTTCTCCGGCTCGGGAGCATTGAATGGTGCAAGCGTCTGGTTTGCAGGACAGATCGTGATTCCGTCGAACTGCGTAGGGTGAAGCAGGCCATCGCGGGAATCGAAGAAGCTGCCCTCATCAAACAACATGGCCATTGTTTGCCTGCTGTTCAGGGTCTCCACAAATTCAGAACCGAGAAAGCCTTGGCTGAGTGAACCTTGCGGGTCCATGTCCAGTAGCAGGATATTCATACCGAGTTCGGCAAATGCTCCCGCAAGATGAAAGCAGGTCGAACTTTTTCCGCAACCGCCTTTCTGATTGATGAGGCAAAACGTCGTTGCCATGTTCCTCCGTGAAAATTGCAATTTGCAATTCCGGGCAAGTGTCCGAAATCTCTAACGGAATGCTGGCACGAGTCTTTGAAGGTCGTCAAGAACTTTCGCACGCCCAATTAGGCAATCGAATCGACCGATAAGTCCTCGGCGATTTTCGTTTCAATGCAATTGCAATTTGCAATTCTGCGTAAACCCCTGAGATTCTTGAGCAATCGAGCGTGCGTGGGCTTGAAGGTTGTTCGTTTGCAATTGCCCCGCTTCTCTTGCTTCTGTCCGCCGATTCCAGAATGCCGTCGTCAATGAAACGAACCGCATGAGCCTTATCGAGTGACGCTGCGTACACGCATCGAATCCGCTGCTCATTGATGAGCGTATGCGAAGTCGATTTCTACTTGCGCCGGTGACTCCCCTCACCTACTTTGAGACAGATTCAATCCACTTAAAGTAAGTATGGGCAGTCCGAAGCGAAGAAACAAAACCAAGAGTGTTCCAGTCGGCATGGGCGAACTATCGATTGTTGAACACGCCCTGTGCCCTCTCGATTCCAGAACGTCGCTTTCTGGCAATCTTGTCCATTTTAATGAGTATTTCTATACAGACCGAAATCGCCATCAGCGGAAGGCTCAAGTTCGTGTGACTGCCCCGCTTGGCCTGTCCGCCAGTGATGAGTTTTATCTGTGGGGACTGTTGGCCCTCACCTGCTGTCAGCAAAAGCCAACGGCAGAATTGTTCGCTACTCCACACTACTGCCTCCGGCAACTCGGGTGCATTGACCAGCACAGTAAGCGAGGCGGTCGGCAATACCAGAAATTCGCAGAATCGCTCGAACGGTTGTCAACGGTCAGCTACAGCAATGATGCGTTTTATGACCCGGTTCGTGGTGAACATCGAAAAGTTGGATTTGGTTTCTTCAGCTACAGCCTTCCAGTTGACACTCGTTCGTCGCGGGCGTGGAGAATCGCGTGGGACCCGATTTTCTTTGAGTTCTGTATGGCAGGCAGTCAGCAGTTCCGCTTCGACTTGGATGTCTATCGGTCGCTGGACTGTGCATCGCGTCGCCTGTTTCTGCTGCTGCAAAAAATGTTCTCGAAACGACTCACAGTTGCCAGATTCGAGTTGCGGCACCTCGCAGTGCATGTCCTCGGGTTCAGCGAATCACTGCCCACCAAAACGCTTCGGCAGAAGTGCAAGAAGACGCTGGCCCGTCTGGCAGATTCCGGAATCATCAAGCCTTCAAACCAGTTCATCACTGGACAGCGTGGCGGTCGGTATTCCGTAACCGTCGAGCGAGGTGCATATTTTGCGACAAGAGCGGAATTTCGACTCTCGAAGGATCTGTCATCATCGCCGCTGTATGAACCCTTGATGGCGATTGGTCTCGAAGAGCCGTCCATTCGCCGATTCATTCGCGACTTTGACCCGGTGTTGGTGCAGGAGTGGGCGGACATCACTCTGGCCGCAATGGAACGTAAGGGGAAGAAGTTCTTCCGCCGAAACCCACAAGCCTACTTCGTAGACAACGTGCAACAGGCGGCTCAGGGGAAACGCACACCGCCGGATTGGTGGCAGGAACTTCGACATTCGGAGAACCGTGAAAAGCGATACGGACAAACCGCCTCACCGACTCCTGTGGGTGAGATCCTCACACAAGTGCTCGGTGACATCTCGGGAAGTGACACTGAAAAATGAAGCCCTTCCAAAAGCAATTCGATTTGCTTTCAAGTGATCTTTGTACTCAGTACTTTGGCGCAGCGACCATCGCTTCGGGATATTCAACGATCCTAAGAGGTTGTTGGGCTGAACAACTCCGTGAAGGTGACGCAAGCGACACGCATTGTGGGATTAAGGTGACGCAATCGACACGTATTTGGCTTTGAATTGGTGACGCGGTAGACACGTGCGGGCATGTGCAACTTTGGAAGTTATCCACAGGCAACCAATGGATGCTGCATGTTCTGGCGATGTTCCGAAATGGCTCGATACAAATCGACGGTTGCTCGAACATCGTTCAATGCTTCATGAGCTTCACTCGCCTTGAGAGACACGCCGAAGTAGTGGCACAGCGTCCGCAGAGCAAAGTCTGATGGCGGCGTTAGTGACTTGTCTTCTTGAAACAACCAAAGTGCTCGTTGCAAGGTGCAAAAGACTCTTGGGGAAGCTGGAAGAAACTCGTCGAAGCGGTCGTACCACGCACGCAGGAAAGCTCCGTCAAATGCTCCGTTGTGTGCCACAAGCTGAGCGACGGAAAACGGCACGCCTTTCGATGAAATCTGATCGACAGTCGCGTGACGTCGCAATAGTTCTGAGAACTGTTTCATCACTTGAATTGACGGCTGGGCCTCTCTCTTCCAAAGTTGACGCGAATAGCTTGCCTTGCGTAGTGCTTTGGGGTCAGCGAATTTGCTGGTGAATTTGAGCTTCGCCTCAAAGCGTTCGAGTTCTCGCAGGTTGCAATCGACGGCAATCGCGGCGATCTGGATGATCGGTCGCCACGGATCAAGTCCCGCCGTTTCCAAGTCGACGAACACCATGCGTTCATCCGGGTAGTTGCTGTTCATGCAACAGAACTAGCACGAAATCTGTCGGGATACAAAACACGTCTAGTTCTAGGCGAGTCTTGCTTTTACCGACTTGTACGGTATTGAGACAAACGTGGTCGAGAATCGGACTCTCTTCCACGGCTGTTTTGTACGTCAAACGCGCTGCTGCGAGCGGACTGCGAATTCGGTTCGCAAGCGGTGGCACGCATGACAGACGTTGACAGGCAATCGCACCCGGTAAACCTCAGCTCACCACTGAGGCTAAGGGCGTTGGGCTAACCTCCAACGACGCGATTGGCCCGTAGAGCCGGATGCATCGAGAGGTGCTTGTCCGGTTCGACGGAGGCTTCGTCGAGTAATCCGGTCTCGACTGCTGACATTCGTACGTTAGTAAATGCGTAGACCGAGTAATCCGACGATTCGATCCGATAGCTCGTTTGGGGACAGAAGTGGTAGCGTTCATCGAATGCAATCGTGCCCCGGACAAACGAGGGCGATGCGGAAATACCTTGAGACGTTCTCAAGGCCGCTATTTTCCAAAACAGGTGAGGTATTTGAGATGAAAGAATTTCTGACATCAACGATGCGTAATCCTGTACAGGGGGTCCGAAGTCACCGACTTCGTTCAACCTGTCCGGCGTGGGGAGTTTCGAGTCTGGCGACAGACCGAACCGCAGGCGACTTACTGCGGGGATCGTTGGCAAATCCAACGACCGCGAATAGCTCAACTACGAAAGGCCCGCGAGGGCTTGCCGGTGAACTTTGCAGAAGACGGAGCCGAATTGCGAACGGCTTTGGCTGGTGGGTAAGAGGGTGCTTCTACGTTCGGCCCTCAGAAATGATTGCGACGTTGCCAATTGCAACTTGCAATCGAAACTATGCCGGTTCTGGCGAACTGGACATACAGCCAAATCCCCTCCCGGTCACACGGGATAGCGACGTGAGCTGCAAGGTGAAGGGAATAGCTAACGCAGGAAGCTCTATGGCAGCCGGTGTGGTTACCGGTGCTTGGCGTGGTCAGTCAAGTGATTCAAACGCCGTAGAGTGGGAGTGTGGCCTGATTAGAAGTCGAGTTGCCTTCAGGCGGGAGCCTGCTGTGCGACTTGAGCGATGGCTGTGCAAGGCAGTGCAGTCTCGTTGGTGTTCTCGGGTGGTGCCGAGAGCTATGCCACGACGAAAGGGCTGACGGGCAGTTTTTCTGTCAATGATGCTGTGCTGTCGACTGAAACGATTTCAGTCGGCAGTTCTTGGAAGGACGCAAGCGGTCACACAAGACTTGTGCGGGAGCACTGGTCTTCTGTGGCGATGACTCAGCAGCGGTACCTGACGTGCGTCTGCACGTTGATGGTTCTGCTGTGAGGTTGTTTGCGTGAAGGGTTGTATGCATTGGCGTGGCACAATACATGAATGTAGTGACGCGCCGGCATGGAACCCTGCTGTGGTGTTTCTGCCCTCTGTGAGCGGACCTGCTTGGTCTTTGCAGAGTGGCAGCACCGCAGGCATTCCGCCAGCGTTTTTCTTTTCCAGCGGCTTTGGGAACCTGTGCCGTGCGCACCAATTTGGTCGCAAAACAGGTTCCACCATTTTGCTTGCTAGTTTCGTGGAGCACGGAAGCTCAATGCAGTATCGAGCTGTGACAACATCGGTGGAAGGATTCGTTCAACAGATCGCCTGCTGCTACCTGCGGCATGGCTACTGGTTCTACGTGAAAGGCCGCGTGCCTGAAGGCAAGTCACCAGAATCAATCGACCGCAAGCTCATCGAGAAGTATCGCATCAACGTCAGCGAATCGACGCGGGCACGCCGCAAGAAAGCTGGACGCTCAAACCTGCAATACATTCGTCATGAATCGACGTTTGTGATTCTTGCCACGAAGGGAGACCATCTGTTCTTTGAGGAAGAAGCAAACCTCATTCGCGACATCCGCCGCGTCCCGATTCGCTACGCGGGTTACTCCATCAGCTATAAACCCGGCGGGCGCAAGAAGGACGGCAGCAACGATGACAAGTGGCACGCCCATGTCGAGATTGACCGCGATCAATATCTCGACCTGCGAGCTTGGTTTTCTGAACGAGCGTTGCGGGATTCGCCCGACAAGCTTGCCAAAGCCTTTTACGAACTGCCAATTGCTCCTTACGCTCCGGTTCGTCGTCAGATGTTGCTGCTGCTGCGTGAAGTCAATCGTGTGCGTAAAGTTGCGGGACGCAAACAACTACCGCATGAAATTCTGCCTTTGCGAAGGAAGGTCGTTCGGCCTTTCGAGCAGCGAGCAGGACATCTACCAGCAACCGTTCGGCTCGGCAAGACACGCACTGCTAGTGCTAGTGGGTATGGCCGTTAGCATGATCGTGATGACCATGAGAATCTGTTTGGTGGCTGTTTCCGCTGTGCTGGTGGCCTGATCCAAGTGCTTCCCTGAGTTGATTTCGCTGTTCATCGGAGAGGTCTGGCAGGCTGCGAACAAAGCTGACGATCTTCCAGATGTCTTCATCGTTATGAGTTGGGCCAAGTGCGGGCATTCCCGTCATGCGAATCCCATTCTTCACAATCCAGAACAGTTCAGCATCGCTGCGTTTACTGATTGATTCGGTCAGGTCTGGTGCTGGTGGATTGAGGCCCTCGGCAAACTCCTTTGGTGGAACCTCTGGAGCACCATGACATGCAAGGCAGGTGTCGGCGTAGTGATGAAACCCAGATTGAATGGCGTGCTGGTCGCCAGCGAAGGGATTATCCACGTTCGGGACTCTCTTCGCGATTGAGCGGTTGATCGCAAACTTGGCAAGCATGGCCTCAGCAGCACTGGGCCTGTCGGTTGCTGCAAAATTGATTAATCCAGTTGCGACGAATAGTAGCGGGACAGTAATCGAAATCAGGATTCCCAATAGGATTCCGGTCAAGAAACGCTTCACACTCAGGCTCCTCCAATACGAAGTTCTCCTGTGCGAACCTAACATGAGTGTGCATCCGTAAACCAGCGAACGATATCCCCACGAAATTGCTCCTTGATTAGCTCAGCCATTGATAAAGAATGAACGCGGAGCCGACCAGAAAGTCGTAGGCGGCACAGAACGGCGGATAGAATTCGCCTGTGTTCAGCTCAAGCCAGCCTCGATGATGGAGCAAGTCCCAGACGCCGTGCAGCAGCAGGCCAACACCAATGAGCATCGGCGAATACTGAAATCCGACCGCAGCGATCACGACGAACGAAAACGCGACAATCGTCTCAACGACGATCTTCCGTCCGCTTCCTTCAGCGATCGCCATCCCGACATAGACGCCGGGGATGATCAGCAGGACGATGAAGTGCCCAAGCGTGGCATCGACGCCGGGAAGCAAATAGATCGCACCTACCGTCAAGAGTGCGAACGCGAAGGCTGCCACGCACGGCTTGAACCAGCTCGTCATGCTATGGCTCCAGTTCGCCAATACGTGGGAAATGTGGAGCCGACCACACTCCCGCGTACGCCAGCGAGGACGGCGTACGCGGGGCGGACGTTTTCATGTCTGGCAACGAGCTACGCGGCCATTGAGCCACAGGTTTCGGCACAGGCTCGGCAGGCTTCGACGCATTTGTCCATGCCTCCAACTTTTTCACAACTGTCTGCACAGGCCCGGCAGATTTCAGCACAGGCTTTGCAGTAGAGCGCGTGGTGGTCGGAATTCCGCGACATGAAGTCAACGCATGCGGCACAGGCGGCAATGCAATCGAGCATCAGCTTGACGTGCTCCTGCCCCGTGTGGTCCCCTCCTTCTTTCAAGCAATGCTCGCTGAGCGTTTGGGCACAGGTCACCTGACACTCGTGGCAATTCTGGATACAGGTCTCGTGGGAAGTTGCTGTCTGGGTCATCGTTTTCTCCTTTTCTATTTTATTCGTCTGAGCAAACCGTTCACTCAGCCCTTGGCTTTTCCTCGCAAACGGCATACCGTATGGGGGTATCCGGCGTAGAATTAGCAGGAGAGCTTGAGAAGGGCCATGAGCCAGATCATAAAGGGATAAAATGAGCAAAACGGACACCCACACAGTCGACCCTGTCTGCGGCATGACGGTCGATTTGGAATCAGCGCGGTCGTCGAGCCACCAAGGCGAGGACTACTTCTTTTGCAGCGAATCCTGCCAGAAGAAGTTTGAGAATAATCCGTCAGCGGTGCTCGCAAAAGCTGCCCAGCGGGAAGCCGAGATGCACGGCAACTCGGGCGGCGAGCATAGCTGCTGCTCGCACGGCGGAGGCAGAGAGTCCGTTAAGAAGCAGACGGTCAGTGATCCGAAAGCCATCTATACCTGTCCAATGCACCCGGAAGTGGAGCAAGTTGGTCCGGGTGATTGTCCCATCTGTGGCATGGACCTCGAACCGAAATTCGTCGATATGGCGGACGAGAGTGACGACGGCCAGTATCGGGATATGAAACGTCGTTTCTGGGTGGGCGTGCTTCTCTCTGTGCCATTGCTGATACTGGCGATGGGACCGATGGTCGGCCTGAATCTGGCCGAAGCAATGTCTGATCAGGTTTTCGGTTGGTTGCAACTCGCGTTGGCAACGCCGGTTGTATTTTGGTGCGGCTGGCCGCTGTTGGTTCGCGGAGTGAAGTCGTTTCGCACATTGAACCTCAATATGTTCTCGCTGATTGCAGTGGGAACGCTGGCCGCGTTTCTATTCAGCCTGTTTGTTGTGCTGTTTCCGGGGATGATCCCCGAAGCATTCTTCGAGAACGGAAAGCCGCCGCTCTACTTTGAGGCTGCTGCGGTGATCATCACGCTTGTGCTTTTGGGGCAGGTGTTGGAACTGCGTGCTCGTCAGCAAACCGGTGGTGCAATTCGCGAACTCATGCAGCTTGCTCCCGAGACTGCTCATCGCATCACAGAGGACGGAGAAGAGGAAGTTGCACTCGGCGATGTGCATCAGGGCGACAGGCTTCGCGTGCGACCGGGCGAGAAGGTGCCGGTGGACGGACGGGTTGTCAGTGGGAGCAGCAGTGTTGACGAGTCGATGCTCACGGGCGAACCGATTCCCGTGAAGAAAACCGAAGGTGATGAGATCACAGGTGGGACACTCAATCAAACCGGTGCGTTGGTCATGGAAACGGTAGGCGTTGGTGGTGATACCGTGCTGCATCGCATTGTGCAGATGGTTGCCGAAGCTCAACGAAGCCGTGCCCCGATTCAGAAGCTGGTCGATGTTGTATCGCGATACTTCGTTCCGGCCGTGATAATTATTTCGATACTCGCTTTCATAGGCTGGGCTGCGTTTGGACCGGAGCCTCGACTGGCTCATGCGTTTGTCGCATCAGTCGCCGTGCTGATTATTGCTTGTCCGTGTGCGTTGGGATTGGCAACACCAATGTCGGTAATGGTGGGTGTGGGTCGCGGTGCGAAGGAAGGAGTTTTGATCAAGAATGCAGAAGTTCTCGAAGTCATGGAAGATGTGGATACGGTTGTTGTGGACAAGACCGGAACGTTGACTCAAGGGCGACCGGAAGTGACGGGGATCGAAACCTTCAGTGATTGGGAAGAGAACGACATACTGCGACTGGCTGCCGCAGTCGAGGCTCAAAGCGAGCATCCTTTGGCTCAAGCTGTGGTCCGACGGGCCAAGAGCGATGAGTTGCCGGTCTCTGATGCAACTGATTTCAACAGCATCACCGGTGGCGGAGTGAAGGCAACTGTCGAAGGCCACGAAGTTCTGATCGGGAAGGCTGATTTGCTCGATGAAAAGTCAATTGCCGGTGTCGATGCCGGACGGGAGCGAGCATCCGGGCACCAATCCGAAGGAGCAACGGTGATCTTCGTTGCGATCGACGACAAACTCGCTGCAATCATGGCGGTTACTGATCCCATCAAGGAGAGTACGCCTGCTGCTTTGCAGACACTGCACGAACTTGGCCTAAACGTCGTCATGCTAACCGGTGATGCTCAGCCAACCGCAAAGGCCGTCGCTGAGAAGCTCGGCATCGACGAATTTCATGCTGGAGTTTCGCCGGAAGACAAACACGAATTCGTGAAACGACTCAAGTCCGAAGGCAAAGTCGTTGCGATGGCGGGTGACGGCATCAACGACGCTCCTGCACTGGCAGAGTCGAATGTTGGAATCGCGATGGGAACGGGAACCGGGGTCGCGATCGAATCAGCGGGAGTAACGCTGGTTGGCGGCGACTTGCGTGGAGTTGCGGCGGCGAACAACCTCAGTCGCAAGACGATGAGCAACATTCGCCAGAATTTGTTTTTCGCCTTCATCTACAACGCACTGGGTGTGCCGGTAGCTGCTGGACTGCTCTATCCGTTCTTCGGCGTCTTGCTGAGTCCGATGATCGCCGCTGCGGCAATGAGTTTCAGTAGCGTGTCGGTGATCGCAAATGCCCTCCGTCTGCGAGCAGCGAAATTGGCTTAGCGACATTCAGTCTGCAAAGTCTCCCCAGTCCGCAAAACCGACTAGGTGCGGTTCGTTTTGCGAATTCGACTAAATTCGTTTATACCCTTGTAGGGTATCCGACGATGGAAGTCGTACGGGATTTCATGGACGAAAACCGGAGGTCGAAACAGGTCATGCAAAAGTATTCTGTCGCATCAGCCGCCGTGCTGGTGTTCGTTTTTCACAGCGTTGCCGGAGCACAGGAGCCTTTACAGCCCCCGGTTCGAGTCGCCGAACCACCGGCAGCAGCCGCTGGAAGCCGCTTCATCAGCCCACCTGCTCGACCCACGCAACCTGCTTCGGTAGGTGACACGCCTTTAGGGCAAGGAGAGATTCTTGACCTAGAAACGGTGTTATCGCTGGCGACTCAAAACAATCCCACGCTACAGCAGGCTCGTTTGCAGGTTTCCGCCGAGCTGGCAAAGGCTCAACAGGCGGGTTTGTATCCGAATCCCACGCTGGCGTACTCAGGTGAGCAAATCTTCGTCGATGTCGAAGGTGACAAGGATTCGCCGGGTGAGTTTCAAGGCGGAATTATCTCTCAGCGATTCGTGACTGCCGGAAAACTCAGTCTCAGCCGTGAAAAGTACATGCGACGCGCTCACGTGACAGAACACTTGGCGGTCGCACAGCAATATCGCGTATGCAACGACGTGCGGATTCATTTCTACCGAACGCTCGCCGCCCAGCAGCGGCTGGAAATGCACCGTGAGTTGCTCAAGACGGCAGAAGATACAGCGATTACAGCCCGTGAACTCTACAACGTTGGTCAGGCCAACCGGTATGACGTCCGCAAGTCGAATGTGACGCTTCAGCGAACGCGACTCGATGTACAAAGAGCTGAACATGAATACCGAATGCGATTCCGCGAACTCACGTCACTCGTTGGACTTGAGTTACCGATTGGAAACGTTGTCGGCACGCTTGCAACGACGCAACCGCTTGAGACTTACGACGAGTCGTTAGCCCGCATTGTGCGTGAAAGTCCGGAAGTGCTTGCAGCCAAAGCGAAACTGGCAGCCGATCGTGTCACGATCGAACGCGAGGAAGTGGAATGGATTCCTGACATCGTTGTTTCCGCCGGTAGTGGCTACAACTTCGATGCCAAAGAAACGGTAGCGGTTGCGGATATCAGCATCGAGATTCCACTGTTTGACCGCAATCAAGGAACAATCAATCAAGCCCGAGCCGACTTCAATCGCCAACGACGTGAAGTTCGACGAACAGAGCTTACATTGCGGCAGCGTTTGGCGATGGTCTACGAAGAGTACGCGATGGCGTTTGAACACGCCTCAGAGTATCGCGACACAATCGTTCCTGAAATGAAGGCAGCTTATCGAGAGTTGCTGTCCAGCTACAAGCAGAACCGCATTGAGTGGCCTGAAGTGCTGGCGGCTCAGTCGGACTATGCGGAAGTGCGACTCGCTCAGATCAACTACGAAGAGCAATTGCGACGAAGCGAGGTTTTGATTCAGGGTTACTTGCTTGATGGGGGACTCAATGCCGCCTCTGGCCCGATGCCTGCTGGTCACATCGACTCCGTGCCGAAACCACGCTAACTGAGGACAGGACTATGAAAGACGAAGAAAAATCAAAACTGCTGCAATCGGTCGGTCGGCGTGAATTCATCACCAAAGGAACAATGGCAGCCGCCACGGGAGTGACGGCGGCAATGCTGGCTTCCGCCGCATCGGCACAGGAAGCGATGAAGATGCAACACGGTCACGGACATTCACCGAAACAGATCGGCAGTCCAGATGCCGCACCGAATATTCCGGCAGGAGCCGACGTTCGCGAAGAATACGATGGTTTCTCGCGATTCAAACCGGGACGCGGCAATGATCCCGATTCCGACTACTATCTGGGAAAACTGGTACCGGGATTTCGCAAAGTTGAGGACGGTCCGGCTCCGTTTGAGGCACCGGACTTGGAGAAGCTGCCGTGGAAGATGGTCAACGGTGCCAAAGAATTCCACTTGGTGCCGATGGCGGTCGAGCGGGAATTTCATCCCGGCGTCAAAATGAACGTCTACGGTTACAACGGAAGCATGCCGGGACCGACCATTGAGGTGAATCAGGGTGACCGAGTGCGGATTGTCGTCACCAATGAATTGCCTGAAGACACCTTCGTCCACTGGCACGGATTTGAATTACCGGTCCAGTACGATGGGGCAGCGACGCTCAATCAGGAACCGATCAGACCCGGCAAGACATTCGTCTACGAATTTGACGTCCACGAAGAAGGCACCTTCTTCTACCACTCTCACGTCGCAATGCAGGAGGCGTTTGGTCAGGTTGGTTGGTTTATCGTGCATCCGAGGAAGGTGTTTGATCCGCCTGTGGACCGCGACTTCGGATTGATTTTCCAAAACTTCTTTATCGGACCAAACCAAACAGTCTCCGATAGTTGGTCGATGGATTGGAACTGGCACACCATCAATGGACGCAGCGGTCCGTACACGACACCGTTGGTCTGCAAACACGGCGAACGAGTCCGCGTTCGTCTGCTCAATTTTGCTCCGATGCAGCACCATCCGATTCACATGCACGGACACACGTTCTGGGTGACAGGACATGAGGGAGCGCGTGCTCCCAAAAGTACGTGGATTCCTCGAAACAACGAATTGGTGGGTGTCGCTCAGGCGTCCGATTTCGAGTTCATCGCCAACAATCCCGGTGACTGGATTTTTCACTGCCACATGGTTCACCACATGATGAACCACATGACAAAGCAAGTGGGACCACGAATACGCCAGACCTCGCTGGACCGCTACTTGGCGAATTTGGACAGTCGGCCGGTTGCAGAAGCTCCGCAGGGGGAGGGATTCAATACGCCGGGCTACCCTCAGAAGATGATGGGGATGTCCATGAGCGAAAAGGACATGAAAATCTACTGGAGTCGCCGCGAGGTTCAGGGGATGAGAGCGAATTACCTGATGGCAGTCAAAGGATTGATGACCGTCATGCGTGTGCTTCCCGATGACCTTTATCGCTTGGTGATGGAAACCGACCAGAAGATTGAGAAAGGAGCAGTCTTTTCCGAGATCGTCCGCCGCTTTGGTGATCCGGACCACTACGTGCCCGCTCCGAAGCACTCCATGATGAACATGAAGGGCTGATCCTGTCCCCAATCCCCGAAATACGCTAGAATCTGACGTTCGCTGAACGCTGCCTGTGTGTCATGGTTGAATAGCGAAACACGATGATAACGGTGTCACCGGTAGGGAACATGCTGAAGTCCGACGAAAAAAAGAAGGTGCTGAACCGAATCAGGCGAATCAACGGTCAGGTTGAGGCGGTTGGTCGGATGATTGACGACGAAGAGTATTGCGTCGACGTGTTGATGCAGATTTCTGCGGCAACCGGTGCCTTGGCCAAGGTTGGACAAATTGTGCTGGAAAATCATCTGAAAACCTGCGTCACCGAAGCGATGAAGAACAACGATACCAAGGACCGAGAAGAAAAGCTGGAAGAGCTGATTAAGCTCTTTCGCAAGTACGCCGGTGTAATTGATTGAACGGGGCCGGAGCTTTGCTGTGTACGGTCGCTGGGCTGCTGCTCACATCGGCCAGCATCTTTGAAACGTGGATGGCGGTGTTGTATCCACGTGCGGTGACCGGGCCAATCACCGCATTGACCTATCGGGTCTATCACCACATCTCGCAACGTGTGCTCGGACCGAAAAGCAAGTTGCTTCTCTTTAGCGGGCCGGTACTGATTGTGACTCAGGCCACCGTCTGGGCTACGCTGCTGCTGCTTGGTGTCAGTCTGATTGTGTGGCCGCAACTTGCAGTGGGCATTGTCAGTCCCAATGCGTCGGCAACAGAAACGAACTTTGTCACGGCGGTCTACTACGCAGGATTCTCGATAACGACTCTCGGGGTGGGTGATCTCGTTCCCAAGACCGCTTTTGCCCGATTGGTGACAATCACCGCCGCAGCCATTGGCTTCAGTTTCTTCACGCTGGTTTTGGCCTACATCATTTCGGTCTACAGCGCCCTTGGCAGACGCAATCAGTTCGCTTCTGAAATCGATTACCGCACGGGAAGAACCGGGGACACGCTGGCCTACCTGCGGCTTTACCTTGCCAGCAATGATCCTGCATTGCTCAACCAAGACCTGTGTGATTTGGCGTCGAAGCTGGCTGACCTACTTGAGTCGCATCACTTCTATCCAGCACTGCACTACTTTCGTTTCAGTGAGCCGAGATATGCAATGAGTCGTATGCTGCGATTCTGTTTGGAAACGGCATCGCTGTTGCGGGCACTTGGTGAAGTGCAACCCGACCAGTCGGCGGTGAACTCCGAAGCGGTCCAGCGACTTTGGCACGCGAGTTTGCAGTTGCTGGAGGATGCCAAAGAACATTTCGTGATCTGCCGAGTCTCTCGTGACGATGTGGACCTGACTTTGGCCACACGGTTTTTGGATCAGGTTCGCTCGATGGTCTCCGATCAATCTATGGTTGACGACGATAAATTCGCCTCCGCATATTCATCGAGTTGTCACAAATGGTCTAACGACTTGGCCTCGCTGGAGCAATGCACGATGACCTCCAACCATTGCTACCACGAATCCGCCTAATTCTCTCTCGGCTGGCTGAAGAAACTGAATTCTCGTGCATCAAACGGTTTGGAACGTTGCGCCGTAAGAGCAGGAGAATCTATTTTTTGATGAATCTTGAATTCTGGAAACGCCTACCAATCCGTCGTCAGTTGATGCTGGCCGTCAACGGCTTGCTGTTGCTGGTCGTCGTGCTCTTCTTAATCGTTGGTCACGGGCTGCGAATTCGTGACGCCAAACAGGAGAAGCAAATTGCGCTCGTCGAAGAGGCGAAGACCATCTATGAGTCGGTCGATGCAATCGCCAATCGAGGCAATGAGTCCATCCAGCAGTTGATTGACGATGTGTGTGCCCGCATGAATACGACCGAATCGCCGGGGCATCACATCGCTGTCGAGTGGCAGGGAAGTTCAATGCAGGCCAAGTCGCATGGCCGAGCGTCACACGACATGTTTCAAGCGATGCGGGAAGCAGGCGAACAAGGCGGGCATCGGGCGTCCGGTTCGCACTCACTGGTCGTCGCGAAGTTTGAGGGGCCTCTTGGCACGATCTACATTTCTGAGTCTGAAGAGTCGGTCCTGCGGAATGCTCGTCAGGAACTGCTCCGTCAAATTCTTGGCGTCCTTGCTGCGGGCGTGCTGGCAGGCTTAATGGTCAATCTTGTTCTCAGGCGGGTTGTGACCAAGCCACTGCGGCGACTGGTCACAACACTGGGCCGAATTGGTGACGGTGATCTGGATGCTGAAGTGGAGCAGCGCAGTTGTGAAGAACTGAATTACCTTTCAGAGCAGGTCAATGTCATGACGCGAAAGCTGGCAGCGGCAGACCGAGACCGACGCCTTCACATGAAGAAAGCCCGGGACATTCAGCAACACCTGCGTCCGACGAATGGAAAAATGGAGGGTATTCAGACGGCTGAACTCTTTGAACCAGCAGACGATGTTGGTGGCGATTACTACGACGTGCTTCCGTTGAGCGAGCATCAGTGTCTATTGTGTCTTGCGGACGTATCGGGCCACGGTGTACCGGCAGCGATGGCCGCGACGGTAATCAAAGCACTCGTGTTGGAAGCCATTGAGGTAACGCACAGCCCGGCAGAGATACTCAATCGCATCAATCGTCGCTACGCGGAGATCATCATGGATGGTCACTTTGCGACGATGGTCGTTGTTGTGGTCGACCACAAGGAGAAGACGCTCACCTGCGCGAACGCCGGACACGAGCATCCCTTTGTTCAGGAGCCGGAGAACGCCGTGCGTCGACTTGAAGCCAGCGATCTTCTGCTGGGTGTTGATGAGAACATGACTTTCTCGGAAGAAACGATTCCGGTGGCGAGTGGAACGAGAATTGTGCTGGTGTCTGACGGAGTGACTGAAATGTTTGATCCGGAAGACAACCAGTTTGGTACCGAACGAGTCAGCCGAGTCATGGAATCTTCAGCGGCGTTGGACGCACGACAACTTGTCGATGATTTCTCTGAGGCACTCGCCAGATTTCGTCAGTCTCGACCGCCATTTGACGACACGACCTTACTGGCAGCCGTGCTGAATAGTTGAGGAAACATCTATTGGCCTTTACTTAGCGCCCGAAGGTCACCCGTGTACTTGCCAAAACGAACCGTTTCAAAGACAGGTGTCGGTGGGTATTTCGCGATTGAGAAAGGACCGAGACGGAATAAGCACGCTCGTCCAAGGTCTCGAAATCCCATTCGACGCAGGGCGTTGAGCGAGTTCGTATTGGTTGCGTCTGTTGTCAGAATCATGCGAGTGATTCCTCGCGGACGCATCACCTCGGCCAGAAAACCCATGAGATTCGCGTAGAGCCTCTTGCCACGATGCAAGGGCATAACAAACACGTTGTAGACGAAGCCCGTATCCGGTGGCAGGAAGACCGGCAGCCCTGCACGAAGGTCACCGTTGTGATTGAATTCGGCAGGGATGTCGCCGGTGGCAATCCACGCATACCCCGCAAGGCTCTGTCCCTGAAACGCTCCAAAGCAATAAACGCCCTCCGTGGCAAGCTGGCTTCCCTGAGTGTCGTTGAAGAACTCTGGATGAGCCTCGACGAGTTTGCTTACGCCGGTTTCGGTGACTTCAGCAAAATAGAAGCCTTCGGTCGCAGTCGGCGTTTGTAAGGCGTCGGTTTCGACGCCGAAAACACGACTGATATCCGCAGTACCGAAACGTCGTACGATTCGATAGGGCAGGTATCGCATTCGCTCCAGTAGTGTCACAAGCACTCCCTTGAATCTGTTTGCTTAATGACAACAACTTCCGGACCCACCGCCAGCATTGCGTGAGACCGGCGGGACAGGTGCGTAGGTTGATTCTGAAACAGGTTGCGACTGATATTCATTCGGGTCGCTTTCTAGATCGTCGTACTGAATTCGTGCGGCAGCTTGCTCGAAGTAGGCATCCTTCTCCTGTTGACTGACGGTTTGCTGTTTTCTCCACGGTGGCGATGAACAACCGCTGGCACTCAGGACGAGAACTGTGACGAGAACGACTCCGGTGTGGAGTGATGGAAATGACATAACTGACATCCTTGTCGTTGGCCGGAAAAAAGGGCAGGGACGGCGTGATGCTTCGTCACACTCGAAAGCATGAGTCCACAGGACACCGCCCCCGCGTATCGTTCGACGGGCAAACCCGTCTTGTTTCATTACCGGATGACCGGTGCATTGACTCCTTGTTGAGCAAGAACCGTGAGATACTTTTGTGGCTCGGCAGCGATCTTCTTGGCACAGCCGGGGCAGCAGATGTAGATTGCCTTGCCACTCGCGTTGACTTTGTAGGGGCCGCCCATTGCATCAAGCGGTTCGTCCATCACGGGGCATTTGTTTTGAGCCGCGACAAACGGGGCGTCGGCTGATGTGACTTTGAAAACACCCGGTCGAACCTGATCGGTTCCGGCTGGAACGGCAGCCGCCGTCTTTTGCGTTTGCAAAGCTGGTGGATTCACGCCCTGTCGAGCCAGCACATCGAGATACCTTTGCGGCTCGGCAGCGATCTTTTTCGCACAACCGGGGCAGCAAATGTAGATCGCTTTGCCATTGGCGTTCACGCGATAAGGTCCACCCATCGCGCCCAGTGGCTCGTCCATCACCGGGCAAGTCTTTTGAGCCGCGATGAAGGGAGCGTCGGCGGCAGTGACTTTGAAGACACCGGGACGAGCTTGTTCACCAGCAGCGGCTATTGAGCGGCCTTGCTTCTGATTTCCGTGAACCATCGCCAAGTACTTAGCTGGTTCGGCTTGAACCTTTTTGATGCAACCCTTGCAACAAAGGTAGATGGGCTTATCGCCGACCATGACTTTGATTGGTGTCCCCATGCCGCCGAGGGGTTCGTCCATGACGGGGCAAACTTTTTGAGCCGCGATCGCGGCAGCATCTGCTGCGGTCGAAGTGGTGACCGTAATCTCAGGCCGTCCAGCAGCGTACTTCGCAGGATTCGATTTAATGGCGTTCACGCAACCGCTGCAACAGGCGTAAACAGTCTGTCCGCTGACATTGACGGCGACTGGTTGGCCCATGCTTCCCAATGGTTTGCCACTGACGGGGCAAATCTTTTGGCGGGCAATTGCCGCAGCCGCAAGCTGTTGTTCGCTCGCTGGAACAGTTGCGACTTCTGAAAGCTCCAATGGACGACTGCCTGTTCCGGGCAGACCGACAAGCTGCATTTCAACTTCGATCTGTCGTCCCGCGATTTGGGACAGGTTAACGGGAGCCGTCAACGCTCCTTTTCCGTCCGGCAACAAGTCATAGCGATATCGCTTGGCATTGCCTTCGACACGCAATGATGCCGCACCGCGACCTCGTTCAACGGAAATTGGCTGACCGTTACGATCGAAGACGAACATTTTGATTCCGCCCTGTGAAACAACGGTCTCAAATTGAAGTCCGCCGGACTGTCGAATCGTGCCGCCATTTGGTCCACTCTGCGGAGCGGACTGCTGATTCGGCCCCACGTGTTCAGGCATAGTGTGCCGGTGGCCGTGCGCTTGGTGCTGCGATTGAGCGTTGGTAATGACAGGTGCCGCAGCAACCAGCATCCATGCCAGTGCAAGTTTTTTGATCGAGTGAATTTTCATCCTTGTTCTCCCGTAAGGTTTGGGTGTGTATGTGTTCCAAGGGCCTCCGTGACGCTTGGATGCTTGAAGAAACGATTCCTTCACAAACAGTTCAGATTTTTTCTAAGCCGCATTCATGAGTTCCTCCTCCTGCGTTGGAGACATCTCTTCAGTGCCTTCCCACAACGGATCGCTAAATCCGAAACGCATCTTGGTTTCCAAATATGCGGAATAGAGTGTCGGGACGATGAACGACGTAAACGGTTCCGCCAGCATTCCGCCAAAGACTGGAATGGCCATCGCGCGAGCGACATCGGCACCGCGTCCGGTTGCAATCAACACGGGAACGAGCGCGGCCAGCGTCGTGACGGTTGTCATCACGCATGGGCGAATTCGTTTGAGTCCAGCGTCATAAACGGTATTGCGAATGTCCTCGACGCTGCTGACTTTGCGTCGCTTTAGTAACTGGTGAATGTAGGTTGCCATCACGACGCCATCGTCAACGGCCAATCCAAAGAGAGCGATAAAACCGACCCAGACGGCAGTGTTTAGTTCAACTTCCATCCACGCGACCAACACCATCCCTCCGGCAAAAGCCACCGGAATGCCGCTGAAAACAGCCATCGAAATCGGTAGGTTGCGAAACTCGAAGTAGATCAGCAGCAGATTGATGATGATGACCACCGGGATAATCCACATCAGCCTCGTGTTGGCTTCGATTTGATTTCGGAAACTCCCGACGGCTTCCAAGGAATAACCTGCGGGCAGGGAAAGTCGTTTCGGGTCAGACGGGGGTAGCAACTGAGCTTCGCGAAGCTGTTCTTCAATCGCAGTTACTGACTCCAAATCCCCCTTGGCCCCATTTGTCATGAACGATACATGAGCCACCAAGCGGCCGTTTTCGCTGTTGATCGCTCCCGGTCCCCAAGTAGTTTCCAGCTTGGCAAGCTCTTCGAGCGGCACGACGGCTCCGCTGTGAGTTACCACAGGCAATCGGCTAAGTTGGTCGATGCGTTCTCGCAGGTCTCGGTTGTACCGCAGCCGCACCGGATAGCGTTCCCGACCTTCGACCGTCTTAATCAGGTTCATTCCGCCAAGTGCCGTTTCAATCACTTGATTGACCATCGAAGCACTCATGCCGTAGCGGGATGCCGCTTCGCGATTGACCGTGAATTCGATGTATGGCTTGCCCAGCACAATGTCAGGATTGACGGTCCCGGCATTGACCAGCGGTGAAGTCTTTAAATTCGCAGCAACGTCCATTGCGGCGTCAGCCAGCGTGTCGAGCTTGTCGCCGTAAACGCGAATGGCCATTGGAGCCTTGATGCCCGATTGCAACATCACGACTCGCCCTTCAATCGGTTGCAAGGCGCTGGCCGGGGTTACGCCCGGAAGCGTGGCGACTTTGTTGATCTCGTCCCATACATCGCGGGCGGTTACTCCTTCACGCCATTCACTCTCCGGCTTGAGCATGATGTAGGTTTCGACCATTGCAGCGGGGGCCGGATCGAGAGCCGATTCAACTCGCCCGATTTTTCCGAGCACATCTTTGACTTCTGGAATCTGGCCAATCAGTACATCTTGCGTCTGCAAGACCTGCATCGCCTGTGAAAAGCTCGCGGCGGGATAAAGCGTTGGCATGTAGAACCAACTGCCCTCATCCAGTGCTATCCAGTCATCGCTTTGAAGTCCGGTGAAAACGTGCTTGGCATCGACGTAGCCCGGAAACTGGTTGAGATCAGCACCAAAAACGTTGGCGACTTTCTCCACCGGCCGCAGAACTGTCGGCATTCCAATCCATGCTCCGAAACCGATGACCAAAAGCATCGCTGGAAACGAGAGTGCAAAGACCTTGTGGTTAAGTGCCTGTCGTAGTCGAGCCGCGTAGAGCCAGCGGACGAACCGACTGCTGGGGATTTCTTCGATGGGGCGAATTCGCTCCCGCAACAACTGCCACGCGAAAACGAATCCGACCAGTGCGGCACCAACGGTGACAATCCATGCGTTGATTCCAAAGTGTTCGGCCAGTCGTCCTCCCCACATGAAGTGAGCGGCTGCGCCGAGCAATCCGGCGAATCCGATACCCGCGACGAGTGCAGTTCGCTTCCGGTATTTGGCACTGCGAAGCATCAAGCGTGACATTGCGGGCACGATTGTCACAGCAGTGATCATCGCGGCAGCGATCGCAAATGTCTTGGTGTAAGCCAGCGGAGAGAACAGCCGATAATCCCGCCCGGTGAGAAAGAAGACAGGCAAGAAGCTGACAATGGTCGTTGCGACTGCCGTGACAACCGCCGGTGCAACTTCGATTGCCGCTTCGTAAACAACCTCGACTCGGCTCTTGCGACTCTCAACACTCAATGCCTCTCCATCGGCCTGTTTCCTCTCCCAATCGGCTAGGTGCTGATAGATGTTCTCGGAAACAATGATTCCCATATCGACCATCGTGCCAATGGCGATCGCGATTCCCGCCAGCGACATAATGTTCGATTCGACTCCGACCACGTGCATGGCGATGAACGACATCAGCACGGCAGCAGGCAAACAAATGGCGACGATGAAGCTGCTGCGTATGTGGAGCAGGAACAGCAGAATAATGACGGCGGTAATGAGAATCTCATCACGCAATGCGTGCGTCAACGTGGCCATCGTTTCATTGATCAATCCCGTACGGTCGTAGACTCCATGAATGGTGACGCCCTTGAGTGCCGGTTCGATCTGGGCAATCTTCTCCTTGACGCGATCAATCACGATGCGAGGATTCTCGCCGTAGCGCATCACCACAACACCACCAACCGCTTCGGCTCCGTTGTAATCGAGTGCTCCTCGGCGAAAGTCGGGGCCAAGCTGAACTTTGGCAACGTCCTGAACGCGAACGGGAACTCCGTCGCGCTGAGTGATCACCGTCTCCTCAATGTCGCGGATAGCTTTTCGCTGGTCGCCGTCGGTACCGAGAAACCCTTTGCCGCGAACGATGTATTCCATGCCGGTCGTTTCGATGGTCTTGGCTCCAACATCCAAGTTGGAGCCTTTGATGGCTTTTGCCAGCGCATCGAGTGGCACGTCGTGAAATCGCAGTTTGTCGGGATCAACCTCGATCTGATACTGCCGAACATAACCGCCGATGGATGCGACTTCGCTGACGCCTTCGACCGCTTGGAGTTCGTACTTGATGACGAAGTCCTGCATGCTTCGCAGGTCCGCCAAGCTCATTCCGTCTTTGGGTGGCTTTAAGGTGTAGTAGTAGATTTGCCCCAGTCCGGTGGCGTCCGGTCCAAGTTGGGGAACAACGCCGTCAGGCAACTGAGACGCTGCCGTGCCAAGCTGTTCCGAAACGCGGCTTCGTGCCCAATAGAAGTCGATTTCATCCTTGAACGTCACCTGCACAAAGCTGTAGCCGAACATGCTCTTGCCACGAACCGATTCGGCTCCCGGCACGGCCAGCAGCGAAACGCTGAGCGGATACGTGACTTGGTCTTCGATGTCTTTTGGTGAACGACCGGGCCAAGGCGTCAGAACGATCACTTGGTTTTCACCGACGTTGGGAATTGCGTCGATCGGAACCGACTGATAGGCAAACCATCCGCCGACGCTCGTGCCCACTGCAAGCAGCAGGACAAGCCAAGGTTCTTTGACGCAGAATCGAATGATGATGTTGAGCATCGTGCTTCTCCTAATTCGGCATTCGAGCAATGGATGGAGCCGAATCAGACGCAACGACGGCCATGTCGCGAACGACTTCACCGCAGCGAAGCATTTCGTCGCCCCAATACGGATTGGCGAGTTCTCCGCCCGGTTGCATCCAGTCGCCACCGCCACCGGGCACCATTGGGCAGTAATAATGCGTCAGTGCTTTCGCGGTCTTGGGGCCACGAGCGAGGGTGGCTGCTCGAAGCATTCCGTGACTAACCGCTCGATAGGCTTCGCGGGCAGTTTCCAGCGAGCCATCCATTCGCAAGGCGGCTCGACGCGATTTCGCAATATGTTTTTGAGCGTCGTCGGGAACATCGGCAGACATTTCGAGACGTGCCAACGAATCCAACAGCGTGTTGAGAGCGACAGGCGGCGGAGTCATGTCTGCTGCCATTGCACACTGAATCTCGAAGTACGCATCGTAGGCTTTGTCAAAGTCACTCGCGGACTTACCAGCCAGCATGACCGGCTGCGAGTCCGGCAGTTCAAGCGGTCCCGGTGAATAGCTGGGAGCTTTGGACGGGTCCATCAAGGACGGGTTTCCGGCAAGCTGCATCTGCGAGTCGATCAGGAAATTGCCGCCGGTGGCAACGGTCTCGCCAGCGGCTAACCCTTCAATGATGACCGCATCGTCATCGTTCATCGGGCCAACCGTCACTCGGCGAATCTCGAATCGACCCGGTTCGGTTTCGACGTAGATCACACCGCTGTCACCAGTTAATAAAACGGAGTCACGCGGGACGGTTACAACTCGTTGCTCGGGCTGCGGTTCGGTCGCGTAGCCAAGCTGCACTGTTGGCACCAAGTCCATTCCACAAAGTGGGCAGTCACCCGGTTCATCGCGAATCACTTGAGGGTGCATCGGACTGATGTACTTGCCCGAAAGTGCCGGGTCATAAACCAGTTTGGTGGGTATCGCCGGGACAGTAATGCGAGCCGTCGCGTAGTCTCCCGGTCGCAATTTGCCGTCGAAGTTCATGACTTCGACGCGGACTCGAACGGTGCGAGTTTTCTTGTTTACCGTAGGGTCGATGAATGCCACTCGTCCTGTGAAGACTTCGCCGGGCATCGACTGTATCTCGGCTTCGACTTGCTGACCGAAACGCACGGTCGCCGCATCGTCTGGGAACAGATCAAGCATCAACCAGACGGAGGTCAGGTCTGCGATACGATAAAGCTTCTGACCAGTCTTAACGTAGTCACCTTCAACAGCGGTCTTTTCAGTGACGGTGCCGCTTTGAGGTGATTTGATTCGAATACGCGATTGCGGTTTTCGGTTTTTGCGAAGCGTCTCAATCTGCTCGGTCGTCATCCCCAGCTCGCTCAGGTTCTCACGAGCCATATCCTGCAAGTTGCTGTCGCCGATCTGGAAGCGTTTCGATGAACTCCCTTCTAGGCTGGTGACGAACTCCGTCTGGGCCGAATAAAGCTGCGGGCTGTAGATCAATGCAAGGTCGTCACCTTCACTAACTTGAACACCGGCGTAGTCAGCGTACATCTTCTCCAAGCGTCCATCGATGTAGGCCGAGATTGTGGACAATCGGCTTTCATCAAAGTCAATCGAACCAATGGTGCGAATCGTGCGAGTGACCTGCCCCATCTTGGACATTGCCGTCTGAATCCCGACGAGCCTGCGGGCCGATGCTTCGATCGTGACGGAAATACCGTCGCCACCACCACCGCTGGTCGCTTCGACAAGCTCCATCGCACAGACAGGACAACGTCCCGGTTCAGTCGAAGGCGGCGTACACATCATGGGGCAGATGTATCGCTTGTCCTCGCCACCACCGCCTGCTTGAGCGGCGGTTTCATCGGATGAACCCGAGAAGCCGTCAGCCGTGACCCACTCAGTTCGCTGAGCGACACCGAGCAGAAATAACAGCAACGCTCCAACGGCAACAACACCCGCTGACTTCACACCAAAGCGAATCAGCCATGACCAACCGCCAAGCTGAGTTTCGGCGTTTGCGGACGAGCGTTGTACCGTCGAAGCATCTGCCGCAACGGCTGCATCTTCGTTCTCGCTTTCCTGACTGCTTTCACCAAGCGCATCAAGAGCGTCTTTCGGCTCTGGACTATCTGCCTCTGGCGTTTCAGGGGACGCTTCTTCGTTGTGCTGGTCTTCAGGCGGATTGACGGCGTCCTGCTCATCATCCGGTGTTAGTTTCTTGTCGTGTGTCATGGCAATTCTCGTGACGTACGTGTCCGCTACACGAAGTGATCGTGCGGATGTGCCTCTGTTACGCGACTGGACAACAGCGGCCCATGTCGCGCAGCATCAAGCTGCATTCATTGCGTTGGCGAAAGCTGCATGAAGCAATCTCGATCGCGTGCTGCGTGTGCAGCAGGCAACGGTCTTCGGTGCAACTGGCGATACGGAGAACCGCTACGATGTGCGCGCAGAACTCCGCAGAGAAAGCGGGCTACAGCCGCCAAACGCAGAAAGCAATCTGCGAGAAGTGAGGCTCAATCGGGCGACGAGCACTCTCGAAGCAACCCGAGAGCGGTGGCTGGACTGAAGTTGCGACATCAACGACACAGGCAATGTTGACCGTCAGTACGTCTCGCAACTCCGTGACAGGCGAGCGAGGTACGGGGGCATTGAAAGGCTCGGGAGCCGTGACGCAATGGCAGGCTGCTGCAAGTACGGCAAAATCAGCAGACTGAACATGCGGAGCGTGGTCGCCCAATGGCTGTTCAGCATCGACAGGAACAGAGTCAACCGGAATCGGACCTTCCTGTAGCTCCATGCCTGCAAACGGATCGTCGGCAAAAGTCGCGGTGCGGTGCTGACTCTTGTGGCCGTGCCCGCAGCATCCGCCTTCCTCTTTCGTCGCTTCACCGCTGCAACAGGGGCACTTGGCGGCTTCCGATTGAACCTTGCAACAACCGCAACCTTGGCACGTATATCCCGTCGAAACGCCAGCAGAACAATCCTGCTGAAGTCCGTACACCAAGCTCGGCTGCATCGTCAGGGCGACGATGAGTAAAAGATTGACGGCGATGTGGGTTGGACGGGCCATGTGAGTTATTCGGAAGTTTCCTTCAATCCGATCCGATGATATACCCTGTGACGGTATATGGAGTATATCGGAACTTTGGCCGATTGGTACAAGTCCAATTTGGCACAACAGGCAAGAACGCCAAGTTACTGTAGTCTGCGGAGCAGCGATTCATGGGAATTCGACATTCAAATCCATCTGCGAAAAGCCGGAGACGGCTGCTGTTGGTGGGACTCATGGCATTCTCCGTTGGTGGCTGTGCGACATCTCGTGACGCATTGCAGACCGATTTATCGCACGCAAGGCCAGTGCCCCGGGCCATAGCCGCCAGCGGGGATGCCTTTGATACGAAGAATGAATCCGAACATTCCGCATCCAAGCCAACTCCGCCCGTGCAGACGGTTGGGTACGACGAAGAACTGGTGATTTCGTCACCACTGCGTCTCGCTTTGCAATCTGAGGGAGACGAGAACTCAGACAATGAAAACGAAGAAGCCGAAGGCGAAGCGTCGGATGATGGTGCGACCGACGAAGGCGAGGCGGCCAAAGACAGTTCGGTTGAACTTGTTGAGCCGATTCCGTTGGGCGTTGCCAGCGACGGCAACGTCACTCAGCAACCCGTTAGCTACTTCGTATCCACAGCGCTTGCGAATCATCCCAAGATTCGAGCCGCACGCAATCGTGTCGCTGCTGCTTCCAACGTCATTCCCCAAGCACGTGCTCTGCCCGATCCAAAGTTTGGCAACACCTTCTGGCCCATTCAGGATCAGGCACTGCAAACGGCAGGTGGTCGGGTGGGACATCAGTTCCAGCTTTCGCAAGGTGTGCCGTGGCCCGAAAAGTTGAGCACCAAGGCGGCGATTGCCAGCCGCGAAGTTCAAATGGCTCAGGCCGAAGTGCAGCAGATTGAACGTGAGATCACCGAATCGGTTCGACTGGCCTATTACGAAGTCTGGTTCGCAACCCGAGCAATCGCGATCATCGAGGAAACCCGCGAACTGGTGGACGATCTGACGAATGTCGCGGAGGCTCGCTACAAAAGTGGCGGAACTCAACAGGATGTTCTGCGAGCACAACTCGAAGCGGATCGACTAGACGACCAGCTTGTCGGTTTGCGAAAACAGAAAGAACAGGCCCAAGCCGATCTCGCGGCGTTGCTACAGCAGCCAGTGTCGCTCATTCCTGAGACACAACAAGACATTGGCCTGACCGATGCCCCCAAGCAACTCGATGAACTTCTCGGCCTTGCGGAACAGTGCAGCCCGGAGCTTCGCGCTTTGGCTTGGGAGATTCAACGTGACCGGCAAAAGCAGCGGCTCGCTTGTCTTCAGAAGTACCCGGACTTCAATCTCGGCTTGAACTACTCGATCATTAACGATGACACCAACGTCATTAGTCCAGTCGCCAACGGCCACGATAACATCAGCTTCGTTGTCGGTGTGACGCTTCCCATCTGGCGTGAGAAAATCAACGCAGGAATCCGTGAGGCGTCTCATCGAACGAGCAGCACGACGCAACGGCTGGAAGCCGAACGCGATGCGATTCAGGGTAAACTTCGCCGCTTGATGGCTCAGGCAGACGCCTTGGTTGAGCAGGAAGGAATCTACGAGGACCGAATTATTCCTCGAACCGAAGACACGCTCAAACTGTCGATCGCCGATTATCGTGGAAAGCGAACTGATTTCTTCACGCTGATTGAGACTTACCGGGAACTGCTGATGTTCGAGACTCAGTTGGCACGCATCGAAGCCACACTGGCCGGGACGATCGCTCAGATTGAACGCACCGTCGGCTGCCCGTACGGCGGAGAGGGTTAAGAAACGCGGCCCATTCTCGGTGTCTGCCAAGTCCGAAAGTCGAGGCTACTTTACCGCAAAATGAGCCGCGTCCACCGGCCGGTGCAGATCACCCGGATTCATTCCCAACCGAGCTTCGCGAGTTCTTGGCGAAGCTCTTTTCTTGCGCGGTTCAATCGCGAACCGACCGTCCCTTCAGGGATGCCGACTGATTCGGCGATCTCCTGATAGGAGAGTCCCCGCTGTTCTTTCAGGAGCACGACGGCTCTGAGTTCCGGTTCCAGCCGGGACATGGCGGTTTCAAGCAGTTGGGCTTCTTCGCTTGCCCCGATGCGGTCCGGATCGCTGGTCTCTGGTTCGGCGACTAGCGGAGCGGTCGCACGTCGCTTGTTGCGGCGAAGATGCTGCAATGCTTCATTGGTTGCCAGTCGGTACAGCCACGTTTCGAGTTTCGACTGGCCATTGAACTGGTCGAGCTTGCGAAACATCGTCAGAAATACGTGCTGCGTCAGATCGTCCGCATCCTGCCTGCCGACCATGCGGACCATCAGGCCGTAGACGTGGTCGCTGCATCGCTCGTAAAGCCTTTGCATTGCGCAGCGGTCACCCGCGAGACAGACTTCGATTGCTCCTACTCAGCAATTGGTCGAAGCCTTTGCATTGCGCAGCGGTCACCCGCGAGACAGGCTTCGACCAATTGCTGAGTAGGAGCAATCGAAGTCGATTCGCCAATCCTTGTATCTTCGTTCTCTTGGCTTGCTTCATCCAAACGCATGACCTCCGGTGTCATTCGCAACGAACGTGCCCCTTATCGAAGAACACGGTTCGGTCGCCTGAGCATTCTCAGATTTTCGAGTGAAGAAATCCGAACGCCCGGCATCGAAATTTCCAGCACAGTTGATGACACGCGACAGCGCAACGGTCCTCAGTCGGCTGCGTTTTCGCAGCCGTGCATTGATCGTCGAATCGGTCGCCGTCGAAAAACCCATGTGCATCGTCAGGAATGTACGCACGCTCATCGCCGCACCGCAAAAACGGGCGTCGATGGCGTAACTGTCTAAAATTACAAGAGTAACATACCCTGCCGGGGTATTGAAGGGTGTGCCGAAATTCGTCGTTTTGCCGTGCCCGATTCGGTACGCAATAGTCCCGATCAAAAGGAGGATTATCCATGAAAACACTCAATCGAACAGCATTCGTGTCGGGCTTACTTGCGTTTGTCCTGCTGGTTTCAACTGCGTTTGCCCAGTCATCGGACAAGCACCAGCACGGTGATGCCGCTGCACCGGCCGATCTTGGAGCGGAGTTGCGAAAACTACAAGGCAAGGTCGCGGAACTGGAAGCGGCACTGGCTACCTCGCACCGTGAGAAGTACGGCACAACCAGCGATGCCGGTCAGCCAGCGATGAACTCGATGAAGAAGATGGGCGGCATGGGGATGGGGATGATGAGCGGCATGAAAGGCATGTCTCAGGATTCAGACAGCCAGATGTCGGGCATGGGAATGGGCATGATGGGAAAAGGCATGGGCGGCATGGGGATGATGTCCATGATGAAAGGCAAGAAGGGAATGATGGGCATGGGGATGATGGGAATGAATCCCGCCATGTCATCGGACTCGATGGCTGGAATGGATATGCCATCGTCCCTGCCCGGATTCCCCGGAGCGTCGCACGTCTACCACATCGGCCAGACCGGTTTTTTTCTCGATCACCCCGAGCACATCACGCTGACCAACGAGCAACAAAAGAAGCTGAATTCGATCAAAGAAGCATCGCTGCTGGTGACGTCTACGGCTGAACGCGAGATCGCCGAAGCCGAGCAGGAGTTGTGGAAGCTGACTGCGGCCGATGAGCCGGACATCAAGAAGATCGAAGCAAAAGCAAAGGAGATTGCGCAGCTTCAAGTGAAAACGCGAATCGCCTTCATTCGCTCGGTTGGTGATGCCGCCAACGTACTGACGAAAGAGCAACGGCAGATTCTTGTTGGTGAGCAAAAGAAGTGAGATCAGGTCGTACGAACGGATTAGTGAAGTAACTGAACCAAACGAAAAGGAGAACCTTATGCAAACGAAAAGCAAACTGATCGGTGGAGTCGGTGTGGTTGCATCAATCATGCTTGCCACGGTGATCACATTCGCCGGACTGGCAAACGCTCAGGACCACAAGCACGATTCACACGGCAAGAACCACGATCATGCCCACGCGATGAAGATGACGAAAATGACGCACATCAAAACGCGGGCTGAGGCGGAGGCACTCAAGCCCGGCGATTCGATCGCGATGGTGTGCAGCATGTGCAAGATCGTCACCGTGTATCCCGTCGGCAATGACAAGTCGCATGTAGAGATGATGACGGTCGGCAATACGCATACCTGCTCCTCGTGTAGCGGCAAGGTCACTGTCAAAGGCACCGGCAAGGCCGAAGGTAGGCATCAGGAAGTCAAGCATGTCTGCGGCAAGTGCGGTGAAGATGCGATGTTCGTGGTTGCGACAAAGGCTGGCGATCATGAGAAGCACCGTCAACACAAGTGATCTTCCTTGTGAAATGCTCTGAAGAATCGCGTGGCTCGTGCATCAAAGCTCACGGAGGTGCGCTCGGTGTGCGGGCTGCCCGTCGTGTACCAGACGTGAATTTGAAAGGCTGATATGTCGGACCGTGACAACATTTTCGAGAACGCACTTTTGCGGCTCGACCGTGCGGCTCAGTTTGCAAACATTGATTCCGAAGCTCTGGATCGTCTGAGACATCCGAAATCAGTCGTAAACGTCAGCATTCCGATTCGGATGGATGACGGCTCGTTGCGAATCTTTGAAGGCTACCGCGTTCGTCACGACGATACTCGCGGCCCGACGAAAGGCGGAATTCGTTTTCATCCACAAGTGCATCTAGGTGAAGTCAAGGCACTGGCATTCTGGATGACGTGCAAATGTGCCGTGGCAGGAGTACCGTTTGGCGGCGGCAAGGGTGGCGTGATTGTCAATCCGATAGAGCTTTCACGCATGGAACTGGAACGACTCAGTCGAGGCTTCGTCCAGCAGCTTGCTGACTTCATCGGCCCCGACACCGACATTCCGGCTCCCGATGTCTATACGAACTCCATGATCATGGGCTGGATGATGGATGAGTATTCCACCATCCAGCGGCGACGCACGCCGGATGTCATCACCGGCAAGCCGATTCCGCTTGGCGGCAGTCTTGGTCGCGATGACGCCACCGGACGTGGTGCTTACTACTGCATCAAAGAATTGGAACGGATCAACGATTGGACTCCCGAAAACGTTCGGGTTGCCGTTCAGGGATTTGGAAACGCTGGTCAGCATGTCGCTCGGTTGCTTCATGCAGATGGCTATCGGTGCGTGGCCATCAGTGATTCCAAAGGGGGAGTCTACCGTGACGACGGAATTGATATTCCGCGAGCCATCGAACTGAAACGCTCACAAACGTCGGTATCGAACGTGTATGGCGATCGTAGTGTTTGCGATTGTCCGGAATGCGGTTGCGTGGAATGTCATTGCAATCCTGACGATTCGGGCAGTGGTACCGTGATCACGAATGAACAGCTACTTGAGCTGGATGTGGAGTTGTTGATTCCGGCTGCCTTGGAGAACCAAATCACCGTCGAAAATGCTTCTCGGATCACAGCCGCCTACATCGTCGAAGTCGCTAACGGACCAACAACGACGGAAGCCGACGACATTCTGAAAGAACTGGGGGCGACAGTTGTTCCAGACATCTTGGCCAATGCTGGTGGCGTCACCGTCAGCTACTTCGAGTGGACTCAGAATCGGGCGGGCTACTACTGGAGTGAAGAGGAAGTGCATGAACGTTTGCAGAAGATTATGGCTCAGGAATTCACAGCCATTCATAACCTGAGCGTCGAGTCAGAAATTGACATGCGTACGGCCGCCTACGCCCATGCTCTTAACCGTATCGGTGAAGCGATGGAATCGCAGGGAACCAGCCGATACTTCAACGCAGCGATGCAAATGACATGAATGAAAAGAATGGACGCAAAATCAGCAAGACGAAGTCACGCCTCACGTGGGTAAACGCCGTCACGACGTTAGTGCTGTTGTTGGTGGCGACTGCATCGACTGCGATCGCTCAGGTATCGCCGGAAGAGCACGCCGCACATCATCCTGAAGAGGCCGGTGCGAATACTGGCGGGTCGGGAAATCGTGGCATGGGTGGCATGATGGGTGGCAACGGCGGCGGGATGATGGGCGGGGGCATGGGCGGAATGATGGATGGCATGATGGAGAAGATGGGTGCGCCCAAGCCCAAAGACCTCTATCCGTCTTTGATGGAGCTGCCCGACCTGCCGATGGAACGCCGCCACGAGTTGGAGCAGGAGGCTCACGAGCGAATGATCGCGGGAACTCGTTTGCTGGGTAAAGGCTTTGATCAGTTGTCTCGTTCGGCTGCCGGTGATGACTTTGCTGCAATGCAATCCGCCACAGCGAAGATTCGCGAAGGACTAAATGATTTTGAAAGCGGTCTCGCTGCCCATCGTGCTCTGCGAGAGGGCAAAGCTCCTCGGAACGTTGCCTTGCAGTGGTTCAAACGTGAACTCAACATCGACGATGCCGTGAACACGGCCTCATCGAAGGCGCTGCTGTGGGGAATGTCGCCGTTTCACACGAGCATGATGGCTGTCCTGATTCTGTTCGCGGTGGTGATGATCTGGATGTACTTCTTCAAGATGCGACGTGCGGCATCACTGCTGGAAAGACTCTCGACTGCAAACGCGGGGACAAGCGGGGGCGAAGCTGGGACTGGGGGAGTCGCGAGCGTTGTGGAAAGGGACACACAATCAACTGCTCCCGAGACACTTCCTCCGGACTCTCAACCCTCAACCCTAGACTCTCAACCCGAGAACGATTGTTGTGCCACTGAGGATGGCTGCCCCACGGAATCTCCCTCCGGCGGCGTTGATTCCAGCGGCTTGATTCCGGTGGCCAAGAAAAAACTTTGTCGATTGCGAGTCGCCAAGATCACCGACGAGACGGACGACGTTAAAACGATTCGGCTTGTCGCCTGTCATGGAGGCAGAATTCCTTTCAATCATCTGCCCGGTCAGTTTCTGACTTTTACGCTTCCGGTTGGAGAAAAGCCGATTCGGCGAAGCTACACGATTTCGTCTGCTCCCACGCAAGCGTACTACTGCGAAGTCACCGTCAAGCGAGAAGACAAGGGGGCCGGGTCGCGTTACATCTGCGATGAACTGAAAGTCGGCGACACACTGGAAGTAAAAGCTCCCAGCGGACGATTCACGTTCACCGGGGAAGAATCAGACAGTGTGGTGCTAATTGCTGGTGGTGTTGGCATCACGCCGATGATGAGCGTCACGCGAGCACTCACCGACATGTGCTGGCCGGGCGAAATCCATTTCATCGTTGCTTGCCGCGATCCAAAGCACTTCATTTTCGAGTCTGAAATCAAGCGTCTCGAAGAACGATACGACAACCTGCACGTCCACGTGGCCATGAGTCGTATTGAGCACGATACCAACGGCTATCGAAAGGGAAGGCTCAGCAAAGATTTGCTGGCCGAGTGGGTGCCCGACATCGCCACCAAGCGAGTCCATATCTGCGGTGCTCCGGCAATGATGGAAGCAACCAAAGGAATGCTGGCAGAACTCGGCGTTCCTGCGGAGAGCATTCACACAGAGAACTTTGGCTCGACACAGAAGCCAAAAGCCAAAGTGGCCAAAGGGCAGGAAGCACACGAACCGAAGGTGACAGGAGCCAAGGTCACGTTTGCGACTTCGGACAAGTCAACCGAACTGTTGGCGGACGAAACGATCCTCGAAGCGGCGGAACGAGTCGATGTTGATATCGGCTACTCGTGTCGAGTCGGAACCTGCGGCATTTGTGTTGCGAAGCTGCTCTCGGGCGAAGTGACGATGGAAGTCGATGATGGCTTGGAGCCGGAAAACCGTGATGCCGGGATGATTCTGTGCTGCCAAGCGAAGGCAAAGAATGACGTGAGCATCGACGCATGAAGGAACGGGAGAAAATCGTCGTTTCCGGCCTCGTCATGCTGATGCTGCTCGCATGGCTTGGCTTTCCACTACATCACTCCCATCGCTTCGCAGGCAGTTTCTGGGGTGGCGTTCTCGGCGTGACGGGTGCGGTCCTGATGCTCGTTCCGCTCGCCTACTTGATTGTCAAACGCAACAAGAGTCTCAAGACATCGGTCACGAAACACGTCTCGATGCGAACGCTCTTGGCTTGGCACATCTACGCGGGCGTGCTTGGTCCGATTCTCGTCATCATCCACAGCGGCCACAAATACGAAAGTTTGGTTGGAATCTCTTTGACGGCAATGACGCTCCTCGTGGTCGTCAGTGGGTTCGTTGGTCGCTATCTGATGTCGGGTTTTGCCAAGGAAATTCGCGAAAAGAAAGCCATGCTCAACGAACTGCAAATGGCCTATGACGAAGCTCTCATTGCTACACAAGCTGATCCGGCGGCGGCAAAAAGCCTGCGACCGTTCTCTGGCTTTTTCAGTCGGCTGATGGCTGGTTTCTTTCTTCCCGAACCGAGTACCGAGCCATCCATTGCGAAAGCCGATGCCATCACGCTGGTGCGTCTTGCGGAGTCCATTGCCGATGTCGAATACGCCATTCGCACACACGAAGATTTCAAGCAATGGTTCGGCAAGTGGCTGAAGTTCCACATTGTGATCTCGTTCGTTCTGTACGCACTGATGTTCGTGCATGTCTATTACGCCGTCTACTTCGGCTTGCGTTGGTTTGAGTAGTGGTGATGCAATGACACGATGGACGATCATCATTCTTGTTCTTGTCGCCGGCGTTGCGGTGGCGTATGGAGCCGGTTGGATTCCTCGTGAGACAAGAGAAGCGGTTTCTCATTCGATGCACCGAGCCGTCAATCCGGGCAAGCTCTCCGCCGCTCATGCAAGTCTCGCCAACAACTGCAATGCCTGTCACACGCCAGTGAAGGGAGTGGACTCGGCGAAGTGCATTCTTTGCCACGCCAATAACGAATCACTTCTGCAACGTCAGCCGACTGCGTTTCACGCGAGCGTCAACACTTGCAAGCAGTGCCATTTGGAACATCGCGGTGTAGATGCCAACTTGTCGTTAATGGACCACTCGTTGCTGACGGACATTGGCATGAAGCAGATGCAGAACGCCGAGCCGGGGACGGAGGAACTTGCCGCCTATTTGCGGCTGAGTGCCAAACTCGACTCGGGCGTTCCACCTCATTCTCGCATCCACCTGAATGAGTCTGTCTTGGACTGTGCCTCGTGTCATTCCAATGACGACCGTCATCAGAGCTTGTTCGGTTCTGATTGTGCTCAATGTCACGCGACCGACCGTTGGACAATTCCCGAGTACAAGCACCCGTCACCGCAATCGACCGATTGCAGCCAGTGCCATCAGGCACCACCAAGCCACTACATGATGCACTTCAAGATGATTTCGGCCCGCGTGGCGGGAAAGCCTCATGCGAGAGTCGACCAATGCGGCCAGTGCCACCAAACAACATCATGGAACGACATCAAACGAGTCGGCTGGTACAAGCATCATTGAGGAGACCGTGAACCATGCCTGATACCACCAGCATCGTCGAACACAACGTCATCCTGATTGTCGGCTGGGTGAAGCTCGCGATTGAAGTGTTCGGCGCTACGCTGGTCACAATTGGCGTGTGCGTGGCAATCGTTCACTGGATTCGCACCGTCAGGAGTGGGAAGGAACAGGACTTCGCCCAGACGCGACTCATTCTTGCTCGCTACCTTTCGCTGGCTCTGGAATTTCAGCTTGGTGCCGACATTCTCGGGACAGCCGTTTCACCGAGTTGGGATCACATTGGAAAGCTGGCCGCAGTCGCGATCATTCGCACGGGCTTGAACTACTTCCTTATGATGGAAATCAAAGCACAGGCTCCGCGAGACAACCCAGCAACAAAGCCGGTGTCGCAGGAAGCAAAACTGAGTGGGGCTGAGCCATGACGCGGTAGGTTTCGTATGGTCGAACGTGGGTCGTGCATTTTTTTGCGCTGCGTGGTGAAGAAGGAAGGAGGTTGAACATCTAAACGGAGAAATTAAGGAGATATTCCTTTGAAACACTTTTTGCACATGCTGATCGGTTGCGGTCTGCCGATGCTGCTGATTTTCGTCTTGCCATTATTCGGCGTCAGCGAGGGAATCACGATGACGGTGTTCATCGTCCTGATGCTCGGGTGTCACTTGCTGATGATGCGAGGCCACATGACCGACCATTCTGCTAACCATGCAAACCACCAAGAGGACCGCCATGAATAAGTTGAGTATTCCCCGATTCGGTTTCGCAGTTGGGATGGCCTGCGCGATCGCGTACGTCGGTTGTGTGTTCGTCATGCTGACTGTGCCGCAGGATGTCGCAATTCGCTTTTTCAACAGTCTGATGCACGGCGTTGATGTGACGACAATCATGCGTTGGGACATGCCTTGGTGGGAGACAGTGCTCGGGGTGATCGAGATTTTCGTCCTCGGTTGGCTGTTCGGAGCCTTAATTGCTGGATGCTACAACTGCTGCGGCAAGTCGAGAAGCTAACCGAGTATGTGGGAGAAAGGGTGGTTAAGAATCTTGACTTACCGTCGAGGGGCGAGTCTGCATCCTGACGTGTTTAGGCAGGCAGAGGAAACCTGTTGGGTGAATCTGTATTGAAGAAAGAAACCAATATGGCGGTATGCAAAGACTGGTTCATTCTTGCGTTGTAGAGAACCTAACATTGACTCCGAAGCATCATTTGCCGATAATCGACCTATCGGCGGCGGTCTCTCTCTCGCAGATTTTCCTATGTTCAACCGTTTCATCCACCTGTTGATGTGCATGACCGTGCTGGTTTGTCCAGCGATGGGTGGGGCGTGTTGTGCAGACGTGGGCGATGCTTCCGTTGAGATTGGGGGCTGTGAGCATCACTGCTGTTGTGATGCGGAAGGGGAGCAAGCTCCGGTCACTCCTGCCTGTCCTGAGCCGTGTCACGATTGTTTCTGTGCGGGGGCGTTGCCTCCGGGGTTCAACGCTTCGGTTGAACTGGCAGGAATGGTGGACGCTGTCGAGTTCGCTGCTTTCAATGAATTGGCAGTGACATTCGGCACGCAGCGTCTCGAATTTGGTTCGCAAGACGAATCGCCTCCGCATGGGCGAATCCTGCTGACTTCTTATTGCAGATTTCTGCTGTAAGACACTCTTTCAGCCGTTTCTTGGCTGCACCTCGATGTGACTTCTCGTTGCTTCGTGCTGCGCGGCCCGAAATCGGCTCCGTCGTTTGCTTGGCAACAAGCATCGTTTGAGTGTCACTCTCTGTTACAGCGGACGCAACATCATGTCAGATGTCATTACCCAGCCGAAGGTCTCGGCAGTACCAATATCGGTCGATTCAACGATCGAGGAGCAGCCCACAACGAATAGCGGAGCATCAGATGCAGTCGTGCGGCCGCGACGCTCACGTTTTCGCCGTATGGTCGTCACGCTGGCCGGTTGGATTCCGTCGACCTTGGTCGTTGCGGGACTTGGAGCCTTGGCTTGGTATGGCCATCACAACGATTGGAAGCCACCGAGGTTTGCGGCCACAGCTTCACCGACCGAGACCGGCCCCGCGTGGTGCGATAGCCACGGAGTGCCGGAAGAAGAGTGCATCAATTGCATTCCCGGTCTGATTGAAGACCCGCCGAAGCAGACGTTTTGTGATGTTCACGGCGTTCATGGCTGCGTGCTGCATGATCCATCGCTTGCGGAGACGAAATCACCTGCCGAAGTGACGGACGACGATCTGGAAAGAGCAAAGCGGGCGTTGGCCGTTCGGCCTCGTCGCGAGAATCTCGCACTCAGTCAATTGCCGGGTTCGCGGATTCAGTTTGCATCGGTTGATGCGATGCAAAGTGCGGGAGTAGATGTTGAACCGGTACAGCGGCAAGCGATTGTTGAGAGTGTCGAAACGGCAGGGGAAGTTCGCTACGACGCTACAAAGACCGCGCAGGTCTCGCCGCCTGCTGATGGAATCGTCAAACAGGTTCTTGTCAACGTTGGTGATTGGGTCGAAGCGGGGCAGGTTTTGGCGATTGTCGATTCAGAGAAGGTCGGGCGGTTGAAGTCGGAGCTTTTGTCGGCATTGTCTGACGAGCGACTCAAACAAGACGCCGTTCGTCGGATAGAACCGCTTGCCAACCGCAACGTCATTCCCGGAAAACGATTGCTTGAGAGTCAAACCGAACTTCAGCAGGCGACGTCTTTGGTGGAGAAGACCGTTCGTTCACTCGACAACCTTGGACTGTCCGTTGATTTGGACCGATTGCGTTCGCTGCAACCGGAGCAAGCCAAGGCGGCTGTTCGCAAGCTGGGCACGGAGAAAATTGAGGGAGGAAGCCTGAGTGACAATCTGATTGCCGTGACCGCTCCGTTGGCGGGCCGCGTGGTTGACCGCGAAACGGTCGTTGGCGAAGTCGTTGACCGTGGTTCGCAGATGTTCCGGCTTTCGGACACGCGGACGGTGTGGCTGGATCTTCGCGTCGCTGCCGAAGAAGCATCACTAGCGGAAATCGGGCAGCAGGTTCGCTACCTGCCTGATGGTCACGCAACCGGACATCGTGGGAGAGTCATTTGGATCAGCTCCGATGTCGATCGTGAAACACGCACCGTTCGTGTCCGTGCGGAGCTGGCCAATTCGGATGGTGAGCTTCGCAACGAGTCGTTCGGAATGGGTGAGATCATTCTTCGCGACGAAAGCGATGCGATCGTTGTGCCGGAATCATCCGTTCAATGGGACGGCGAGAACACGCTGGTGTTTGTTCGCGACGCTCGTTTCTTCGAGAAAGACCGACCGAAGTTCTTTGTTTCTCGATCGGTTCGTGTGGGAGTCACACAGGACGGATTCACGGAAATCATTGCAGGCGTACTTCCCGGCGAGATCGTGGCAAGCAGTGGCAGTGACGTGCTGCGGGCGCAGTTGCTGAAGAACAACTTGGGTGCGGGCTGCACCTGTGGTCACTGAGCCTGCTGAAAAGGATTTCCACAATGCTCACGCGCCTGATTGAACTCTCGTTGCATCATCGCTTCGCCGTACTGCTCGGCGTGGTCGTGTTGATCGCCGGTGGCGGCTACGCACTCAGCCAGCTTGATGTCGATGCGTTTCCCGACACAACACCGATTATGGTGCAGGTCAACACGACCGCCCCGGCACTGTCGCCCGAAGAAATAGAGAGGCAGATCACTTATCCGATCGAACAATCGCTCAGCGGACTGCCGTCGCTTGAGAACATTCGCTCGGTCTCGAAGTACGGCTTCTCGCAGGTCGTCGTTACCTTCGAGGATGGCACCGATATCTACTTCGCTCGGCAAGTCGTCGGTGAAAGACTGGCAACGGTTGAGCTTCCCGGTGGTGTGGGCCGACCGAAGATGGGACCGGTCGCCACGGGGCTCGGTGAAGTCTTTCATTATGTGCTGACATATCCGGGCGTGGACTTCAACAAGCTGCCGGAGGCCGAACGCACGCGAATGCTGACGGAACTTCGCACGACGCACGACTGGGTTGTCAAACCGCAGTTGCGAACCGTAGCCGGGACGGCGGAGATCAACAGTTGGGGCGGCTACGAAAAGCAGTTTCAGGTTCTCATCGAGCCTGCCGGATTGGTCTCACGCGATCTAACGTTTACCGAAGTTGTCGACGCATTACAGGCGAACAATCGCAACGTCGGCGGCGGCAACGTAGATCGCATGGGCGAAATGCTGCTGGTTCAGGGGCTGGGCCGAACGACCGACATTTCGCAAATCGAGAACATTGTCATCAAGGCCGTCGATGGCGTTCCCGTGCGAATCCGCGACATTGCAACGGTTGACGTTGGACATGAGATACGACGCGGTGCCGTGACGGCGGATGGCAACGGTGAAGCGGTCATGGGCCTCGGGTTCATGTTGATGGGAGAGAACACACATCAGTACACCGACGCGCTGAAGAAGCGAGTCGAAGAAATCAAAGCCAACCTGCCGCCGGGAATGACGCTGGTCACGATGTATGACCGCACGGAGCTTGTCGATTCGGTGATCGACACCGTCCGCAAGAATCTGTTTGAAGGCGGATTCCTCGTCATTGCTGTGCTGTTCTGCTTTCTCGGGAACCTGCGAGCCGGATTGATTGTTGCATTGGCAATTCCGCTTTCGATGCTGTTCGCGTTCAGCGGCATGTGGCGATTCGCAATCTCGGCCAGCCTGCTTAGTTTAGGTGCGATCGATTTCGGACTCGTCGTCGATAGTTCGGTGGTAATGGTCGAGAACTGCGTCCGCCATTTGTCGCAGGCCAATCCACTGAATCGCAGTCGGCTGGAACGCATTCGTGACGCGGCGGTTGAGGTTCGCGGGCCTACGATGTTCGGTGAACTGATCATCATGATCGTGTACCTGCCGATCCTGACGCTGGAAGGTATCGAAGGCAAGATGTTCCGTCCGATGGCGCTCACGGTGATCTTTGCTCTGGCCGGTTCGATGTTGCTCTCGATGACTCTGATGCCGGTTCTGGCGAGTCTGTTACTGCCAAAGAAGATGAGCCACCGCGAGCCACTGCTCGTGCGCATTCTCAAGCGACTCTACCGGCCCGTGCTGCACTTCACGATGCACCAGAAGACGGCAATCATTGGATTTGCCGTGGCGGTTCTCGTTGTTGCTTTCGGCATGATCGCTCCCAATCTTGGCACGGAGTTCATGCCGCAACTTTCGGAAGGCTCGGTAGCGATCAATGTGGTTCGTCTGGCGGGGACTCAACTGGACGAGTCGATGCGATTCAATACACAGATGGAAAGGGCTTTGCTGGACGAGTTTCCCGACGAAGTGTCCCATGTCTGGAGTCGCATCGGGTCGGCGGAAATCGCCACCGATCCAATGGGACTCGAATTGACCGATGTTTTCATTACGCTCACACCGCGTAGCCAATGGAAGAAGGCATCAACACAAGGCGAGCTGACGGCGTTGTTCGAGCAGAAACTGCGAACCCTTCCCGGCCAACGCCTTGCCTACACACAGCCAATCAAACTAAGGATGGACGAACTGGGAACGGGCAGTCGGAGCGACATTGCCGTCAAGCTGTACGGCGATGATCTGGATACGCTCGCCACCAAGGCAGCGGAAATTGAACGAGTGCTGCTCGACGTGCCCGGTTCAGCGGATGTTGGTGCGACGCAGTTGACTGGGCAGCCAATGCTGCAAGTCAAGGTCAAGCAGGACCAAATTGCGCGTTACGGTGTACCTGCTTCCAGCGTGCTGGATTTGGTCGAAGCGATCGGCAATCGTCCCGTCGGCGATGTATTTCAGGGTCAGCTTCGCTTTCCGCTTACCGTCCGGCTTCCCGACCAGTATCGAAACGATCCTGAAAAGATTACTTCCATTCCAGTCACAACTCCGCGCGGCGAACAAATCCCGCTGGGGCGACTGGCCGATGTGCAGTTCACCAGCGGTCCGTCACAAATTGCCCGCGAATGGGGACAACGCCGAGTCACCGTATCGGTCAACGTGCGAGGGCGTGATGTTGGTAGTTTCGTCGCAGAAGCGGAGCGTAAGATTGCGAAGCAGGTGACACTGCCGTCGGCAAGATATCACGTTGAGTTCGGCGGACAGTTTGAACACATGATTCAGGCTCGGCAACGATTGTTCATCGTCGTGCCGGTTGCATTGGTACTGATCTTTACACTGCTGTATGTGACCTACGGCAACGTCATCGACACCGTGCGAATCTTCACGGGTATTCCGTTCGCATGGACGGGCGGGGTGATTGCTTTGTGGCTGCGAGACATGCCGTTTTCGATCTCGGCTGCTGTTGGGTTTGTAGCCTTGTCAGGTGTGGCGGTGCTGGACGACATGCTGCTGGTTTCCACGATTCGACAATTACGACAACGTGGGCGCGACTTGGAAACAGCCGTCGAGGAAGCGGCTTTGACAAGACTTCGCCCTGTGCTGATGACAACGCTGGTGGCAGCCTTGGGCTTTGTCCCGATGGCCCTCAGCACCGGCATGGGAGCGGAAGTGCAGCGACCGCTTGCCACAGTCGTCATCGGCGGCGTGATTAGCGCGATGGTGATGTCGCTGCTGGTCCTGCGAGTCCTTTACATGGTATTTCAAAACCCATTGGGCTCAGCGGATGAGACGTCAGTCGATGACGAGACGCCGCGAAGGATCAATGGGGAACCTGTTGAGAGAGAGACATTCAGCGAGAGTTCTACACAGAGGCAACCGAGTCGTTTCGGTGCCGACGCTCGCTGATGAAAGTTGATTGCAAGGAGAAACTGCAATGCGTTTGGTTTACGGAATGATGTTGTTGGCGATGTTCGGATTCACCACGGTCGGCATGATCGGGTGTAGTTTCAACACGGACACGGTCAGCACGGAAGAACACGATGACCACGATCATGAAGGCGAGGAACACGCCTCACACGATCACGGCGGTTGGTGGTGCAATGAACACGGCGTGCCCGAAGACGAATGTGCGTTGTGCAAGACATCGTTGGTCGCCGAGTTCAAAGCGAAAGGCGACTGGTGTGACGAACACGATCGGCCGGAATCGCAGTGCTTTTCCTGCAACCCCGATCTGTTCGACAAATTCGCGGCAAGATACGAGGCCAAGTTCGGTGAACAGCCACCAAAACCAACGGAGTGATCACGAGTGAGTAAGGAGAACAAGGAAGCAGAGATTGAACTACGCATTTACGGGATGGATTGCGCTGAGGAGGTAACGCTCCTCAAGCGTGAGTTGATTCCGCTGCTGGGTGATGAAGACCGGCTCGGTTTTGATCTCTTGAATGGCAAGTTGACCGTTGACACGTCTTCACTTAGCGTATCGCGAGAGGATGTACTGACAGCGATCGAGCGATCTGGCCTGAAGTCCGAGCCTTGGCAGGACGATGGCGTGGCCAGTGACAACCAGTCGTTCTGGCAACAACATCAACGGTTGATATTGACTGCTGTTAGTGGACTGTTTGGACTAGCCGGGTTGGTAGTTCAACTCGCTACCGCGAGCCAATCAGAAACCCTTCCGCTTGTGTCAATCGCGCTGTATAGCGTCGGCATTGTCGCAGGGCTGTTGATGGTTCTGCCCAAAGCATGGCGGTCACTGGTTTCGTTACGTCCAGACATGAATCTGTTGATGTCGGTGGCCGTCATTGGAGCGGTGCTGATCGGCGAATGGTTCGAGGGAGCGACGGTTGCGTTTCTGTTTTCTTTATCGTTACTGCTGGAATCGTGGAGTGTTGGGCGGGCACGCCGGGCAATCGCGTCGTTAATGGACCTGTCGCCTCCGACCGCACACCTTCGCGATGAATCCGGTGATGTGAACGACGTGGCTCCGGCAGATGTGCCCGTTGGTTCCACGGTCGTTGTTCGTCCCGGCGAAAAGATTCCGCTGGATGGTCGAGTCCTCAGCGGCATCAGCGGTGTGAATCAAGCACCGATCACGGGTGAAAGTGTTCCAGTGGAAAAGGAACCCGGCGATGAAATCTTTGCCGGAACGATCAACGGCGATGGATTGCTCGAAATTGAAACCACCAAGGCTGCTGACGATACGACGCTGGCCCGAATCATCAGAATGGTGGGTGACGCCAGTTCCAAGCGTGCCCCGTCGGAAAAATGGGTGGAGAAATTTGCGGCCGTTTATACGCCCGCCGTCATGGCGGTGGCACTGCTGATGCTGTTGATTCCGCCGCTGGCTTTTGGCGACGAGTGGTCCGTCTGGCTTTACCGTTCTCTCGTGCTATTGGTCATCGCTTGTCCTTGTGCTCTCGTTATTTCAACACCTGTCAGCGTGGTGGCTGCCTTGGCGGCTGCTGCTCGAAACGGCGTTCTCATCAAGGGCGGCGTGTTCATCGAAGTGCCGGCCCATCTGAAGGCCATCGCGATGGATAAAACCGGCACATTGACGCGGGGCGAACCAGCGGTTGTTGACGTAGTGCCGATGGACGGGCACGACGAAGACGAGCTTCTGTTGCGAGCCGGTGCGTTGGAACTAAACAGCAATCACCCTCTGGCCCGAGCAATTGTTGAAGAGACCAAGCAACGCAAGCTGGAGCTTGTCCCCGCCGATGACTTCGAGACGATTCAAGGTAAAGGAGCGGCAGGCGTCATCAATGGCAAACCGTTCTGGTTGGGTTCTCATCGCTACTTGGAACAGCGTGGACAAGAGACACCAGAGGTTCACAATCAACTAGAGTCCATGCAGGAAGCGGGTCGAACGGTTGTCGTCGTTGGCAACGACGAACATGTCTGCGGCTTCATCACGCTGGCCGATGCCATTCGAGAAGAAACCCGCGATGCGATTCGTGAGCTACACAATGCGGGTGTCGAGAAACTGGTCATGCTGACCGGCGACAATGAAGGCACAGCGAAAGCAATCGCGAGTGAAGCAGGCATCGACGAAGTTCACGCCGAGCTATTGCCGGAAGACAAAGTCACTGCCGTTGAAAGACTGGTCAAACAGCATGAACACGTCGCGATGATCGGCGACGGCGTCAACGACGCTCCGGCACTCGCACGCGCCTCGCTTGGTCTCGCGATGGGAGCCGCTGGAAGTGACGCGGCCATCGAGACCGCTGATATCGCGTTAATGTCGGACGACCTCTCGAAGTTGCCGTGGCTGATTCACCATTCTCGCCGAACACTAAGCATCATCCGCCAGAACATCGCCTTCTCATTAGCCGTGAAAGCCCTGTTTGTGATCCTGACGTTCGCCGGTTTCGCATCACTCTGGGCCGCAATCGCAGCCGACATGGGAGCTTCGCTGCTGGTGATCGGCAACGGCTTGCGACTGATTAAATCCTGAGATGCAATTGGGCACATGTTCGACACGTCGAGTGGCCGTGAATGTCGAATGGTGTCCGCTTCTGGTGATTGACTGTGATTGCCGATCAAATATCGAACGCGGAAGTCCGTTCCGCCGATGGCAAGTCTTGCCGGTTATTCCGGAGAACCGGCCCGTGCGATCGGAACAGGCGTTTGGTGTTGAGCAGGCCGATAAACCTGAATAACCGTCTCTGCTGGGTTCTTGCAAAATTTTGCAACCAAACAACAGAGCAAGCAGAGACTCACGACTATCACCGACAGGGACGTTCTGGTGTTTCCCCGTACCGCCATACCGCTGATTCTAGCCGCGCACCTGGTTTTTCAATCAGTTGTGCCGTGCTGTGCTATCGGCAAACTGCTGGCGGACGGCGATAGCTCGGTAGCTGTGGCAACGCATGTATCTCACGCTTGTTCTTGTTGCCCGCATTCAAAATCACAGCAGGAATCAGTTCCTTCGGACGATGACCATTCACCGGATGGCGAGTGTCCATACTGTGGCGGTTTGCTGTTTCATTCCGGTTTGGATGATGCGGCTCCAATATCAGACGAAGGCCATGCGGTTTTCGCCTTGTTTGTCGATGCTCAGAAACACGTGAGCGGGCAAGTTCGCATCTTCCCGCAAATATTTCCGCGGCAGGTTCTTGGTCAACCATTCCTGAATACCGGTATGCGCCTTCTGATCTAAGCGGAGACTTCGACGATCGAACCCGTTTTGCTCAGAATACTTCACCTACCGGCATCAGAGAGACTTGCCATGCGTCGTCAAACTTCCTTATTCCTGTTCGCTCTCGCAGCGTTGCCGCTGTTCAGCGTGGGGTGTTCCACCTCCCGCAACTATCTGGCTCACCGCGATGCGACGACTCATAGTAGTCGTTTGGCGGATAGTGACACATCGGAAACGCGGGCAAGCGATCAGCCAGGAGACTCGCCGCTTGTTCGGACGGTTGCATTCCAACAAGACAACGCGGACGTAACAGTCAACGATTCAAGCAACGATGAGTTGCAACTTACCGTGCCGGTGGAAGTCGAGCCGTTGGCCATCGACAACGCGGGGCTGTCGCTGGAAGCTGTCGAGCAGATGGCTTTGGCAAGTAACCCGGCAATCCAACAGGCTTCGGCCGCATCTGCACGAGCGGGCGGCATCCGTACTCAGGTCGGTCTCAGGCCGAATCCCACCGTCGGTTACTTCGGCGAAGAAATCGGTAACGAAGGGGCGGGTGGTTTGCAGGGAGCGTTCGTCTCCCAGACATTCGTTCGCGGTGACAAGCTGGCGTGGAATCGACAGGTCATCAACAACGATGTCCGAGCGATGAATTGGCTGATCGAAACACAGCGGCAACGTATCGTCACGGATGTTCGATTGGCATTCTACGATGCACTCGCCGCACAAAAGCGATTGCAACTAGCACGCGATTTCCGGAAGATCGCCGCGAAAGGTGTGGAGGTTTCCGAAGAACGAGTTGAGGCAAAAGTGGGCACTCGGCCTGACGTGCTGCAATCCGAGATTCAATTGAATGAAGTCGATCTCACCATTCAGCAGGCAGAATACCAACTGCAGGCTGCGTTGAAGGAACTCAGTGCTTTGTGTGGCGGCACCGAATTTGGGCAGACATTTCTTGTCGGTGAGCTTGAAAACACAGGAACAACAGCAGATACCGAAACGGTCTATTCTCAAATCGTGGCTGCCAACCCGCTGTTGGCTGCGGCTCAGGCTCGCGTCGAACGCGCCCGAGCGAACATTCAGCGACAACAGGTTCAGCCGATCCCCAACGTCACGGCTCAATTGGGAGCGGGACATGACTACGGAACGGGCGACGAGTTCGCCAACGTCCAGTTGAGTATCCCGCTGCCGGTACACAACAAGAACCAAGGCAATATTCAGGCGGCTCAGGCGGAGTACTGCAACGCCATCAAGAACGTCGAGCGAATTCAGATGAGCATTCGTCAGCAGTTGGCTCGGGTCATGCGGGAGTACAATGTCGCCGACGCCACCGTCACGCGATACGAAGAGGCGATTCTGCCCAAAGCCGAGGAAACTCTGACGCTGATTCAGGAAGCGCAAGCGGCAGGCGAGTTCGACTTCCTGCGAGTCCTTACGGCTCGCCGTGCCTACTTCGACGCCAACCTGCGTTACGTGACAGCACTCGGCGAACTCGCTCAGGCGAACGCTCAGATCGACGGCCTGCTCCTTTCGGGTGGACTGTCGCAATCAGTGACGTACGATGGCGGCGACGACTTGCGGGGGCAGGCTTTGAGCGGTCAGTAGTGGTGCCAATTTGCCTGCAAACAGCAATGTGTCGAATGGAAGACACTTTCAATCAATTTGAAGACATTGCAATCTCGGTGCGGACCACAGGTTGCACTTTTGCCCGCGTCTTACCGTTCCATCGCATCTTTGACGGTACGGCACGCAGCTTGCAAAGTGGTGAAGCCAACACAAATCGCTGTAGACCATCACCGGGATAACCGATACAACTCCAATCGGCGGGAGTACTGCGCCCGCAATCCAGAGAATCCAGTCTCAAGACCATGTTTCACAGCATCATCACCATCCTGACGACGGCGGCAGTTGCGTTACACGCAATGCTGGGATGCTGTGCGCACCATGATCACGCTTGCTGCGAATCGCATGGTCTGACTGCTGTCGTTCAGGATTCGGGCGAGGATTGCTCCCATGGGCACGAACATCGTCACCATGATGATGAGCAATCGCCGAGTGAAAACGTCGAGAGCGACTGCGGCCATCAACATGACGATGGCCAGCCACATAGCTGCGATCATGGCGATTGCAGCTTCACCTCGGTGCAGAGAACTGACGATCTGGAACTGACGCTGACGTTCTCGATGTGGTGTCAGGCGCTTTGCGATGCTGCTCACACCGACGCAATGGATAGTTTGGTTGCGTTGAACTTGGCAGCCGAATCTCCTCCCGATCCGCTCTCGAAATCGGGTACTGCACGCGCCATTTCTCAGGTCTGGCGGCTGTAACAGCACGCGACCAAGGCTTTTCGCCGGCTTCTGCCCGTGACGACCAGTGGCTTTTCATGCCGCTGATGCATTCGTCCTGCTAGCAATGCCGGATGCTCTTTTCGCCTTGGCTGATCTCCCTGCGATTGATTGATCGCTTTCCGCTGCGCATGTCTCAGGCATGAGGCATGGCGCACGCCGGTTCGATGATTTCCCGTGTGCTGGATATAGAACAATGAAGATACGTTTTCCCAAAATCCCATTGAAATGGGTCTGGATCGTCGGACTCCTGATCGTCGCCGTTGTCGGAGTTGCGACATGGAGCCGTTGGTTTCCCGCAGCCACAGCGTGGGTGGATAGCACTGTGACCGCGTTTCGTGGCAGCGGTGAGGCTGCTTCCGAAGACGCTCATGCAGAAAATGACGCCCACGCTGGTCACGATCATGGTTCGCACGCGGGACACAACGAAGAAACGTCGCTGGAGTTGTCCGCTCAGGCATTGCGGAACATTGGCCTATCCGACGACACGATTCGACCGGTGAAGTTGGAGGCGTTTCGCAGGTCGATCACCGTTCCGGCTTTGGTTGTCGAGCGGCCCGGTCGCACCCGCGTCCAAGTGGCAACTCCAATGACGGGTGTCATCACCCACGTTCACGCTGTGCAGGGAGAAGCCGTCGAACCGGGAACGCTGCTGTTCCAGATTCGGCTGACGCATGAAGACCTCGTCAACGCACAGACGGAATTCGTCAAGACGCTCGGCGAACTGGAAGTTGAAGAACGGGAGATCAAGCGGCTTCAAGGTGTTACGCAAAGCGGAGCCGTTGCCGGAAAGCTGCTTCTGGATCGCGAGTACGCTCGCGACAAGCTAACCGCGTTGCTGCGTGCTCAACGTGAGGCACTACGGTTGCACGGACTTTCGGACAAGCAAGTTGAACAGATTACCAGCGAACGGCGACTCTTGCGTGAGTTACAGGTCTTCGCACCGTCCATCGACGGTCACAGTGATGACGAACTGAAGCTGACGCAAACGTTCGTCAGGCAGGCTAGTTATCGGAAGCCAGTCGAACACGCGAAACAAGAGGTTCACACTGGGCCACTGATTCTCCAGCAACTGGACGTTCATAAAGGCCAGTCGGTCAATGCTGGTGAGACGCTCTGCATCCTAACTGACTATGACGAATTGTTTATAGAGGGCATGGCGTTTGAACAGGACGTGAGCCAGCTAAGGCAGGCATCCGAGAAGGAATGGACTGTTGATGCCATCTTCCAGCAACCGGGTGACAAAACGGAAGTCGTCGAAGGCCTGAACATTGCCTATCTCGCGAACAATGTCGATCCAGATTCCCGGACACTGCACTTCTACGTTCGACTGCCGAACAAGATCACCAAAGACCGGCGCGAGCAAGGCAATCGGTACGTCGAGTGGAAGTACCTTCCCGGCCAGCGACTGCAACTCTGCGTTCCGGTCGAAGAATGGCCGGAACAGATTGTGCTGCCCGTCGATGCCGTGGCTCGCGAGGGTGCTGAGTCGTTTGTCTTTCAACAGAACGGTGATCACTTTGATCGCGTGCCAGTACATGTGAAATACCGCGATCAGTATTCGGCAGTCATCGAGAACGACGGTTCGCTCTTTCCGGGTGATGTGGTGGCGCTACGTGGTGCTCACCAGATGCAAATGGCCCTCAAGAATAAGGCTGGCGGTGGGGTTGATCCACACGCTGGTCATAACCACTAAGGGGCCGCACCATGCTAAACGCTATTATTCGATTCGCGCTCAGACAACGATTGCTTGTCATTGCCGCTGCCCTGTTCCTTGTTGGATATGGAACGTGGCAGGCAACGAATTCGCAGATTGACGTCTTCCCCGATCTGAACCGGCCTCGCGTGGTCATTATGACCGAAGCACCGGGGTTGGCTCCGGAGGAAGTTGAAACGCTGATTACGTTTCCCATCGAAACCACGATGAACGGTGCAAACGGTGTTCAGGCCGTGCGCAGTTCATCGGGGGTCGGCATTTCGGTGATCTACGTCGAGTTCGATTGGGGAACCGACATCTACAACGACCGACAGATTGTCAACGAACGGCTGCAACTCGTTCAGGAGCGCATGCCGGAAGGAGTGAAGCCAACGCTCGCACCGATCTCGTCCATCATGGGCCAGATTTTGATGCTCGGAATGTGGAGCGACGACAAGGACACCGAACCACTGGAACTCAGAACGCTCGGCGATTGGGTTGTACGGCAGCGATTGCTAACCATCCCCGGCGTTTCACAAGTCTTCACGATGGGCGGTGGTCGCAAGCAGTTTCAGGTGCTGGTCGATCCCGATGCCATGTTGCGGTACGGCGTGACGCTGCACGAAGTCAAGCAAGCTGTTCAGAACAGCAATGAAAACGCAACTGGTGGATACCTCGATGAACAAGGCCCGAACGAGTTGTTGGTCCGAGCACTCGGTCGAGTGCAGTCGATCGAAGACCTACAAAAAGTGGTTGTCACGATGCGTGAAGGCCGACCGATTGCGTTGGCGCAGATTGCTCGCGTTGTCGAAGGGCCGCAAGTCAAACGTGGCGACAGTGCGGCCTTCGTGCGAAACGATGAAGGTGAATTTTCCGGTGGACCGGCTGTCATCCTCACCATCAACAAACAACCGGGAGCGGACACGCGGCGTGTGACAGAAGACGTCATGGCGGCGATCGATGATCTGCGGCCGTCTTTGCCGAGTGATCTGCAAATCGAACCACTCTACACGCAAAAGTCGTTTATCGATCGAGCCATTGAAAATGTGGTGGAAGCACTGCGTGATGGCGGCATTCTCGTCGTCATTATCCTGTTTCTGTTCCTGATGAACTTTCGCACGACCTTTATCACATTGACGGCGATACCGTTGTCATTGCTGATGTCGATTATTGTATTTTCGTTTTTTGGACTGTCGATCAACACGATGACGCTAGGCGGTTTCGCTGTTGCCATCGGTGAACTGGTCGATGATGCCATCGTAGACGTCGAAAATATCTTCCGCCGACTCAAGGAAAACCGCAGCCGCGCGAATCCGAAGAACCCGCTGCTGGTCGTTTTTCAGGCCAGCGTCGAGATTCGCAACTCGATCGTGTTCGGCACGATGATCGTGATTCTGGTGTTCGTGCCGCTGTTCGCTCTGTCGGGCATGGAAGGCCGACTGTTCGCTCCGCTGGGCGTTGCTTACATCGTCTCCATCGTTTCGTCGCTGTTGGTGTCACTGACAGTGACTCCCGTATTGTCGTACTGGCTGCTGGGAGGCCGCAAGCTCACCGAACATGAGAAGGACGGTTTCATTCTGCGTGCCGTCAAATGGTTCGGCAACAAGGTCATTCGCTTCAGTCTGTTGTTTCCGCGGTTCAATCTGGCTGTCACAGCAGTTCTTGTTGCCGTGGCGGCATTGTTCGTGCTTCGACTTGAACGCGACTTTCTGCCTCCGTTCAATGAAGGTGCGGTGCAACTGAACGTCGTCCTGCCACCGGGCACATCGCTCGAAACATCAAACGATATCGCTGGCCGCGTCGAAAATCGGCTCAAGCAAATTGAAGACATCGAGCAGTTTGTTCGCCGAACGGGACGAGCCGAACTCGACGAGCACGCCGAGGGCGTGAACATGAGTGAATTCATTCTGGAACTCGATCCGGAATCGTCTCGATCACGCGAAGAGCAGCTTGAAGAGATTCGCGAAGCGATGGCCGACATTCCGGGCATCGTGACAGCCGTGGAACAGCCGCTGGCTCACCTCATCTCGCACATGCTTTCCGGCGTGAAAGCCCAGATCGGGATGAAGATATACGGAGACGATCTCGACACGCTGCGTCGCAAAGCGGAAGAAATGAAATCGGCGATGCAGTCAGCTCCGGGCGTGAAGGACCTGCTGGTTGAACCGCAGGTCACGATTCCTCAGCTTCGCATCGAACTCGATCGCGACCAGTTGTTGCAATACGGTCTGACGCCAGTGGAAGTCAACGAGTTCATCGAAACAGCGATGAACGGTCAGGTCGTCTCGGAAGTCCTAATCGGCCAGCGGACATTCGATCTGCTGATTCGACTGGATGAAAATTATCGCGAGAACCTACAAGCGTTGAAGCGGCTCACCATTGACGTGGAAGATGGTGGCAAGCTGCCACTGGAAGCGGTCGCCAAGATTTACGAATCAGGCGGACCGAACACCGTCAACCGCGAGAATGTGCGTCGCCGCATCGTGTTGCAATGCAACGTCTCGGATCGCGGCGTGGTGGACGTGGTGCAGGACATTCAGAAACGCGTGAGTCCGGTTGTGGAGTCGCTTCCGCCGGGATACTTCGTCGAATACAGCGGGCAGTATGAGAGTCAACAATCGGCATCGCGAATCATTGGGGCGCTGTTCACGGTTTCGATGATCGGCGTGTTCCTCGTACTGTTCACGATGTTCCGCTCGGTCAATCTGTCACTTCAGGTGATGATGGCTTTGCCAATGGCCTTCATTGGTTCGGTCGTTGCACTGGTGATTACCGGACAAACGCTGACCGTGGCTGCGATGGTCGGCTTCATTTCGCTTGCTGGCATCGCAACGCGAAACGGAATTCTGCTGCTCAATCACTATCTGCATCTGGTCAAGTACGAAGGCGAGAGCTGGAGCAAGGAAATGATCGTCCGTGCTGGTTTGGAGAGACTGGCTCCGGTGTTGATGACAGCACTGACAACCGGAATCGGACTGTTCCCGCTGGTCTTGGCTGCTGGTGAACCGGGGAAGGAAATCCTCTATCCGGTAGCAACCGTGATCCTTGGCGGTTTGATCAGTTCGACACTGCTCGACTTCTTCGTGCATCCGGCACTGTTCTGGCTGATCGGACTGAATGAGGCCGAATGCGTCGTCAACGAATCACAAACGGAAGTAGCACTCGTTGAGGAAGCCGACGAGGAGCACTTCACTCATGAAACCAATCCCACTTCGTCCAGGACGACGGAGACCACTGAACCTGTTACCGCTCCTGCTGCCCAATGACGTGGACCGGCCGCTAACTCAATATCACTCGCAAACTCTGGAGATTTCAATGACTACCGTTTCTAAACATATCACTCTTTCACTCGCTCTGATGACGCTCACTTTTGCTGGCTGCTCTGGCAAGGTATCCGACGATTCGCAATCGGTTGAGCGATCGAACGCGGTAGATTCACGTGACGCCCACGCAGGTCATGGTCATCCAAGCGAAGGCCCGCATCATGGTGACCTGATTGAACTTGGCAACGAAGAGTATCACGCCGAAATCCTGCACGATGAAGACGCGGGGACGGTCACCATCTACGTGCTCAATGGGGCCGCCACCGTGCAGGTTCCCATTGATGCAACCGAAGTCACGATCAACGCCAAACACGATGGCAAACCGGAACAATTCACTCTGGCTGCCTCGCCGGAAGCAAATGACCCGCAGGGCAAATCTTCTCGATTCGTTTCAAACGACGAGGTGTTAGCTCACCATCTTGATGAGGAAGGAGCTGAACCAAGACTGGTACTGACCATCAACGGTAAATCCTATCGCGGCACGATCTCACATGATCATGACCACGAAGGCCACGACCACTGATTTCAAACAAGTAGACTCCAACGGCCTGTGTTCGTCTGCCGAGCGAACACGACGGCTCACTGAACCTTCGGCAATTCAAATGGAGTTTCCCAATGACAAGGATCGTTTCAACCTACGGAATGACCGTGGCACTGCTGAGTGCTTTCTTGACCGTTAGCTCTTCAGCACACGCGGCCAGCCCCGGCGAGCAAGCCGTTGCGGCTGCCGCACAGAACAATCAGTTCGCTTTCGTGATGTTCTATCGCGGCAACGATGCTTCGACGCAGGCCATGCACGGTACCATCCAGTCCACGCTGGCCGAGCGTCGAGATGCCGTGATTGTACCGGTACAAATCGGCGACAAAGCGGAGCAGGCACTGGTCAAGAAGTTCGATGCAACGCGGATTCCGATGCCCGCCGTCGCCGTGTTGGCTCCGAATGGGGCCGTATGCAGTGTCTTTCCACAGAAAGTGACCTCGCACCAACTGACGGCAGCGATTGTCTCACCCGGACAGGCAAGTTGTCTCAAGGCCCTGCAAGACAAAAAGATCGTCGTATTGTGTGCGCAACCCGCTCCGTCCACGGAGATACCTGTCGGCGTACGTCAGTTTCAGGCGGACAAGCTGTATTCAAACCGGACCGAAGTCGTGACCGTTACGGCCAGCGATCCGGGCGAAGCCAAGTTCCTGAAGCAATTGCGAGTTCCCACCAACCAGCGCACACCGGTTGTCGCCTTCATGGCTCCTCCGGGAGTCATGGTCGGTGTGTTCAACGGCAACGTGACGCATAACGAACTGGCACAGAAACTGGCGGCTGCCGGAAAATGCTGTGATGACGAGAACTGCAAACACCATCAGGCCGCAGGTAAGCAACCGTCACGACGCTAGAGATGGAATACAGAGTCGAGAGACGAGAGTCCAGAGTCAGTCATTCTGGGCTTGACTCTCTCGGCTACGGAATTCCCCAACTTCATTCGCAAATCAACAAGCAATCAACGGAACGGATTCCATGAAACTACGAACAATGATCTGGAAAGAACTCTGGCAGCGGCCAACGCCCATGCTGACCAGTTTACTGGCGGTCACCTTGGGTGTGACCGCAATGGTGGCGATTCAAAACATCACGGTCTTCTCAGAAAAGAAGATTGCCGGTGATATGGAATCACTCGGAGCAAACGTGCTGGTGCTGCCGCCTGCCGTTACGTTGCAGGACTATTACTCCGCCGATATGCACGGACACACGATGCCGGAGGAATACGTGTCGCGACTGGCGTTGGCTCGGATGCCCGGCGTCGAAAACCTTGCCCCGAAACTCTGCGTCGAATCGGACGTCGATTCGATTCCAGTCACAGTTACCGGCATCCTTCCGCAATCCGAGTTTCAGGCGAAATCGGCGTGGCAGGGACTCGGCTTGATCAGCCCTGTCGGTTCTGATCGAGGTTGTTGCGCCACCAAGGCCAATGTCGATGCAGGAGCCGATGACCCGAGTTCGCTGGCCACAGCGCGAACCATACAGGAACTCGGCGACCGCGACGTGATTCTTGGTCACGATCTTTCGGCTCAATTGGGAGCCAACGTCGGCGATGAACTGCCGGTCCTTGGCGAGACATTCACCGTCCTGACGGTGCTGCCGTCAACGGGCACGATTGACGACAGCCGAATGTTCGCTCATCTGCACAGCGTTCAGGATTTGTCCGATTCCGGGCCTGTTGTGAACGTCATCGAGATCATGGCCTGTTGCGAAGACGCTGCCGGAAGTCTGATCACGAATTTGTCCGCCGAACTGCCTGACACCCGCATCATCACCATCGCTCAAGTGGTTGAAACTCAGGTCGCTGTCAATGGTCTGATGTCGCGACTGTCATGGGTGTTCCTGTCGATTCTGCTGCTGGTTGGCGGAGCGAGCATCGCCAGTGTGATGTATGCAAACGTAACGGAACGCCGTAAAGAAATTGGCACACTGATGGCCCTTGGTGCCAGCCGGAGCTACGTCACACGAATGTTTCTCGGCAAGGCAACGCTACTCGGCTTGGCGGGCGGTTTGGCGGGTTTCGTCGCTGGAACCGTGGTCGCTGCGGTATTGGGGCCGCAACTGCTGGGAATCCATGTTCAGCCACTGCCTCAATTGCTGGCCGTTGGCATGGTGGCCGCAACCGTCGTCGCTGTCGCCGCCAGCTTCCTGCCCGCCAGACGAGCCGCCGGACTCGATCCCTGCCTCGTGTTCAACGACGCATGATCGCGTCTTGCATCATCCTCAAAACTTCAATCACCAATCATCAATCGGAGATCATCAATGTACTTGCTTCAATCAGTCACTCAGACTTATGAGCGTCGCGGCAATGTCGTGACAGCCCTCGACAACTGCAATCTCGAAATCCCCGACAACGACTTCATCGCGATCGTCGGCCCCAGCGGCAGCGGCAAGACAACGCTACTGTCAATTCTGGGCGGCATGATGGCACCGTCCACGGGCGATGTTTCGCTCGACGGTCAGTCGTTTTACGAAATGTCGATTGACCAGCGAACAAAACTGCGCGGCGAAAAGATCGGCTTCGTCTTCCAGTCGTTCAACTTAATCGGCTGGATGTCCGCGTGCGAGAACGTCCAAGTGCCTCTTTTGCTCTCTGGCAGTTCAGCGAGTGAACAGCGAGAACGAGCGTTGGAACTCCTCGAACGTGTAGGTTTATCTGATCGAGCCGCCCACTTGCCGTCCGAACTGAGCCAAGGCCAACAACAGCGAGTCGCACTGGCTCGCACGCTTGCCAACGACCCGCAGGTCATACTTGCGGACGAACCAACCGGCAACCTCGACGCGGAAACACGTCAGCAGGTGATGCAATACCTAGCAGAATTTCACAATGATGGACGAACCATCGTCATGGTCACTCACGACGCCGATACCGCAGCATTCGCGAAGCGAACCATTCGTCTTGTCGAAGGCGTGACACAGGAACTTCCTATGGCAGAAGCCGCTTGAGAAACTGAAGATTGGATTTGTGGACACCTTGAACCACAAGTGCCACAACTGTTGATTGTCGATACGATGATTCAAGCCACGTCACTCATAACCGCAATACTTGTGCTCGCAGTTAATGCGATGCTCGTGTATTCGATTGCAAGACCCAGTCGCCGAATATGGCCGCCACCGGCCCAGCAATCGTGGCAATACTTGGTTGCATGGTTGCTCACGCTATTGGCGTTTGGCGGATTCATCGTTGTCGGACTCCTTGATTGGAACAGTCTCAATTGGCCGGGTGTTCTTCGATGGCCGATTGGCTCTCTGCTAATCGTAATTGGCAACCTACTTGCATGGATCGGACTGAGCCAACTGAGTTTGAAAACGACATCTGGGAACGCAGGGCCATTAGTCACCGATGGGCTTTATCGGTATAGCCGTAATCCGCAGTACATTGGAGATATCTCGATCATCGCAGGATGGGCGATCTTGTCAGCATCGTCGTGGGCGATGCCGATTTGCCTCGGCGCAATCTTTGCATTCATTCAGAACCGTTCGCAGAAGAACCGTGGCTCTTGCAGTTGCATGGTGAAGACTACCGAACGTATTGCCAGCGAGTCCCGCGATTCATCGGCTATCGCTCGTTGTAGCTCCTTAGTCGAGTGTCTCCGTTTCGTCCGCACGGTGGAACGTCGCATACAGCATAGGCAAAACTAGCAAGGTAAGAATCGTTGCCGAAATAATTCCTCCGATAACGACGGTCGCCAACGGACGTTGAACCTCAGCTCCCGTGCCCATTGCCAAAGCCATTGGAATGAATCCAAGGGCGTCGGTGACGGCTGTCATGAGAACAGGCCGCAGTCGAGTCACCGCACCGTCGACCACTGCGGTGTGAATGTCTTTTCCTTCTTCTATCAGTTGACGAATGAAGCTGACCATGACGACGCCGTTTAGAACGGCCACACCGGATAAGGCAATGAACCCAACGCCTGCTGATATCGAGAAGGGTATGCCCCGGATCGCGAGCGAGATGATTCCACCTGTGAGAGCAAACGGAACGCCGGAGAAGATCAGTAGCGCGTCACGGGTGGAATTGAATGTCGAGAACAGAATGATAAAGATCAGCAGAAGAGATACCGGCACGACGACCATCAACCGATTCGAGGCACGTTCCAGATTCTCGAGCTGTCCGCCCCAGCGATACCAGTATCCGGATGGGAATTGGACTTGCTGTTCGATCAACTTCGATGCGTCAGCCACAAACGATCCCATGTCGCGGCCACGTACGTTTGCCTGCACGACAATTCGCCGCTTGGCGTTCTCGCGGCTTACCTGATTCTGCCCCTCCACGATGGAGATATCCGCCAGTTGGTTCAGAGCCACGACGCGGGCCTCGTAAACCGGATTGTGGCCGTCCATCTTCGACGCCTCGTCTCCATCGTCTCGAAGTGGAATCGGCAACTGTTCAATCATCCGTAGGTTTTCTCGCAGAGACTCAGGCAGACGCAGGACAATATCGAACCGTTGATCACCCTCGAAGACTTGACCGACGGTTCTGCCACCAATCGCCATCGAAACGACTTCCTGCACGTCGGCCACATCCAGCCCGAAACGAGCAAGCTTCTTGCGGTCCATGTCGATGCGCAGCGTCGGAAGTCCGCTGACCTGTTCGACCTTCACGTCACTCGCTCCCTCAATTTGGCTCAACAGCTTGCTGACTTCGTTCGCTTTCGCCTGCATGACGCTCATGTCATCACCAAAGATTTTGAAGGCCACGTCACTGCGAACGCCGGAAATCAGTTCATTGAAGCGAAGCTCAATCGGCTGAGAGATTTCGTAAGCGTTGCCCGGAATCTCTTCGATGGCTTCTTCCACCTCAGCAATCAACTCAGCCTTCGATTTACTTGGGCCCGGCCACTGGTCTTTCGGTTTCACGATGATGTAGCCATCGGCAATGTTCGGCGGCATCGGGTCGGTTGCGACCTCTGCCGTTCCGATGCGTGCAAAGACGGTTTCGATCTCTGGGAACTCAAGCAATCGTTTTTCGAGTCGCTCCTGCATCTCAATGGACTGGCTCAGCGATGTCGCCGGAATGCGCAGCGACTGAATGGCAAAGTCTTGTTCGTCGAGCGAAGGAACGAACTCACTCCCAAGTCCCGTCGCAATCCAGCCGGAGAACAAGAGAAAGGCGGCAGCGGTTGCAATGAATGCTTTCTTGAACCGGAGTGATGCCAGCAAAGCACGTCGATACCAGCGTTTGGCAAACGACATGATGCGTCCATCACCCTCGCTTACTTTTCCGGTCAGAAACAAAGCTGCCATCGCGGGAATGAATGTGAAAGAAAGAATCAGTGATCCAAGTAAGGCGAGCAAGACGACCTTGGCCATCGGCACGAACATCTTTCCCTCAATGCCGGTTAAGGTCAGGATCGGCAGATACACGATCATGATGATGCCGACACCGGAAAGCACTGGTGGGGCGACCTCGCGTGCTGCTTCAAAGGTCTCCGTGAGCCGCTCAGAACGGGTCAGCGTTCTTCCGAGAGCGTGTTGTTTCTCCGCAAAGCGCCGAATGATGTTCTCGGCCATCACAACTGAGCCGTCGATGATGATCCCGAAGTCGATGGCACCGAGACTCAATAAGTTGCCGCTGATCCTGTTGCTGACCATACCGGTGACTGCAAAGAGCATGGACAATGGAATGGAGAGTGCGACAAACAATGCCACTTTGAAGTTGCCGAGGATCGCAAACAACACCGCAATGACAAGGATGGCTCCTTCCATCAGGTTGTTCTGGATGGTCTCAATGGTTGCATCGACCAGCCGCGTTCGGTTGTAGACGGTCTTGGCATGAACACCGGGCGGCAATGTGCGATTGACTTGCTGCATCGCTTTGTCCACCGCCTTCGCCACGGTGCGACTGTTCTCACCCACAAGCATCATGGCTGTGCCGACAACCGATTCGGCTCCATCAAGTGTTGCAGCTCCCGTGCGAAGTTCTTTCCCAAACTCGACGCCAGCCACATCCTCAACGAGGATCGGAATGCTGTCGCGGGTCACAATGGGGATCTTTCGTATCTGCTCCAGTGTGGAAACAAGCCCGCTCATCTTTACGATGTACTGCTCCCCACGATGTTCGATATAGCCGCCGCCCGCGAAGGCGTTGTTGCGTTCAAGAGCCTCGGCCACGTCCTGAAATGTCAAGCCAAGAGAGAGCAGGCGAGCCGGGTGAGGGGTGATGTGAAACTGCTTGGCGAATCCACCGATGGAATTGACCTCGGCAACTCCGGGGACCGTCAACAACTGTGGGCGAATGATCCAATCCTGAATTGTCCGCAGGTCCGTGGGCGTGTAAGGGGTCCCATCCGGCTTCGTCGCGTCCGGCTCTGACTCCACGGCCCACATATAGATTTCACCAAGCCCGGTGCTGATGGGACTCATTGACGGCTCCGCCAAGCCACGTGGTAGTGCATCCTTTGCCGTTTGCAGGCGTTCGCTGACCAGTTGGCGAGCAAGGTACAAGTCTGTGCTGTCCTCGAATACAACGGTGACTTGTGACAGTCCGTATCGGGAAATGGATCGCAGCTCTTCCAGATGAGGCAGGCCACTCATGGAAACCTCGATAGGGAAGGTGACTCGCTTTTCGATCTCGACGGGGGAAAGTGCTGGAACTGAGGTGTTGATTTGCACCTGCACGTTGGTTATGTCGGGAACGGCGTCGATGGGAAGCCGGGTAAAGTTGTAAGCTCCAAGTGCTGCGACAAAAACGGACGCAAGGACGACAAGGATGCGATGCTTGATGGAAAATCGAATGATTGCTGTCAGCACGAGACCCCTTAGTGGCTATGTTCCGCAGAAGATTTTCCCATCTCTGCCTTGAGTAAGAATGTGTTGCCCGCCGCAACGATTTCCTTCGATTTCAACCCCTCTATGATCTCAATCCAGCGCCCATCCGAACGACCTGTTTTTAGATGTCTCACTTCAAAGCCCTCGTCTCCATCCGTGGCTTTGGCTTTCACAAAAACCGAGGGCTTGTTTTCCATCAGCAGGACGGAACTCGCCGGAACAGCCAAAGGAACGTCATGCTCGGACAACGCAACTTCCACGGTGACGAACATCCCCGGTGGCCACTGATGTTGTTGGTTTGGTAATTCCAGACGCGCGTGCCCTGATCTCGTTGCTTCTGACAAAGTGGGGCGGATGTAGGTGATCTGCGTGTCAATCCGGGCGTCCGTCGATTGCGAGAGCACGGTTGCTGGTGTCCCGACCTTTAGAGCCGCCATTAGTCTGGGCGGGACGGCAAAGTTGGCCCACGTCGTTTCGAGATTTGCCAGCTTGAACAGCACCTTTTCGCTCGACACGAATTCTCCCTTGGTGGCATCCTGATCGATAATGACGCCATCAATTTCGGCCTTCACCTGATAGTTTGAAAGACTTTCGTTGCTTTGGACCGTGGCCAAAACCTCTCCAGCCCGAACGGTATCACCGAGCATTTTTGAGACTCGCGTCAGTGTGCCGGGAAACCTTGGAACGACATGAACAAGTGTGTTGCCGTTGATGACTGTCTCACCGTAAAAACTCTGTCTTTCTTGGATGATCGCCGGGCCAGCAGCGACGAATTCAATACCTTCGTGTTTTGCCTTCTTCCACGAAAACTCCAAAAACTCTTCCGGTGATTCGCTGTGTTCATCGTGGCCATGGCCGTCGTGCTTCTCGTTGTGTTTGGCGTGGGAGTCGTGGCCATGATCGTCATGTTGATCGTCCTTGTCTGAATGGGCGTCATGGTCGTGGCCATCATGTTTCTCGTCCTTGTCAGTACGTGCGTCATGCGGTTCCGGATGGCACGCTTCCCGAGCATCGGCACAACGACTCGCATGTGAGTCGTGATCGTGGTCAGCGTGATCCGTTTCCTCTTCAGCGCTGACGTATCCTCCACCGGCGAGTGCAAAGCAAAGTAAGAACACGAGTTTGAAAATGGTTATGTGAGGTTTATTGGTCATGGCATTCTCCTTGATCCATTTGATTGAGTCGTTCTCGAAGCGTTCCGCTGAGCCGCTGTATTTCGACTTGATCGTGAATCGCTGAAAGCGTGACGGTAACAAGACGCTCACGACGATCCAGATAAGTGGTCTGAGCATCGAGGTAGTCGAGATAGCTAATGCGACCGAGCCGATAGGCATCGGTGGCAGACGTAAGCACGCTCTCTGTCTGCGGCAAAAGGCGTTGCTGAAGGAGCTTTCGCTCGTGCAAGAGCAACCGCAGGCGATCGCGACGAGATGCGAGTTCCGTAGCGACGGTGATCTGAGTATTGGCGAGATCGAACTGGCTTGCCCTTAGTTTTTCATCCACTCCCTGCGTGGCAAACTGATTGCGATCAAATAGCGGCAGGGGAATCGCTATGTCCGCAACGAAAGCGTGATCATCGGTGGAATCAAATCGTCGATAACCGGCTGACACAGTAACATCGGGAACGGCCAAGGCACGTTGCAAGTCAGCAGATTTTGTTGCGGCTTCCCGTTGAGCAGTTGCATGAGAGACATCAGGAGACTTCCGCACATCCGTCGGCGCAAGCTCGGCTTTCGGATTGTGGAGCACCAGTTCGCGGCCGGTGAAAGTCACATCTGAAGCGTTCACGCCCCACAATGATGTCACTTCTCGTTTCGCGATCTGAAGCTCCCGCACTCTTCGCTCACGGGCAACTTCGGCGGTTTGCAGTGCTACTTCCGCCTTGTCAACTTCAAGTCTCAAAGCTCCGCCGTGTGATGACTTGCGTGAAATGAGTCGTTGAGCTTGTCTGCGAATCTCAACCTCCTTTTCAGATAATGCCAGTCGAGACTTGGAAGCAATCACCTCTGCATAGGCGATACGAGCTTTTGCAAGTATCTCTGCCGTGGTGATGTCACGACGTATGTCAAATGCGTCGGCATTGGCCTTTGCAAGAGAAGTTCGTGCTGTTCGCTTGCCCGCCGTTTCGATCAACTGAGAAAGTCCGCCGGTGTATTCCAAGTCGTCTTCCGAACGGCTTCCGCCAAAGTTCTCTGCCTCAAATGTAATGACGGGATTGGGCAGCCGGGCAGCTTGCTGAGTTTGAGCACGAAGCGAACGCAACGTCGCTGACTCGCTCTTCAACTTGGGGTTTCCCGACAGCACTCGCTCTTGGACCTGCGAGAAGCATGAAATCGTGGTCGATGAGCGGTTAGCTGAGACCGGGCTGTTTTCGGATGACGGGTTCTGGGCCAGAGTTGCGTTGACAAAAGTCAAGACAATCGCTCCTGACGCCAGCAACCCGAATGTCGGATACTGTTTCATAATCTGATTCACAATCGAATAAGGTCATCAACCGGGCGGATTCAGCCCGAGCATAAACGCGATGAATTCGTTGAAATCAGATGAGAATGACGGTGACTTTTTGGAACCGCAAATGGGCCGACAAGGTTTCTTCTGGGGGCGCAAATGGCCGCTCGCTCGCTGTCGTACGGCGATAAAGTGCTGCTTCCTGTCGAACGGCTAAGATCGGAGCTGGTGTAATGATTTGGTAGTCGATGGATTTTCCGCTGACCGCAATGCTTGTTTCGCGAGCGGGACAAGGGCACAGTTCGCACTCGCAGAGTTCATGCTCGTGAACTGGTGCATCACTTTGCCATTCATCAGCGTGAGCGATATGAGGCGTGCAAAGTAGGTGCGAAGATCCTACCGCGAGGAGGAGAAAAACTGAGAGAAATGCCGTCAGGCGTTGGAAGATCCGGTCACGCATCGTTCTTCCAGTAATAGCACGACTGAGTCTCAGCCCGCAAAAATTTTCGCAACTCGGTAGAATGGTGGTTCAGAGTTGCATCAACTGAGGCGTCAGTGGCAGCGATCCGCCAAACATGCGATATTTGGGCAGCGAGAGGAGCGTCCGGCGCGTACTTGGCTGGAAGCCGCGTTTGCTCGCTCGTCTTTTCACTGGAGCAAGAAGTGGCCAAGAAAACCAGAATCATCATCACCGATCTGACTCGGTTCAAAGAAGGCAGTAAAGACGTCTGCACGGCTGGCGTGACAGACGATGGGACGCTGATTCGTCCGTACCCGCCCTATTTGCAGGCCACGGAATGCCAACGACTTGACATCCATCCCGGAGCGATACTGGAAGGTGACCTAACCCCGACAAACCCTCCGCCGCCACACGTGGAGGATGCCACATGGAGCAATCTGGAATACGTCGACAAGTGCTCCAGCAGCGAGTTTCGAGCGGCCCTCCGCGCAGGACTATTCAAGACAATTGCAGAGGGGTTTGAGTACGAACTTCCTCCACGTGAAAAGTGCATTCCGCTCTCGGTGAAGCCACCACGCTCAATTATTACCATCAAGCTGCCGCCGCAGAGTTTTTCAATCGTTGGTGATGGTTACAATCGGAAAAAGATCCGTGCAAGTTTCTGGGACGTAAGCGGAAACCAGTTTTCGTTTGTGAGTATCACGGATCGTGGATTCGTCGATCAAGCCACGAAGATTCAGGGAGACAGGTCTGCCATTGCAGATATGAACTTCCACGTTCAATCGCAAAAGGAATTGTATCTGCGAATTGGCTTAAGTCGTCCACATCAGTCGCAGGACGGGCGAAACGGCTACTGGATACAGGTCAACGGCATCTACACTTTTCCAGATTACTTGGATTACATTCGATGCTATGATGACAAGGAGGATCAGACATGAGCGAACTTCCCAACTTATTTACGATTGGACACTCGACACGGACGTTGGACGAGTTCCTGTCGCTACTAAAGCAGAACGAAATCAACGCGGTCGCCGACGTGCGATCAAGCCCGTTCAGCCGACACATGCCGCACTTCAATCGTGATGCGTTACAGCAGTCACTGAAGACACACGGCATCCAGTACGTATTCTTGGGTGACGAGCTTGGTGCTCGGCGGGAAGAGCAGGAATGCTACGTCGAAGGGGTAGCGAAATACGAGCTGATTGAAAAGACGGCAGCGTTTGCGGAAGGTCTTGAACGGATTCGCAAGGGGGCCAGCAAATTCCGAATTGCGATGATGTGTGCCGAGAAAGACCCACTGACTTGCCATCGCACGATTTTGGTCGCAAGGGCACTTAAAGACGAATACCAACTACGGCACATTGTCACTGAGAACAAAGTGCTTTCTCAGGAAGAGCTTGAGCAGGAACTACTTTCACGCTGGAACATGTCGCATCCGGAATTGTTTCAGGAGCCGGGAGAAGTTCTGGAAGAAGCCTACCGCCGACAGTCTGACGAGATCGCGTATGCAGTACCCAAAGATGAATCGCCCGCTGAAGGACAGGTAACGGCGCATGATTGAGACTTTTACGATTGGATTCACCAAGAAGTCTGCTGAGACGTTCTTCACAAAGCTGCGAGAATCTGGCGTCAAACGATTGCTGGATGTGCGACTCAACAACAGCTCGCAGCTATCGGGTTTCGCAAAACGGGATGACTTGCGTTTCTTCCTGAAAACGATCGCTGATATTGAATATGAGCACGTACCAGAACTTGCTCCCACGAAGGACATTCTTGACGCCTACAAGAAGCATGGTGGTGACTGGGAAGTTTACGAAGCCGAGTTCATGGAACTCATGGCGAAGCGGAGCATTGAAACCCAGCTTCGCCAAGAGGATTTTCAGTCAAGTTGTCTCCTGTGCAGCGAACACCTGCCAAAACTGTGCCATCGTCGGCTGGTACTGGAATACTTGCAGGAAAAGTGGGGCGATATCTCGGTTTCGCACCTAGTGTGAGGCGATACGCTTATCGGCAGCACGGTCGCTTGATCTTGCAGCAGTAAGCTCGCTTAGCGCAGCACGTGGGTTTTGCGACGCCATCCATTGCTTGGTCTGTTGCCGACACTCGCTCAACAACCACTCGGGTTTCATCCGCTGGCGGCACTCCAATTGCCGAGCCAATCAACCCCATCGCCAACACTCCGATCATAACAGCTTTTAACATCGTTCACTCCTTCAAGGAAAAGGGTCCGCCTAGAACGTCACAGGCCATGCACTGACTTTTCTGCAAGCCCGCGTTCTCTGGCTCTTTAGATGCTTGGCGATGTTGTTTCTTCACAACATTTTCACGCCCAGTTCGTTCATCTACGCATTCGCTGAGAACCTTGGGTCATCAATGCCCAGCTTGAGCTTCCATTCCATCACGGAGCAGTAGAGCACAGGAACCACAAGCATCGTGATGACTGCGATGACCATGCCGCCGAAACTTGGGATGGCCATTGGGACCATGATGTCGCTGCCTCGGCCAGTAGATGTAAGCACGGGGATGAGTGCAAGGATGGTTGTCGCGGTGGTCATCAGGCAGGGGCGAACGCGACGCAAGCCAGCGGTGACGGTGGCTTCTCGGGCATGTTCGGCACTGGTGATTCGGTCGCGTCGGAAGCTGTCTTCCAAGTAGGAAGCGATCACCACGCCGTCATCGGTGGCGATTCCGAATAGGGCAAGAAAGCCGACCCAAACCGCAACACTGAGGTTGATCGTGTGGACCTGAAACAGCTCTCGCATGTTGGTGTCGAACAAGTTGAAATTCAGAAACCAGTCAGTGCCGTACAGCCACAGCATGATGAATCCGCCGGACCATGCGATCATGATTCCGCTGAATACCAGCGACGTTGTGATGACGGATTTGAACTGGAAGTACAGAATCAGAAAGATGATGCCGAGAGCCAACGGCAATACCACAGCCAAAGTCTTTTGTGAGCGTAGTTGGTTCTCGTAGTTTCCTGCGAAGGAATAGCTGACACCGGCGGGCAGCACCAATTCTCCGCTGTCGATCTTTTCCTGCAAGAATGCCTGAGCATCTTCGACAACGTCAACCTCTGCGTTGCCTGCCTTCATGTCGAACAGGACGTAGCCTAGCAAAAAGGTGTCTTCACTCTTGATAACCTGCGGACCTCGGACATAGCGAATGTTGGCCAACTGGGCGAGTGGAATCTGCTGTCCCATTGGCGTTGGAACAAGGATGCGTTCCAACGACTCGGCATCGTCTCGCAGTTCTCGTGCGTAGCGAACACGCACCGGATAGCGTTCGCGGCCTTCGACGGTCGTGGTGATGCGACGTCCGCCTATGGCGACTTCGATCACGTCCTGAACGCTGCGAATGTGCAGGCCGTATCGCTTGATCGCATCGCGGTCGATGTCGATTTCCAAATAGGGTTTGCCGACAATGCGGTCGGCAATCACGGCGGACGCCTGAACGGTGGGGACTTGCTTCAGGAGTCCTTCGATTTGTAGTGCGACTCGTTCGATCGTTTCGAGGTCCGGGCCTTTGATCTTCATGCCCATTGGTGCCCGCATCCCGCTTTGCAGCATCACGATACGTGCCGCGATCGGCTGCAACTTGGGAGCTGAAGTGGTGCCGGGAATGTCAGCCGCTTCGGTGATCTTCTGCCAAATGTCATCTGGTGAATTGATCTCGTCCCGCCACTGGCGGAACGGTTGGCCGTGGGGGTCTTCGATCAGTTGGCCTTGCTCGTCGCGAGCGTAGTCGTCGGCTTCTTCGTCGTAGCGGAACTTCAAGCGGTTGCCGTTCTGGTCCGTTTTGTATTCCGACTTGTAGGTAATGAACGTCTCAATCATCGAGATCGGAGCCGGGTCGAGCGGACTGTCGGCTCGACCGATCTTGCCCACGACCGAATCGACTTCGGGAATGGAAATGAGAAACTTGTTTTGCAGTTGAAGCACGTCCATTGCCTCGCCAATGGAAGCGTGGGGCATCGTCGTCGGCATATAAAGGAATGATCCTTCATCCAATGGCGGCATGAACTCCTTGCCGATGCCGGGCAGTGTTTTGCTGGCGGCTACCCACGGTTTCGATTCGCGAATGGTTGATTGCTCTATCCCGACATTCGATGCAAGTCTTGGGATGAACGAAAACACTTTATCAAAGCCAAGCCACGCACTCCCGCCAAATAATAAAATGACAGTCGGCACAGAGAGGAACAGCAGCTTGTGGGCGAGGCACCAGCGCAATATTGGCTCGTACAGGTATCGCTGGAAGATCGTAAAGAAGCCAAGCAGGCCGCCGATGAGCAGACCGACGAACATGAGGTTACGTGTGATTCCTTTCTGCGGCCCCAGTGGCAGCCAGTGTTCCGTCAGGATCACTCCGACAATCAGGACGGCAATGGCACTCGCAAGGAAGGGAGCGTAGTGGTTGTATTTTTCCGGAATGCGTGGTTCGAGCAGCTTGTAAAGTCCAAGGCCGATGACGATGGCCCCGACCCACCACGAAACGAAGAACATCGCCAGCACTCCTGCGGCGGCGAGAGCGATCATCGAGTATTTGCGAAGCGAACCGGCCTGCATTCGTCCGCCCATCAGGATGTGGGCTGCCGGAGGAATAATCGTGAGTGCCACGATGACCGATGCGGCGAGGGCGAACGTCTTTGTGAAAGCGAGAGGTCGGAACAGTTTCCCTTCCGCCGCGATCATCGTGAACACGGGCAGGAAGCTGACCACCGTCGTCGAGACGGCGGTTAGAACGGCACTGGCAACTTCGTTCGACGCTCGGAAAATCACGTGTCCGCGATCTTCGTTGGGGTCAGCCTCGTCCAAGTGTTTGAGAATGTTCTCGCACAGAATGATGCCCATATCGACCATCGTTCCAATGGCGATCGCAATGCCCGACAACGCAACGATGTTTGCGTCCACGCCGAACGTTTTCATCGCGATGAACACCATTAGCACGGCCAGTGGCAGCAAGGCACTGATCAGAATGGAGCTGCGAAGGTGGAGCACCATCACCAGAATCACGATGATGGTGACCAGTATTTCTTCTGACAGAGCGGTGTTGAGTGTACCCAGCGTTTCGTAAATGACGCCCGTGCGATCGTAGAAGGGAACAACGCGAACTTGGCTCGTCGTGATCCAACTCGGCCACTGGTCGCGCGGCGTTCCGCGCAGGTGCTGAACCCAAGGATCGTGATTTGGCGTCAAACCGGTGATTGCCGGAAGGTCATGCGACTTGGCATAGGCATCGACCTGCTCGGCAGTGGTCCGGGTGTAATCGATCAACACCTTGCTGGGCAAACCCGGCGAGACTTCTTCTATCTTGGCCTTGACGTTCTTGATGGCTTCGAGCGGATTGAAACCGTATCGCACTACGGTCACACCGCCGACGGCTTCGGCACCTGCTTTGTCCAAGGCACCCCGGCGCAGCGCCGGGCCAAGAGTAACAGTTCCCACGTCCTTGATCGTGATAGGAACATCGTCGGCGACTTTGACGACGGTCTTTTCGATATCTTCAATTTGCTCGATGAAGCCGAGACCGCGTATGACGTATTCGGCCTTGTTGAGTTCTATCGTCCGGGCACCGACATCGACATTGGACATGCGGACAGATTGGAAGACGTCGGTCAGCGATACTTTGGCGGCTCGCATCGCATCGGGATCGACGTCGATCTGGTATTCCTGCACGAAGCCGCCAATCGAAGCGACTTCGCTGACGCCTTCCGCTGACGCCAAAGCGTATCGCACATACCAGTCCTGAATCGTCCTCAGTTCATGCAAATCCCAGCCGCCGGTGGGATTGCCATCCGGGTCTTGGCCTTCGAGCGTGTACCAAAGAATCTGGCCAAGGGCGGTGGCGTCGGGACCAAGCGTTGGTTGCACTCCTTCGGGAAGCGTTCCGGCAGGCAAGCTGTTGAGCTTTTCGAGCACACGCGATCGCGACCAGTAAAACTCCGCGTTCTCATTGAAGATCACGTAAATCGTCGAGAAGCCGAACATCGAGTAGCTGCGAATCGTTTTGACTTCCGGGATACCCAAGAGGGCAACCGTCATCGGATAGCCAATTTGATCCTCAACATCCTGCGGACTGCGGCCCATCCATTCTGTAAAAACGATCTGCTGGTTCTCGCCGATGTCAGGAATCGCATCGACGGGAACCGGGTCGCGAGGCAGGCTGCCGACCTGCCAGTCGAACGGTGCGACCATGATGCCCCAGCCCATGATGGCTACGACAAGCAGAAAGACGACGAGTTTGTTGTTCAGGCAGAACCAGATAATGCTGCCGAGAATGGTACGGCGACCAGCTTCGATATCAGGAGCTATGTCATTGGCAGGGTCGGTCATCAAAGCGTCGTATTCTCGTTACTGGTTTCCAAAAATTCGGCTGAAAGACTTGCACGACTCGTTCTCCTACCCGTGGTTGTGTCCGGCGTGCCCATCCGGCGGCGTTTTCTCACCCAGCGGCTCGACCTTGTCCGCACACTTGAGCATCGAAGCACCGTAGTACGGATTGCGAATAGCGTCGTTCGCTTGAATCCAGCTTGCCCCGCGTCCTTCAAACGCCATCGGGCAATGAAGCTCGAACAACTGGTCACTGCCTGCCAATCCAAACACACGTTGAAGTGTCAGCAGTTCATCGGAGAGCAGAGCGAATGCTGAGCGAAGTGTTTTCAGGTCATTGGCCTTCGACAGTCGAGCCGTAATGGCCGAAAGACTGTTCAGTTCTGACTTCCAACGCTCAGCGGCTTTGCCCGTTAGTGATTGAGCGTTGATTGTTCCGACGGCCTGATGAAGTCCTGATACGGCGTTGGCTGCTGCATTGGCATCATCCGCCGACAAAGCCTGTGAGATTGCAAGGTAGGGATTGACGAGTTGACTGAGTTGGTTGCGAAAATCAGCGGGGACATCGAGACTTTCTTCAGCCATCTGGTGTCCGGCGTGAGACAGCCCAAACATCTGCTGCAAGCGGTCCGCATGGCGCTTCGTCACTAAAAAGACTCGGTCAGCATCCTGTAGCGACCTAACGTCCTGACCTTCGATGGCGTCGTTTCTGAGCAACATCGCAAACTCTTCAAGCTGCGCCCGTATGTCGCCCGATAACTGGCCGACCTTCAGCGAGGCAACGCTCTCACCGAGTTGATTGAATCCGCCTCGAATTGCATCTAACTCGGCAGCTTCGATGGCTTTGCCGATGCCCTGTACCGACGCAACGGTTTGGTGGAGCTGCTTCTCCAATGCTGAGGGCAGAGACATTCCATTGTGTTCAGCCATCTGCATCGGCTCACTGTCGGCAGCAGGCTTCTTTTCGCCACCGTGATCGTGGCCTCCGCCTCCACCGCCCTCGGGCGTCATCATGGACGGTTTGGCGGAAATTTGCAGAGCACTGTCCAGTTTGAAGTTGCCATTGGTGACAACCAGTTCGCCTTCCTTCAAGCCTGCTTTGACGAGATAGTAGTCTCCGGCACGGGGACCAAGCACAATTTCGCGACCTTCATAGGTTGGTTCTTCTGCATCAGGCACCTGAACGTAAACGATGGCTCGTGTTCCGGTGAGCAACGCAGCCGAAACCGGAATCACCAGCGGCTTGGCCGTATCACTCGGTTCGGCGGTCACGTAGCCAAGTGTTTCAGCACGCACCAATGGCATTCCGCACACATCGCAATCGCCCGGCTGGTCCTTGACGATTTCCGGGTGCATCGGACTGATCCATTTCCCGGCGAGCGACGAATCAAGCACTTTTCCGCCCGCAGCGATCTTGGATTTCACCACGGCACGAACGAACATTTCCGGTTTCAGTCTTCCATCTTCATTCGAGACATTGACTCGCACCTTCACCGTTCGCGTTGCTTCATTCAGCACCGGGTCAATGAATGCGATACGGCCATGAAATACTTCGCCGGGGTAGGCTTCGGTCGTGAATTCGACATCCTGTCCGTAGCGAAGCCACGGAAGGTCGGATTCATAAGCATCCATTTGCACCCAAAGGTGGTCCAAGTCGGCAACTGTGTAGATGCGATCTCCGGTGCGAACACGATCACCTTCTTCGCGGTGCTTCTTAACGACAATGCCACCCGCGGGAGAGTAGATCGTGAGGTGCGTGCTGGGCTTCCCACGCTGTTCGATCTCTTTGATCTGCTTATCGGTGATTCCAAGCAGCCTTAGTTTTTCGCGCGCCGATTCGGCCAGATTCAATGGCTCGACGAACCGTGAGGATGGCCGTTCTGCTTTCGATTGCAGTGCCGAAACAAGTTCTTCCTGAGCCGTGTAGAGTTCTTCGCTGTAGATGTACGCCATGTGGTCGCCTTCTTTGACTTCCACGCCTTCAAACTCGACGAACAGTCGATCCAAGCGACCAGCAACCCAAGCGGTGATGTGGGCCAGTCGAGTCTGGTCGTATTCAACCTTGCCGACCATGCGAACGTCGGCGGTGACATAGCGATGAGCCACCGGAACGGTCTGCACGTTCATCAGCTTCTTGACATCGGAACTGATCGAAACGGTGCGCACGCCGCCAGCCGATTTCTTGACCGGTACTAAATCCATGCCGCAGATCGGACAGCTACCCGGGCCGTCCCGACGAATTTGCGGATGCATCGAGCACGTCCAAATCTTTGCTTCATCCTCGTCTGCGGAAGCATGAGCATGGCCGGAATGATCTTCCTGTGCCGCCGTGCCATGAGCCATTGAGCTATCGCCACGCATCGACATGCCGAATAGCAAGCCAACACCAAGCAACACGACGGCTTGGGCGATCCATAGTTTGCCGCGATGCTTTTCGTAAAACTGACTGAGTCGGTTCATTGCGGTCGCTTTATCCATATCCTCGTTTGTGAGTCGCTGCTTAGAGTGCTGGTCCAACTTTCGTGTCCAGCCAACTCACCAATGTGTTCACTTCATCAACATCGCGAACACCGACCGCCGTCAGTGAACGCGAACCTCGTTTCCAAGTTGCGGCAATGCTCGAATCGAGATCGACCAAACAACATTCCTTGTCACCACACATTGCCATGTTTGACTGACGCTGGCCAAACCATTCTGTCTTCTCGTCGTCATGTTCAAACAAAACGAGTGTGGAACCATCCTGCCGTTTGCAAACCGCTTTAACGCACGTGCAACAGGGCATCTTTAGAACACTTGTCGAAGCCAGCGAATAGCCCTCCGGCAGACCTTCGGAGACAGCCGGACGATAGCCAACCAATTGCACAGCGGTGTCTGCATTGACGGATTGGCCGTCATACTTATTCAGCAGAAACTGCTCTGCGGCATCGGGGTCGTCGGGAAGCTGACGCAAATAGTGATCCATCGTCGCCACGAAGTCGGCACTGTGGTCGTGCTCATCGGTCATTGCGAGATTGTCGGAGTGCAGATGATTCATCCCTCGATTCATCCAATAGCCAAATCCCAACATGAGAAGCACCGAGGCAGCCAGTGCCAACGCTCGGGACGACTTCCATTTGTGCCGGGTCGCTTGCTGGGCGGACGCTGGTTGCGGCTTGGATGAGTCGTTCAATTCGGCATTTGCCAGTTCCGCTGAAAGACCGTCCCAAACGGAAGAGGGGACCTTTGGTTCTCCCATTTCACTCACGGCCCGAGTGACGTCCTTGAATTTCGCAAACTCGGCAGCGCATGACTCACACCCGGCAAGATGCCGAGTCATCTTGGCCTGAGATTCAGGAGACAATTCGCCATCGTAGTACGCCGAAAGTCGGTCTTGAACATCAGGGCATTTCATGGCGACACATCCATCAAGGAGTCTCTTGGGGCGGAATAACTGCTTTATGCCGTCCGCCCGCCGCTTCAATGAAGCAATCTTGGCGAGCACGTTTTTGGATGCTCGAAGGCGACCGTTCTTCACGCTTTTGCCAAGAAAAGCTCGAAGAAACGCGGTTGGCAGGGGATGGTTCGCAGATTTTTTGATTTTCGCATGAAGATACGCTCTGCGGAAGCATCGAAACCCACGTCCGGCATCAATGCCACTCGATTCACCGTTTTTCTGCGAGCGAATTTATGACGTCGAAATTGCTGCTCAGTGTGGCCCTTGGACTGGGGCTGTTCCTTGCTGTTTCCGGTTGCAATTCCAACGAATCTGAAACTACGGAAACGACAACTCCCGCCGCAAGCACCGGCTCGCCGGACCACTCAGAAATGGAACATGACCATTCAGGCCACGGTCATGGCGATCATGATCACGGTGACGGGGACCATGCGGGCAAGACCGACATGGAGAAAATGACCGAAGCACTGGCGGACTTCTCCGAGGAAGATCGCAAATCCGCGATGAAGCAGCACTTCTGTCCGGTCAGCGGTGAAATGCTCGGCACGATGGGCGAGCCGGAAAAGGTCGAAGTCCAAGGACAAGAGGTTTGGATCTGCTGCGATGGCTGCAAAGACAAGTTACTCGCAGACCCAGACAAGTATCTCGCCAAACTCAACAACTAAACATTGTGGCGGACGCCGCCAATCTCTCGTTTTTCACTCCCCTCAAGGAAAGACTCAGCATGTCTTTGAGAAACCTCACCCAAGTATCCGCGATCGCCTTTGTAACTCTGGCGATGTCGAGCAGCCTTTTCGCTCAACAGCACAACCACGCGGACCACAAGCACGAATCCCACGGTCACGATCATTCAGCTATGAAGCAGGGGCCGAACGGTGGAACCATCCAAATGGTGGGGACGCAGCGCATCGAAACGGTTATCCGTCCCAAGGGCATCATGTTTATGGTTCTGGACGGAGAAGGCAAAACCGTCGCTGCTCCCCGTGCCAGCGGATCATTGAAGTTGCGAGTTGGCGACAAGGGCAAGGAATATCCGTACGAATTGAAGCCGCTCAAGAACAATGCCATCGGAGTCGGCGTTGACCTGTCGAAAGTTGTTGGCCATACGCTGCACATGGACGTGACACTCAACGGAATTGCCGCCCAGCCGGTTTCGTTTCACGCGATGGGGCAAGTTTCAGACGGCAAATTGTCCGACGCCGTTCTGATTAGCTTGCAGGCGACCTGTCCGGTCAGCGGCAAGAAACTCGGCTCAATGGGAGCACCACCGAAAATCATGGTCGAAGGTAAGCCGCTGTTTGTTTGCTGTGCCGGTTGCAGCGACAAAGTCAAGAACTCGCCGCAACAGTACCTCGCTAAATACTACCAACCGAGCAGTGAACAGGTTCGCCCCGGTGTCTTCAAGGCGACGTTGGCCGACGCCGGTGCGATCGCCGCACAGAAAGTTTGTCCCGTGATGGATGAACCATTGGGTGGCATGGGTGCTCCGCTGAAAGTCGATGTTAAAGGCAAAGCCGTCTACATCTGCTGTGCTGGATGTGCCAAGAAACTGCACGCCCAGCCGGATGAGTTTCTTGCCAAGCTCACCAAGATGGGCGTCAAACCTCCGGCGATAAAGTAGGCAGACGGAATGCACTCAACGCCTAAGCAGGTTCGATGTCGCATCGAGCGTACGTTGTCTCGTCTGGAATTCGACGGCATTGACGTCGCAGTGGATGACGACGGCAACGTAAATCTGCTGGGCACTGTACCGTCTCTTGATGATCGGTCACTCGCCGTTGCGGCTGTGAAGACCGTGGCCGGTGTTGTCACGGTCACAAGCCAGTTGAAATAAAGGGTATCGCCGAACGGCGTTGAAATTGATGAACGACTCGCAAGGCGTCGCTGATCGGCCATCGGCTGACCTGTTCTGGGAACCGATTTCGGAAAGGCGCTGGGGCAGATACATTTCAGCCAGTGAGCATGCGTCGCTGTTGCAAGCGCACGAACTCGCCGGTTCATCTGCGACAGCTTTGGAGATTGGTGCTGAAGGTGGACGCTGGTCCAAGATTCTCGCGGATTTGGGCTGGCAAATGGTCTGCACGGATATCGTTGCCGACGCGCTCGATGTGTGCCAAAGACGAATTCCATCGGCGAAGTGCGTTCTCGTTGATCGTGACGCCGAAGATTTTCCCTGCGATGACGTGTCGATTCGGTTGCTGTTGGCGATTGAAGTACATGAACTTGTTGAACAAGACTGGTTCATTGACGAGTCCGCCCGCGTTCTTGAGCAAAGTGGTTTGTTCGTTGGTGTGTTCCAAAACAAACATTCGTGGCGAGCCTTCATTCGCAATCTCAAACGCGACCCGGAAGATTCATTTCAGCAATACACGGCTGCTTATGCCCCGTGGCGAAAGAAGCTTGTCAATCGAGGCTTCCGTATGATTCGCGAAGAGGGTTTGTGCTGGATGCCCTTTGGTCGGATGAGTGATTCGCCATTGATCCCGTCTGCGGTCAGATTGGAGAAAGCACTTGGCCTGCGTCGCATCGCACGATGGAGTCCTTGGATTGTGTTTGTGGCTCAGAAAGTCAACTGACCTCTCGTTGGCATGTCGTCAGGTGGAACACAATCCTTGTCATTTTCGCAACGCATTGTGTGAGCATTGCAAGAACTTCAATCACACGTTCAGTCGTTTCAAGCGAAAAAGGAAGTGTTTAACGATTTGATGTGATCGGCACAGCGATTGCGACTTCTTCGACAACCGTGGCACACAGGGAAACGTCTGCCAGTCAGCGATTTGACGTCGCAACAGATTTGATTCGCTTTGAATGAAAGATCCCACTATGACTCGCTCGCTGAACCTCGTTACCAGCATGGTCCTTCTGCTCGCAGGAACGACCAGTGCATTGGCACATGATGGACATTCACAGTTCATGACAACTCGCGTACAAGGCTGCGGTTGTTCAAGTAATGGCAACTCCGCCTACCTGCCGACGGACAACGTCTACTACTCGCCAAATCGTTGCGGGTTGAACGGCTGCTCGCCGCTCAACTCAACTTTCGGACGCGACGATCAATCATATTCACCTCAAACACGATACGAGCCTCGGCGTTTGCAGGACCGGCGTGCTCCATCAATCCCAAGAGGAATGGAAGGCGTTGCAAAACTCTCCGTCAACGATCAGTACGCGGCATTGCAACAGCGGACATGTCCGGTCACGCGACAGCCGCTGGGGTCAATGGGAACACCGATGCGCGTCAGCGTTGCGGGCCGGTCAGTCTTTGTTTGCTGCGAAGGCTGTGTGAACCGCTTGAAAAGTGACCCACAAAGGTACCTTGCCAATCTAAATCCATCGACACGTTCGTTTGGCCGAAGTCGCGACGACTTCTCTCGCACCCCGCGTACACCACAAGGCCGAGAACCTGCAACGCGAATCCCTCGCGAAATGGAGGGAGTTGCGTTGTTGCCGTCGTCCCAACAGGAAGCCGCACTGCGGCAGCGTACATGCCCGGTGACGAAGCAGCCACTTGGTTCAATGGGCAAGCCAATCCAAGTTCGCGTCGCTGGTCGCTCGGTCTTTGTCTGCTGTGAAGGTTGTGTCAGTCGGCTGAAGAATGCTCCCCAGCAATATCTGAGCACTCAGCGTCCTTCCGTTTCGTATGTCCGTTGAACGATTTGGCGAAAATGACAATCTCTGTGTGGCACGTCCTACGGGGCGTGCCTCTTCAATGCGCGTTGCAATAGTGGCCTTCAAACAGTTGAACGTCGCGGCTATAGAGCGAAAACGCTCCACAGTATGTCTGCGTGAGTTTCAACAACTGACTGAGAGAAATATGCTTTGATCTGTTCAGCCGATACTTCGATGAAGCCATCACCCTGTGTCGGTTCCAGTTCCATGACTTTGTTCGTATCGACAATCGAAAAGAGTCTTGATTGTGCGTCGTATCCTACAACCGAATAGACATGACCAGCAGCAAGACCGGTGCCGTTTAGGCCTCCCATTGGTAGCGGGTGCGTCATAAGAACCGAGGCCCGCTCTTCAGCAACCGCTTTCGCAAGAGTTGCCTCGATTGACGATGGCGACGAAAAGATCAGCAGGTCAGTATTTGTCTTGTGTCCGGTCAGCAACTGCATCGCCGTTTCTGGAGTTCCGCCATCATCAACAGCCGCATGAGGATCGGTCCCGAACATGATCGAGTTCAACCGATATCGTCCCGCCGCTTTTTCAAGTACTTGTGGCCAGAAACCATATTCATTGCTGACTTCGGCATAACTGACGAGTTCGCCGTCCTGTGGCACTTCTACGTCGAATTGTCCGCGATAACCACCACGGAAGTTGACTCGGACAGTTCCATCGGCGTTCTGCTGAAACATTTTGCGGAATGCGTCTGGGCGAAGTTCCGCCAGTGAGCCTGCGACAGCAAGCAAGTAGCAGTCCCCGAGTTGATTCTGACGAAAGGCGTGAATGCTGGGTTGGTTGGCGGTGCCAAACAACGTATCGGGGCGATTGTGTAGCCGTGCCGCCATTCGTTGGAAGTCGGCACGCATTTGCTTTAGCAGTTCGCGGTTTTCCGGTGCATCCAGTGCTGCTGCATCTGCAACGGTCACACCGCTGTTTTCAAACAGCAACTCATCATTGGAGAGTCCTTGAAGCGCATCGTAGTGCTTCATTACAAGTGAAACGTAGATCGCATCTTCTCCCCGAACTGAGCGGTCGGAGAGGGCGTGCTGCAACTCGGAGCGATCATGAAATCCGTCGTGGTTGCGATCAATGACCGAACTCATACGCTGACTAACGTCGCTATCCCGATCACTGAAATGCTCCATCTCCAACTGCCCAGCCGGGCTGACGTCAGGTGAGTCGATTTCAGTCGCGACGAGTTGCGCTGAATTCGTGAACTGTCGCGGACTTGCAGGCAGTTTGAGTCTTGTCAATCCAGAATCCGTTGACTGAAGAAACTCTCCGAGCCACTCAACATTGGCAGTCCTCGAGTTCGGCTTGGTAACGCCCGATGGTAACGTTGAGTTCGATGTTCCGAACCCTGTGGATTGACTGCGGTCGCATTGCAGCACAATGGTCATTTCTTGGTTATCTAGATCGTAAACGGCGTACGCCTTGTATTCGGTGTCTGCCGCGATCCTGTCACTCACGTACTGTGTGACCGAATCGCATATCGACGGCAATTCACTCTTCTTTTGGATGTCATCCGCTCCTGTTGACGAAGCGTCAAAGTCTCCTGTGGGAATCGCCATTGGAACTGCTCTGGGTTTCGGGATTGAGAGACGGCTCGTTTCCAGCAAATTGGGCAGCCTCACATCGGCATGCTCCCGTGTTGCCTCGGCACGATCTGTTTTTTCACGCGTCGGTTGTTTGTCTATGCCCATAGAATCTCCCACACTCGTTATTCGGAAGATCGCCCTATAAGTGTTGTTTCGTTGTATATGCGTCGAAGGATCGAACAAATCTCAAACGATTCAAGCAGGTTATGACTTCAGAGCTTTGCACGAACTCCCGAGAGCAGAAAGACTCAGACGCTGATTCTTTCTACGATGTTACGGGTCACCTTTCGCGTTCGACGATCGTAGAGTCGAGTCGTTCTGGGGTCAGCGTGACCGGCCAGATTCTGCACATCCTCCAAAGGAACGCCCTGGCTCAGCAAGTCCGTAATTGTGGTCACTCGGAATGAATGTGGAGAGAGTCGCGAGGGTAAACCAGCATCTTTCATGCGCCGTTTGACCATGCGAGCCATATCGCCAGCCGTCATCGGATTCTGCGTGAGTTTCTTGGTCTTCCGGACGGTCGTGCGAAATAGCGGCTTGGACTTGTCGGCGTATTCTGTTCCACCTGCCGTGAGGTAATCTCCAATAAACTTCTGCAAGTCATGTCGAACTGGAATCTCCCGAGACTTGCCGCCTTTTTCGCTGAACCTCAAGCAATGCTGGTCGCCAAGGTCGTAGAAATCGCCACGACGAAGTGCGGCGACTGCTCCAACGCGAGCCGCCGTGTAGATCATGATGGCGATCACCGCACGATCTCGAAGGCCAACGACGTGATTGGTGTCAATTGACCGCATTAACTTCCGAGCATGTGCAACCGTAATTTCGGGCGTCTTGCCATCGACCACCTGCAACCGTTCCCCGCGAACCGAATGGGCGGGGTTCAACATAATGACGTGTCTCGTCACCAGCGTGTCGAAGAAATGGCGAATGGCGGACAAGTGCAGCTTCTTCGTCGCTGGTGCATAGTCCTGAGCGTCCAAATAGCTTCCTACGTCTCTTGGCGACACAGTGGGAAGCTCTTTGTTTATCCCCTCGCAGTGCGTCAGAAATCGACGAATGGCCCGCTCATAGGCAACGCGGGTGTGTGGATTGCGGATCTTGCCATAGATGAATTCTTCCCATGCGTACCGGGCCGCTGACCCGGCAGACTCAATGAGAGTGGGCAGGGAAAGATCACCGCTATTGACAACCACATGCGTCTGACCCAACTGCGGCAGTTGCTTGTCAATCATAGCAGTCGCTTTGTCAATTGATTTCTTCAATGTTTTCTCATGCAGTTGCTGGCCATGTCTAGCAATCCATTCACACACCTCGCTTGAGGGAAATATCGCCTTTAACGAGTTTTTGCGTCCTTCGACTATAGCGCACAATAACGTCCTTTGTCATGCATTAACCGGGTGAACGATGGGCGGGTGTTTCGCATGCTCGAATTTGCAAATGTCGTCGACACTCTGCACGGCATGGCAAAGTTTTACCCGGTCAGCAGCGCAGATGATGCATCAAGCGGCGTTTGTTTGGCCAACCAATAGAACGGATTTTGCAAATGGACAAAGTTGTAAGGTCAGTGAGTGGACGGCGAGGGGAGAAGTTCCCGCTCGCCGCCATTGGCAGAATGGTCTGCCGATCAGCCATTAGTGGCCTTGATGCTCACCGCCACCGACTTCGTGTTTGGAATGGTCGTTGCCGTGCTTGTGAGACATGCCTTTGTGTTCGCCGCTCATCTTTTTGTGCATCGGCATCTCGTGGTTCGACTTCTTGACCTTCTCGAAGCGTGCCGCTTTCTCTTCGTCCGACAAAGCCGCCCACTTTTCGGGACAGCCTTCGCAGCAGAATCCGATGGTCATTCCCTTGTAGTCTGTTGTCAGGCGTTCGAGTGGCTTCCCTTCGAGCATGGGGCACTTTTCGTTCGCAAACTCAACGCTGCTGGATGCTTTGGAATGTGTGTCAGCCAGAACGCTGGTCGGCGAAATGGCTGCGATAGCTAAGGCAGCTAACAAGCCGCCGATTTTCCGTGTGTTTATTCGTATCATTATTCAATTCCTCATGTTCGTTTCTTCATTGGCCGAGCAGCGGCAATTGCCCGTCACTCGGTCGATTGTTCTGTTAGATTGCAACGTGTGTGGCGGTCTGGTCACGACCGCACGGCTATCAGATCACCCAGATACAGAGCAGTCGCCTGCGAAAATCGGAGTCTTTGCCAAACGTGCAACCGGCGTAAGTCTTCGGCTTGCCGAAGGTGGCAACAGGGGAGACTGGCACGGCGTTGACATGTGCTGGCTGTAACCGTGTCGTATTGTCGTTGGGGATCTGATGCTTCGTCACTCCGTTGGCGACCGGCGTGGAAACGCTGCACAGGCAGACTGTTCTGAGCAAATCGGATGGCGATTTGTTGCTACGGTGATGATCGCAACCGTCTCGCGAGCGGGAATCGCTATCGTGGCATTTGCAGTTCTGGCAGTGACCAGACAGGCATGGTTTGACGCAGTGATCAGTTGCCGCTCCAGCCGGTAACGGATGGCCGAACAGGAGAACTGCGATCATTAAGTAGACCGTTGCAGGAATGACTCTTCGATAGCTCATCTGTCTCCAGAACTATCACACCCAAGATGGCTTGGGAAACTTTGTTGAGTAGACCGGAAGCGAGGCAGCTTTCAGAAACCCTTGTGCTTGTCGCTGCACGAGGTCACTGAAGACGCTTCGCGACCGGCCGACAAGTTTCAACCCGTTCGTTAGATTTCAGTGGGTGAATCGGCTCACACTGTCAGGAATGTCAGTAGGCCCACTATTCCCCGTCGATCGCACGGGCCATTGCGTCTGCCTGTAGTGGACAGCAGGCGGTCAGGTTCGTGCGACAGATCAAGATTGCTCTTAAAAAACCATATTGCGTGTATCGCTTCCAACTGAGTCATAGCCTCAGATCGAAACGAAGGATGTTCGGCACATTCTCCGGAGAATAAAGGAGCGATGAATCTGCGGTGGCCGGCGGTCTTTGAACGCATGTTGAACCGGGGCCACCTGTGTCGTCAGAGATTCTCACTGAGACACACATTCTTCAGACAATCAGCGTCGAATACCGAGTGTCTATGGATCAGAACGGGGCGTCTTCGCCACCATCTTCGCCGTTGCTCACCACTGCACTTCCGTTTTCGGAGTAGATCCACGTGTGGCAGCGGTCGAGGACTTTCGCGACGACCAACAAATCATCGCGGCCAAATGAGTTGGAATCCTTCCACGTGTCACCATCCTTGTAGATGCGACTGACGGTCACGTTGTATCGCGTGCCGTTGGTCGTTTCGTTCTCCCAGATGGCAGCCCGGATGCGGCCCATGCGGATTTCCTGCACGGGGCGAGCGGCAGAGCCATTCTTCGAGGACTTCTTCGTAGCGGTTGCAGTTGCCATAACAGCATTCTCCAAATTGAAAAGAAACAGAAACGCAGTTTGCCGACGAACATCGCCGGACAGGTCAGGCTTATTCATCGCAGTTGCGACAAACGGGGCACTCACCAAGAAAGTTTTCAGATTCTCCAGCCGGAAAGTACTCGATGCGCGTCCAGCCTTCGTCGATCGCTTCGGCGTAGGTGTCCGGGCCTTCGTTGTTGCACGTTGCACAAGTCAGTGTGAACGGCACTTGGCCGGGAATCTGATTGGGACTGTCGAGAACGTCGTTGGCTCGTGTGAGTGCAAAGTTGCACATCGCCAGAGCCGCTGTCCGATGCCAGTCCGCTCCCAAATCTCGACTTCCGATCGTCTTCGGTGGGAAGCCGTCCTTGCTCAACCATTCCAAGAGAGCTTCCGCCAACTCAGATACATCGAGCCAGTTTCGATTCGCCCACTCTTCGAGCAGGCTGTTCCATGTGGTTTGCGGGTCCATGATCAGGCCGCCAGCGCGAGCAACTGACCAATGCGGGAATCGAGTTCGGTTCGATCACCGGCGTAGTTGACCTTCTGACTCAGCTTCGTCAGTGCATCGACCAAGGCGAAGATGGTGAAGCCGCCTTGTTGCCGGGCGATCTCCATTGCATCTTTAATCAGGCCGCGTGGGATCTTCTCGGCGGACAGGACTTTCGTCACTTCCTCCGCGTCGTCTCCGAGGCGTTCCGTCATCGCTTTCTTCATCACGGTTGCGAACGAATCACGTCGTTCATCTCGGCGAGCGACCAGCCGTTCGAGGATGCTGCGAATCTCGTTCAGGCCGTCACGGACGTTGGCGGTGTGTTTACGACTGAAGTCAACCACTTCCGTTGCATCCCAGACAATGTGATTCTGGCAAACCTTCTGAAACCAAAATGTCTGGATTCCCAGCGAACGCTTGCCGACTTCGCTGTTCCAGACAAAGAAACCGGGTGCGAATGCTTCGCCTTCGATCTCAGCCCAGCCAGTGGGATCGATCATGAACGCAAACAAATCCTGCTCGCCGCAGTAGAGTCCGGTGCTGGTGTCATCCATCGCCTTTTGTGGCGGGGTGAAATCAGATGCGAACTCTTTGACGACGTCCAGCAGGTCCGCATTCCACAACCGTGTGTAGGCGACACCATGAATACTGCGAATGTCGCTGCCGGTCGTCAGCACCTGTAGTGGTTTGTCAGCGTGCGGCAGAGTTTCTTCAAACACCCGGCTTGCCGTACGATGAGAAAGCCGATTTACCGTGTCTTTGCTCACACCAGCCATACGGCACAATTGCGAGAACGACCAGTCATTCAGAATCAGTTCATTGCCATCACTGGCACAGACAGTCATGTCATGCGTCAGCGTCAAGTCCTGCGGGCGTTCCCACAAATCCTCCGATTGCAGCCGTTGTCGCGAGCAATGTTCGTACAGATCGTCGAACGACTCGTAGGCTTCATCAGGGGTTCGTCGAAACAGTTCGTCATGGGCTTTTTTCAATGTGGCCATTTGCAACTCCTCTCGTGTTGAAACATGAATACTCAACCAAAGCAGCCGAGCGACCGTTCGCCTCGTAGAGACAAACGACAGCCCGGCCACAGGTTCACGAAACGAGTTGCAGTAAAATTGTCAAAAACCTGTTAGACCACCGACCTCTCTCGGCGGCGCAGAAGCGTGTCTGCTGCCATCGAGCGAGAGGTGGTAACGAACTACTAATGTTGAGAAATGAAGGAACGTCTGAAGTCAGAAGCTCCATTCCCTATCATGCCTGTCGGAAATTGTCACATCGTCAGGAACCCATGGTGGCAGGTAGTTCTCATCCCGCGAAATACGTCCGAGATCGGTTGCCAGATAATCCAGCCAACGAAGCGCTGCGGCTGAGTTGCCTGAACAGCGAAGTCGCTGAATGAATTCGACGTGGCGAGGTTCCAGAACCGCCCAGAAACACTCAGCATTTTCGCGGGTCGCTCGTCTTAACAGAAACGGCAGTGCGTGACTGGTTTCAAGTACCAGTTGCCTGAGTCCTTGTCGGTCAACGATGGCAATCCATGAATCGTTCATCTTTCATAGGTACCATGCCTGAGCCGAGAGAAGCAAACTGATCTCACAGGGAACCTCTGGACAAGAATGGGTACCGCGAAAGTCGAACCGCAACGCAGCAATCCGATTCGCCGCAAGCCCTGCTCGTACAGTCCCACACCGCAGCAACCGGGAATGTTTTTTCCGAAAATGGACAACTCGATTTCGACGCTGCTTTTGTCGGAGCCGGTCATCGTTGGGTTCACCCGGCCCCGCCCCCGACGATGATTGGCGCAGATGAAAGCAGCTATCGCGACACGAGTCACTCACCTCCGGCGTCCCGCTGCTTTCGTTGGAGAGCGTCAGAAGTTGGGTTCGTCACCTGATGCTATTGCGGCCCCGTGGCAAGGCTAAGCCCGCAATAGGCTGCTGCTCGGTCGATCTGCGATTCTAGTGACTCCATCCATTCGAGAAGTTCTTTGGCCGTTTCAGAACGGCCTCTCCTGCGGCCCTCAGCAACGGCTGCCCATGCCTCCGCTCGATACAGCGGTTGGGCCTTTGAAATCTTTTGGGCATGGTCCAACGCCTTTTCCCACTGACCATCCAATGCTAAGGAAACAACAAGCTGTCTTCGGGGACGATTCGCGTCTCCGTACCAACCCAGTGTGCCGCGAACGAGATTCGATTCCGCGAGTGCGAACTCACCAGCCAGAGCGTCGGCGGTTGCCAGCACGAGTTTCATTTCCGATCCGGCTCGTCCCTGAGTGATCTGGCTTTGGGCGGATCGCCTCGCGTTTTGATACGCTTGGATGTTTCCACGTTCGGCGAAGAGAATCGCAAGCTCACCGTATGCCCTTGCGGGAATGTGCCGTTCATTGGAGTTGGCCTTCCTGCTCTGGTAGTGTTCGACAAGTTCGGGAAGAGTGGCCTCAAGCTCTGGAATATCCTTGGCCCATGCTGCCATCAGGGCACGGGTGTAGCGATAGGAGCGATGCTTCTGGAGCGGGACGGCATCCGGCCCGACATTCGTGGCTCCCTGAAGACGGTTGAGCAGTGCTTTCAGGTAAAGAAAATTCCAGTTGTTGTATGTGGCAGTTGCGTCCAGTAGTCCAGCTGCATTCGCCAAGTTGAGGCATGATTCCATCGCTCCGCGAGTGTCGCCCAAGTCCGTCTGCATTTCTGCGAGGTGTCGGTGGCAGGCGACAATCATTCCGACTGTGTGCTTTTCGTCGTCGCGGTGGCGGTCATCAGCGTCGATATACCCGCCGTTGTAGGAACGCTTAACAGGTGGACGATTTTCCCAGACACCGGTCCACGCATCAAAGAGACGGTCATCCAAGTTGGTGATTGCTTGTCGATACCGTTGTGTCTTTCCTAACAGGTTCCAAGTTCGTGCGATTTGTATCCAGACAAATGCGGCATCAATCGGTTCCTGAATTAGATGAGCAACTCGCTCGGCTGCATTCATCAGTGAAGTGGGATCATCAAAATCAACGGAAATATGCAGCTCTTCTTCAGGGGGATCATCTGCGACAGTTGTCGTACCGATGGAACGTGCGATCCCGCTAAACGCGGCAGCTCGCTGTGATTCCAGCGGAAGTGAGTGAAGCCATGCCGCGACGGAAAGCAAACTTTCGCCGGAACGAATGCGGTGTTCAGCGTGTCCGGCACACGCCGGTGATGCATATCGCTGATCCGCAAATCGCTCGAATAGTTCTGGGAGATTCCGAGCGCGAATCTCCTGCGGTGCGTCTTTCATGACGCGGAACAGCAAAGACGCACGAACATAGGGATCGGGGATATTGTTCGCGACAATCACAGCCGCCCGCCATCGGCGGTGCAGTAAGTTCGCTTCGGCAAGGCGGACAGCGTAGAGGTAGTTTGGATAGTCATAAACGCGAACCGGAGCCAACGCATTTTCTGTCAAGAGCATCGCTCGAAAGAACTGCCTCCTGTCATTGTTTCTTGCGGCCGCGATGGCAGCATGACCGTAGGCATTCGCATTGTAGACAGGCTTGGGATAATTGAGCTTTTCCAGCTTGGCACAGATCGCAAAGATGGTTTCAGGCTTCGCAGTCCAAGACGCAGCACGGGCTTGCTGCGTTAAGACCAGTTTTTCCGTGACGCCAAATTCAACAGTCATATTGTCCGGCGAAAGTGCCTGCTCAAGCAATTTTGTCGCAAGCGTTCGATGACCAAGTTGGGATGCGAGTCCTGAGAGGTTGGCAAGGTACGTCCCGCGAGTCCATTTTGCAGCGATCTGCTCGCACATTTTCGCCGCGTCTTCTATCAGTTGGCTCGATGATGATTTGTCGAAAGATTCGTGCTGGCAAATCTCGATCGTCGAGTCAATGACACGTTCCGGCAACGTCATGCGAGGCAGAGCCTCGATGGCCTGTCGCACAGCTTCGCGAGCTTCAGCATCGTTGCCAACTAACTGCCACGCTGAAGCGATTGGCAACCAGCCTTCGGAAAACCCGGCGTCGTCGGGGGGAGCGGTTTTCAACTCTTCGGCTGCCATTTCCAGCCACTTGTCTCGTGACAGCCCTTTTAACGACTGTTCCAGTTCGGTCAGCCGAGGATGATTCGCATGTGAACGGCGAAATCCAACAAGTGCCGACAGGACTTTGCGAGCATCCTGTCCCCGGATGCTCTCGCGAAACTCTGAGTAATCAAGTTCAGGAATGAGTGCTTCAAGCTGGGTGGTGGCCTGAGTTGCCGTCTTGATGGCGATAGCTGCGTCTTCAGTTTTGTTCGCGGTTTCCACAAGACGCTGTATCGACTGCCAAGGTTCTCCACCGTACCTTCCGAGACGACCATCGTTACCGTCAATCTGTTGAATTTTGCTATTGAGCCGGGCGATCGCCCTCTCTGCCTCGCTCTGTTGTTCAGGGTTGGGCACCGGTTGTTTGCGGGCAGGAATTGAACTTGCGATAGACGGCGATTCACGCTCGACCGGAGGAGGTGGCGTGTTTTTCGGGGTTTCAACCGAAGGATTGTCGTCCGCTGTTCTGTCGGGTTCGGCGACGTCTGATGCTGCAATGCGATCTGATTCGGAATCAAGGGAGCGTTCTTGTTGCGTATCAGCAACGGTATCCGCCAATTGCTCATTGTGATCATTGGCGGGAGGTTGTGGTTCACCATCGAACTTGAAGATCGGGGGAATGCCAATCACGAACAGCAGGAAGAAGAGCATCATAATGATGCCGAACACTCGGAAACGCTTACGCTGCCGCTCCCGCTTATTGTGCTTTTCGACCCAGTCCCAAGAATTCGTCATGATGCAAGTTTTTGTGATTCACTATGGCGACAGCAGTTGTTGCTCAACGAGTGCTTGTCCGTGTTCGCGAAGAAGTTGCTGGGCACGCTTCACTGCATGCAACACGTTGGGCTTCTTCAAATAGTATGCGGCATACTCGGGAAACGCACCCAGCGGTCGCGAGTTGTTGAGAACCGGGTTCTTGCCACCACCGAAAATGTAAAGCCGCTCAAGCCCTTCCATCGTATCTTCGAGTGCTCCCAAGCGTTTTAGCCGGGCAAGCGAAACAGGTGTGGCGTCTACGGTTCGTTCGGTATCCCATGCGTTTCTATCGCTCTTAGGTTGAAGATAGCCGGGGGCTGTGAACGGTTGCAGGTATCGTTTCACGTCGGTCATATCAAGTCGGAGAGCTTCGGCTCTGGCTGCCTTTTCCCTGAATTCGCTTTGCTCCTGCTGCATTCGAGCAATCTGTCGTCGGAGGTCGGTCGCTTTATCCTGATTGTCTCGCAAAGCAAGGCGAACATCTCGGAGCGTGGGTTCTTTCTGTTGCCGCGTTTTGCGTTCTGAATTCTCACGGGCTTGTCGCACCAATTCCTGCTCAGCCAACAGAATTCTTCGTGCTGTGGAAGCTACACCCTCGTCAAAACCTTCCGCATCGACGTTTGGGCGGCTGGATTGAGCACGCAACATTTCTGCCTGTTGGTGGAGTTCTTCGAGCGACCGCTGCACATCTGACACGACATGCTCCGGAAGCTTCTCGCCTTCCAATATCTGAAGTAGAGACTGGAGGCGGATTTTCACATCTGAAACATCTAATGAATGGGAGTCCGGTAGCTGGTGCTCAATTGCTTCGACTTGTGCAGCCCAGTCGACTCCGCTGATTCTGTCGGTTCGGCTGGTTTCCTCGGTGTCGGCAGTCTCGCGAGTTGACTCCGGTTCCGAGTTGCGATTCAGAGTCTCCTTCCGCGTCTCATTTGACTGGAATGCCCATGAAAGTATCGCAGGGTCGGCGAGCCACAACACCGCGAAGAAGATTGCCCCGCCGATTGCGACGAACAGCGTGGTCGCGTTGCGATTATGGCTGCGTTCGGCTGTTGACCGAGCATAGGGCGATACTTGTGACATAAGGATTTCACTGCGAAAGGAGACCGTCTTCAACCATCAGTCGTCCATACTGACGTAACAGTCGTTGCGTCTCCTTCAGACGAGCGACGACGTCGGGTTTGCGGAGTTCAGAAATCGAGTTCATCCTCGGAAAACTACCGAGCGGCCTGTCATTCTGCTGGGTTGCGGTCTTTGATCCGCCAACACGAAACAAGATCGCACGCCCCTTCTCTGAGTCTTCCAGTGCTCCAATACGTTTCAATGCCGAATAAGAAAATGGACGTTTAGTTTTATGGTACACGAGTTTGTCGGCTGATTCTGGCTGGACGTAACCGGGAGTAGTAAAGGCAACAAGGTCCGTGCGAATGCTGTCGAGTTCTCGGTTGTAGTCATCTCTCGAAACGAGTGGCTCCGTGCCATCGGCTTCGACATGAGAGTCGAGCTTGTCTCCTTTCGCGAGACGGGAAAGTTGAGATTCGAGTTCTGTTGCAACGGCGGCGGCTTCATCTCGCTGCTTGGTAAGCTGCCGGAGGTCCTCGTTCATGGCGGCTTCCAAATCACGAGCGGCTTTATCGGCTACGGATGTCAGTTTGTTCGTGAGAGCTGCCGCTCGCAGAGAGATTGCAGCGTGAAGCTCGAATTCGCCTGCCGGATCGGATGCAGCCGCATCCCGCATTTGTTGAAGGTGTTTCGATCGTGCTTGATTGAATGCAAACGATACGAAAACGAGTTGTTTCGTTTGCGCCAGATTGTCTCGAAGATGTCGGATTAAGTCGGTATTGGCTGTTACGCTTTTTGCTTCGCTTTGAATTTCACTTAGGAGTGCATGGAGATTTTCGGAAACGAGTTCAGGCTCAGTGGGCGTCGGCATCTGTCTTAGAGCGATAAACTGAAGCAGCAAGTCGTCATTTGCGGCAATGCGTTTGCCGACCGCATCCGTCAAGGTTGTTTTAAGAAGCTCGCTCCACTCGGCTTGTGCGGTCTGAAAATGACGCACGGCCTGCTTTGTCTGAGCCAGTTCTAGTTCCAAAGCGGCACGCTGCAACGCCAAGTCGAGCTTTGTGAGATCCGCCGTCGATTCGTCCGGTGATCTGGTGGTTCCGGAAATCTTCTTCTTGACGGTAGCGAACAAGCCAGTGGAATCGGCTGGATCAGGTTCTGAAATCTCACGATCGTGCTCATGGCCGTGCATCTTAAAACCCACAGCCATCACGCCGAGCATCAATACGGAGAACAATGCTCCCACGCAAATGCCGGAGTATCTCCACATACGCCGAGTGGATCGATTTCGTTGCTCAATAGAAACCGGACTGGCTGAGAGATCATCGTTGGCAGTTGCATCAGCCGACACGTGACCCGCCCAACTCGGCATCACCATTTTTCAAACACGATGCGATGGCTGCGGCTACCCCTGCGAGCACGGCCAATCCAAACGCCGAAAGTGACCAGTGCATGAGGCTGAAGAGCAAGGCTTGGAGAGTGAAGACCGTGGCACCAACAAGCGTGCTATGCAGAAGAACGCGGCCTGCTATGAGTTGCCCCCGCGAAACCATCGTCTGATGTGCCGAATAACCGGCCAGTGCCATCGCCGCTAAGCCCACGACGATGGCCAGCGATGTCGTGAACGCAGTCGCCGTCCCTGTAAACAGGATCGCGCCGATTGCTACAGCCGCGACAGCTACGGAGAGGAATTGACTGACGCGGGCTTTCTTGGCAACAGCCTGTCTGAATGCTGTATCTTCCACCTCCCGTTTCTTATTCTCTTCGGCTTTGATCGCCAGTTCACCCCAACCGGCAAGAATGTAGGGGCCGAACAAAACGGCAGGACAACGCCGAACTCGTTCAATCACTCTTTCCTCTGTTCGCTTGTCGGTGTGGAGATCCCACTCGATTCGCTCTTCACGAAATAACTCGCCCTCTAAAACACGAACCGAACCAGCCAGCCAGTTCGGGCAGGCATCGATCAGCCGACTGTACTTTTCAGGAAGCGGATTGACCGTCGCCTCCGGTCGATTCAAAACCGGGTTGCGCACATGATGGACACACTGAGCGTGTCTGTGCTGGATGTCATAGTCGGAAACCTGAAATGTCTCTTCCAGAAAAACAGTGTGGCCCGGAATCTGAAAGTCGGGATCACGTCTGGTGCGTTTTTCGTTCCTGTTCTTCGGCGGCGCGGCAATCGCTACTCGACGAAAGAATGTAAAACGACATGTTGATGTCGTCTCCTGAATCTGACCGATCACATACTTCTGCTGAAGGGTGTCGAAGAGTGCAAACACATGATTGGCGAATTGAAGACATTCCTGTTCAAGACGATGCTGTGCCTGAGTCCATGCCTCGGCAGGTGGCAGGTCAGCGAATTTGAAATCTACGAACGAACGGCTCGGTAGTGGATATTGGATCTGCTCCAGCATCTGTCGCTCCATGTCCGCACACAATTCGTCTTGGAGTGCTTCGCTCAAGACTTCTCCGCGAAATTCTGTCGCGGCCTTGGCAATGGCAGGAATGAAGTCGCGTAGCTCCCCATACCATGACTGCACCTGAGACGTGCTGGAGGTAGCAACTCGGAGCGTGTGTTCGATGTCTCGCTCGCCCGACTGATCGGCAGCTCGGGATATCGGCAATTGTTTCCATAGCTCCGATGCCAGTTCGTTTGCCAGCCGGTTCTTGGACAGCTCCTCGGGCGAGGTGAGTAGATCATCAAAATGGGAGCGGACGCGGTTGCGGTTTGCGACTGGGGAGGCAACCCGATTGACCGACGTTGAAGCCTGTTTGTCAGCGATCTGGACCATGGGAGTGCCTCCACGTGCGAAAACGTAAAAAAGGTGCGACCCAGCATGATACCGTTTCGTGATCCAAAGTACCACTCGGGGGTATTTTCGGAGTGAGCGATCGCGTCGTAAACCCTTGTTTTCACGGTGAAAAAGCTCGAAAAGAATGTTGATGTTGACTTCAACTCAACAAAGGGGTATGTTTAAGCCGAATCGAGAGGAAGTCAGCCAATGGGAGGTGATTCACATGGAATTCGGACAGCGTCTGCGGGAACTTCGGAAGGGGCGTGGAATGACCCTGCGTGGATTGGCGGAGGCTGTCGGAGTTGATTTCACCTACCTGTCGAAGATTGAGAACGGCAAAGCGGGATATATGCCGGGGGCGGATACGATTCGCTCGCTGGCGTCGGAACTCGATGCTGATCCGCTGGAGTTGTTGCAACTGGCGGACAAGGTGCCGCCTGAAATGGAAGGGATCGCCTCAGACACCCACGCTCGACGTTTTCTGAAACGGGCGCGTGAAGTGGCTTCACCGGATGATTGGGAGGCATTGCTCGATATGTTGGATGAACGACAGAAGGACCGCGAACGGAGGAAGAAGGAGTGAGCGACACTATCAAGTGGTCATTTTCATCAGACCGCTGCTTTCGGCGATGTCAGCGGCAGTATTTCCTGATGCAGATTGCGGCCTATCACAGTGCCAAAGATCCGATTCGACGCGAAGCGTTCCTGTGTAAACAAGTCAAGACGCTCGAACTTTGGCGCGGGTCCCTGATTCACACGGGAATCGAGAAGTTTGTCGCCCCGGCGTGGCAGCAGCGTTCGACGGTTGACTGGGATTCAGCAATTGAACAGACGCAGGAACTTGCTCGCAAGCAATTGGCATTCTCGGCCGCACGGCGGTATCGAGAAGATGGTATGACGAAGACGAAGGCGGGTGATGAGTACTGCGCGCTTGTGGGGCACGAATCGGAAGCAGGTGTGAGCACCGAGGAATTCGGCACAGTGTTGTCGACGATCGAAAGCTGCTTACGAAACCTCTCGTCAATGACGGAACTGCTGAGGGAGATAGAGCAAGCCGATCAGATTTGGTGCGAACTTCCGCTCTACCTCCAATACGACGCCGGGCGATTGGAAGTCCACTTGGATTTGATGTTTTTCCGCAGCTTCGGCCAGCCAACCATTATCGACTGGAAGGTATCGGAGTCGATGGGCGGTAGTGACGCTGATTTGCAAACAGGTCTTTACGCTTGGGCGATGTGCCAGCATCCGAAATGGCGAGTCGAAGAGGCATCAGATTGTGAATTGGTTGAAGTTCAGCTTCTGTCGAATGATGTGATTCGTCATCGCACCGACGAGAAGACGTTTGATCGTATTGAGAATCGAATCTATCGGAGTCTGGACTCGATTCAGTCTTTGCGGCAGGGACGCAAGTTCAACATCGCGGATATCGAGGACTATGAGTTTGCCGCGAACGCCAACAACTGTGCGTTTTGTTCTCAGCAGGTGCTCTGCCAGCAGATAGCCCAGCAGCAGCGGGAAGGCGAGTTGCCGCCCGCTCCCGTGAAGGAACGAAAGAAGAAAGCCAAGGAGAAGAGTCATGAGTCATGTCTTGAATTGTTTTGACATATTGAATGCGGACAAGCTGTCTGCGTCGTATCGCCTTGTCGACGTTGACGGTCCGTTCGACGCGAACCTTGGTGACGGGGAGCTTGCGGAATCTAACCTACAGCAACTCGTCAAGAAAATTGCCTTCGCTGAGCACATACCGGTTGCAATCGTCAGTGGTGGCGAACACCCGGTGCTGGCGATTCCGTCGGAGCATTCGCTGAGAACCAGCGAATTCAATCTGTCGCCGGAAGTGGCAACGCTTTCCCCGCAAGTCGATGAGCAGACACTCGACTTTTCAAACCTGCGCGGGGAATCAGAGAGAATCGGACTCGCGTTTTTGGGATGGCACCTTCGAGGTCATTTGCGGCGCGACCGACGGCTCTGGAATTCTAATCCATGGATCAACTTCTTTCGTCGACCGATGAACTATCGTCATGACAATCGCGACGTGGACATCTTCCGTGGCTTTGGCCTGCGTTTACGCATTGTCGATGGTCGGCCCTGCATTTGGCTCAAACTCACGCACAAGTATGTGGAATCCGATTGGCTGCCTGATGCCTACGACACACATGCGATGCAACAGAAGCTACGGATGAAGCACGCTCTGTATCACTACGGGCACAAGTGGTTTCCCATCCAGCTACTTGGCCCGAGCGGGAAGTCAATCTCCGAACAACGCTTCGTTCCCGAAGGAGAAACGGAGCCAATCAGTGTCTACGACTGGACGGTGCGTGCCGTGGGTGGACCCAAAGCACCGGCTTGGATCGACTCACTCGATCCAGATTCTCGGGCAATCAAGTATCAGTACCCGGGCAATCAGAAGAAAAGGTTTGGTGCTGCTGCTCTTTGCAAGCTGATGAAGGCAACCAATGATCCCCGTGTTTCGCGGTTGCATCGCAAATCCATCGTTGGCCCCGAAGTCCTGCTTCCCGAGTGTTCAAAGATCATCAAAGAGCACTTGAGCAAAGTTGATTTCAACGGAATTCGATTAAATGTTTCAACGAAGCCACAGCGTTGTCGTCGGAGAGTCTTTCCAGTCCCGCCGCAGGAGTTTGGGCAGGGGCAGACGATCCACGTCGGGCGTGACGCTTCTTTAGGTGAGATTCACTTTCGCGATCTGGGACGTCACCGGCTTGCAACGTTGCTTGACCCGGAAGCGGGCGTTGCTGTCAGCAATCCTCTGGATGCTCAGTACTTCATCGTGCCATCGTCGCTGGCCCGCGAAGCAACAGAAGACTTGCAGTCGCGGTTCGAGAAGACGATGCGAAAATTGCTTCAGCGAGGTTTTCGGTTTGACCGAGTGGTCTATCGAGATCCCAAGTCCGGCAAATTGAAAGAACAAGTGGATGCAATCGTCAGTGCAATTGATAAAGCAAAGGTAAAAAGTGGCCGAGGCGTTCTTGTGTTGCCCGCAACGGCGGAACCTGACCTCCACAATTTCCTCAAGAAGAAGCTGCGCGATCGGATTCAGTTTCAGTGTTTGGATGCGAACAAAGTCGATGACTTTTACAGTTGGAAAATCTCTGACAAAGGCAAGCAGTATCGGGTCAGAGACGGCATGAACGGTCGTTACCAAAGTTACCTTCGGTATGCGGCCATGGGCGTGCTGATGGTCAATCGACAGTGGCCGTGGGTGCTCGCTGAAAACACTCATTACGACATGTACATCGGTTTGGATGTACTTCACTCCACTGCGGCATTCACGTTCTTTTCTGATGGCGGGCGTCAGTGCTTCATGCACTCCGTCGACTCCACACAACGAGAAAAGCTACTCAGAAATCAAGTCCGTTCGGTTATCTACACGCAACTGCTGAGTCTGCTTCAATCAGGTTCGTCCACGCCGCGTTCTATCGTCCTGCGACGCGATGGGCGTTCATTCGGCACCGAGCGAAGGGGGTTTCGCGAGGCGATCCAGCGGCTAATCAAAGAAGGGCACCTCGCTGACGATACAACGTTTGGCGTTGTGGAAGTTCACAAATCGTCTGCTGAAGGGTATCGACTCGTCGATGAGACCCGAGACGGGAAGTATCGCAATCCGACCGCTGGTGCTTGGGCCGAAATAGACGACCGGGAAGGGATCGTTTGCACAACTGGTTTCCCGTTTAAGTTTCCGGGGACGGCGAAGCCTCTGTGCGTTCGTATCGTGGAAGGGCCGCTTGAATTGCCAGACGTGTTGGAAGACACATTTGGCATGTCTCAATTGTGCTGGTCTGCCCCCGACCGTTGCATGAGGCTGAGCATTGACCTGAAACTTTGCGACGATCACCTCCGTTCGATCGCATCGTTTGCGGATGAAGACGAGGGACAGTTTGGAGATAGTGAGGAAGAATGGGGAGAACAGAAACAGGCCGTCGGTTGGAGCGCCTGAACCATAGACACGGGAGGAGAATATCATGAGTGACATGTCCAGCCTGTCGCACAATTATGCGTCAACAACCGACTTTTCACATCATGTGAATCAAGCAGTACTGACTTTGAAGAAGCAGTATCTGGGTGGTGGAAAGGGAGTAGACGCCGATGACTTTGCAAACGCGTCTCGGCTCGTCCACGGCATGGTCCGTAGCCTCCTGCAAAGGCTGGGCGGCGCGGTCCAGCCACCCCGATCTGAGGATCTAATCTCAATTCCCGAGGATGTTCTGACGCGATTGGAAGAAAAGCAACGCGGAAACATCGAGTACTTCTTGGAAGACCTCACGAGGCTGGATGAGTCATTATCGCAAGCGAGTGACCTGCATGCGTCTGATATTGAGCTTCTGGACACCGTATGTGAAGTAGCAGATGCTTCCGCTTCGGCGACATTTCGTAAGCTCTGGAGGCGGTAGTGGCTACGTTGTTGACCGAACTGCTGCACGACGCAACTCAGCGTGCAGATGACATCGTGGATTCGTTGGATGCAATTGCGACCGGTGGGCCGGAGGTAGAAACGTATCGCCTCAAGATGAAGCGTCTGGCGACACAGGCCAGAGATTTCGTTGCGAGGCTGCTTCGAGACCCGGACATTGATGACCCGAATTACGCCGGTAACTACTTTCGAGACTACTGTCATGTCACGCGGCTGTTAAGGGAGATTGAGTACTTCTCCTTGTTGGTCTTAAAGCGATTCAACGAATCTGATCAGCGGGCAACTGATTTGGTGAAAGCGATTTGTGCCGAGTCGGGTTACCCCTATCCGGCTCCGCTTTGTTCAGCAATCAGTTCTCAATACTTCTGGACGATTCCAGATATGGATTTGGTGTTTATGCCCTGTCTGGAACCGGACCATGTCCTGAGCCTTCCCGATATTTATCACGAGCTTGGACACTTCTTGTTGTTTCGTGACGAGAAGCGACTTATCCAACCAACGCAGCTTATCGTTGACCAACATTACGAGAGAATGGTCGAGAATGGAAAGAGATTGAATTGGCCGGACGCATCATTGGAATTGGTGGAGCAGTACCACCACAGTTGGCGAGGTTCGTGGCTTCTGGAGTTTGCATCGGACCTGATCGCGACATACCTTATCGGGCCATCGTTCGGGTGGTGTAACATCCGAGTAGCAACGAACCTCGGAGGCGAATTATTTTTGGGAACGGACTCGCACCCAGCAGATGATGCACGTGCAACAGCGATCGGTATGATGTTGACCGAAATTGGATTCGACGACACGAGAAAGAGTATTCAGAAACGTTGGAATGAGTTGGTCAGTTTGGCGATGGAGTCACCACCACCCCGGTACGACCTGGCGTACCCCGAGGATTTACTTCGTAGTCTGACACAGTTCTTCCGCAAAGAGTGCGAGGACATTGGCCTGTCTCGTTTCAAGACGGATGCAACCGGTAGACCGGTATCCAAAATGATCCACGATTGCTGGACGCAGTTTAGAACTGACCCGGAAAGCTACGTGAAGTTTGAACGCAGCCAGTTGGAGGAAGTCGCCAGCTCAATCCGAGCGTAGCCAAAGCTGCCTTACCCCCACTCAAGTCAGGGTTCGGAAGTGGGAACGCCATCCATACCATCGGTTACTCAGCCGATGACGTAAGTGCTTTGCACATAACGGATAACACCTTCGGTTCCACAAGAGAATTGGAGCGAAAAAGTTCTATAGCCGTCTTGTCGCCCCGACTTGTTTTTTGCGGTGTTTTTTGATCGATCGGATCTCTGAAAACTGCTTTGTGCAGAGTTTGTGCAGAGATAGAGTAAGATATGGTGCCACGCGAGCCACCGCGTGACATCTTTCGCGAGCCTTCCAACTCGCCAGTGTTTCATCACTTTTGGGAGGCTCTATCCATGCGTAGACCAAAGCCGTTCTTTCGAAAACAGACGCGGACGTGGTACGTCCAGCTCGGCAAGAAGCAGCACAACCTCGGCCACGACGAGGAAATGGCGTGGAAGAAGTACCACGAGCTCATGCTCGACCGGGATGAGCCGACAGCGGCCGTCACCAGTGTGATTCAGCTCCTCGACGAGCGTCTCGATTGGCTCAATCGGCATCGCAAGCCGAGCACCTACGAGAAAGCGAAGCACTACCTCAACCTCTTCGCACGCTCGATCCCGTCGAAGCTGACTATCGACAAACTATCGTCTCGTCACGTAGCCAAGTGGATTGAGTCGAAACCGGACTGGAACGCCAACACTCTGAATGACGCGATTTCGACGGTTCAGGCAGTATTCAACTGGGGAGTCAAGCACGAACGGATACTTCGGAACCCGATTCCTTACGTCCCGGACAAGCCAGCGAGACGACGTCGCGAGGTCGTGTTTGCACCCGAAGACTGGAAGTTGATTCGAGCTGAGGTGAAAGACTGTTTCGGCGATCTTCTCGACTTCATGTGGGAAACCGGCTGCCGCCCACTTGAGGTTCGGTCGATCGAAGCACGACACGTCGATCTCGAAAATAATCTCGTTCATTTCCCACCGAGTGAATCGAAAGGTGAGTTGAGAGATCGAATCATTTTTCTCACCGACCACTCGCAAGCCATCGTAGAGAAGAGGCTTCACCGAGAGGGGCCGATATTCCTAAATCGGCGAGGTAGGCCATGGACCAAAGACGCAATCGCATGTCGATTCAAGCGTCTCCGAGAAAAGCTAGGCAAGCCGATGTGTGCCTACGCAATCCGTCACAGCTATGCGACCGAAGGCCTGAAGGCTGGTTGCGACAGCCTGACGCTTGCTCAATTGATGGGACACAGTGACACAACAATGATCTCTAGGACGTATTCGCATCTCGCGAGGAACCCAGATTATCTTCGAGAACAGGCGAGGCGACTTCGCACGCCGGAATCCAAAGATGGCGTTTGAGTCATCGAGAATCTTCGTCGGTGTTGGCCACCGATGAAAAACCGCCAAAGCGAAGTTTGCCGCAGTCGATGCAAACGCGGTTGGTATGAGTTTGCCAGATTCCGCATCGGTATTGGAGCGGCGTGAACCAGGTACCACAGATACGGAGCATTCAACGAGGCGACCGTTACCAACCGGCATGCACCTAGGCTTTACTCGCTAACCCGGAATTCGGGAATACAGACGCAGGAATACATCAAGCTAGGCACTACACCTGACGCCATGTAAAATCCAAAGTTGTTTTCTTGATGTTTTGGTGAGGTGGATCATGAATGCCACTGTCTCTTGCTGGTGTACCAGGCCGTGCCCTCGCAAGCCA
>JBCCOI010000002.1:0-78885 GCA_039025515.1 Planctomycetota bacterium
CGGCCCGATAGCTTCGACTCCTGAGCGAACACCGGTGGCACGAAAACCAAGAAAAGGGCAAGACAAATCCAACGCTTGTGCATGGCTGATCCGAGAGTGAGCTCTTCTGAAATGATGTAATGTTCTCCGACCCTCATTGTAAACACTGCCGATTCGGTGGACGTGACGCCATTTTTTGCGAGGTCCTGAGACGCACGGCACATTCTTGAGTGTCAGAGCTCAGGCATTCACAGCGATTAGCCCGGCAGGGGCACCCAATGGCTGGGCTGCAACGATTGCGAATCCTACACTACGTGCTGCAAATAGAAGTCTCGAAACGCGACGGGAGGAAAGATGGCAACCTGCATTCAAGTCGAAGAAAGAATCGCGGCAACTCCGAGCGAGGTCTTCGCGGTCAGCGGCAATATCCCCAACTGGGCGGAGGTGATTCCGGCAATCACCAAGATCGAAATGTTGACCGACGGAGACGTGGGCGTTGGGGCACGTTTCACAGAGACTCGCATCGTTTTTGGTCGCGAGGCGAGTGAAACGATGGAGGTGGTCGAATACGAACCGCCGAGCCACTACACCACGACAGCTGAGAGTCATGGATGCCGGTATCGAACCGAGTTCCGCTTTCACGACGAAGGCGATTCCACTCGGATGGTAATGACATTCAACGCCGAAGCCCTGACTCTGTTTGCAAAGATCATGTCTTTTGTCATGAAACCGATGCTGAAGAAGATGATCAATCTCTGTGCAAAGGACCTTGCCGCGCTCAAATAACACGTCGAGTCCGCTCGAATACCGGCATCCGCCGAGGCCTAGCTTAGGCCTCCTCGATCAGTTTCTGGCGTCGCCTTGAACATGAGGGGTGCTTCCATTACCGTTCAGTGTTAAAGGAATATTCTCAAGATTCCAGATTTCGAAGCGTGACAAGAAACACGTATCCGGGCGATTGGCTCAGTTGGTTAGAGCGCTGCTTTCACACGGCATCGCACTTCTTCACCGCGTACTGGATTTAATGGGTCGTACTGCGTATTAGTTCCTTAATACGTTCCGTTTCCCAGGTAACTCCATGCCACGCGAACCAAAACCGTATCTTCGAAAGCAGACCAATACTTGGTATTTCTCAACAGGAGGAAAAAAGCACAATCTCGGCAAAAATCGAGACGAGGCCTTTCAAAAATTCTACGAGATGATGTCTCAAAAAGAGCAGCTATCCGCATCGAATTGCACGCTCTACGAGTTGTCGCAGAGCTACCTGGATTGGGTCGAGGACAATCGCAAGCAATCAACCTACAAGAAGCATAGGCACTACCTGGAGAGCTTCATCGGAGGAGTCGGAAAATTGCTTAAGCCTGCGAACTTGAAGCCCTTTCACGTCACGAAATGGACGAACAGGGACTCGTGGAATTCCACAAGTCGTCACGACGCGATCTCCATCGTCAGTCGGATGTTGAACTGGGCAGTTCGTGAAGGGTACATCCAATCAAATCCGATTGCGGGGATCAAGAAACCTCGCATGAAGCGAAGAGAGATTGTCTACACACCTGAGCAATGGAGATCAATCAAGTCAGTCGTACGAGGGCCCCTTTTGGACCTCCTCGATTTTCTGTGGGGAACAGGATGTCGCCCACAGGAAGCTCGGCTCGTAGAAGCTCGGCACCTTCACGATGATCTAGTCATCTTTCCTCCAGACGAATCAAAGGGAGAAACGGACTCGCGTGTAATTTTCCTCTCAGAACGCCTCAAACGGATTATCCGAACGTTGGCGGACAGGAATCGCATTGGGCCGTTGTTCAGGAATAACCGCGGCAACCCGTGGACCAAGGATGCGATCGTGAATCGACTTCGTCGCGTGAGTGAGAAAGTGGGCTTTCGAGTCATCGCTTATGGTGCCAGACACAGTTACGCAACAAACGCGCTAATCAAATCTGTGGACACGGTTTCGCTATCTCACTTGATGGGACACAAGGATACCCGAATGATCAACAACTACGCGCATCTGGCCCAGAACATAGATTTCCTGCGAAAACAGGCCGCGACAGCCGCAAGCTGATCGTCGAAGTCAATGCAGCCATCAGGTTTGTAATGGGACGCCGACTGTGCTCATGGGCGGGTGATCAGATTTCGCACTTCCACAATTCGAAAGCGCGACGGCCTTCATGTGGGATTGCGCGGGCTAGCACGCGTCGTTAGCGTGTGCGACAACTCGTCGTAAAATCGACATTGGCTGACGGAGCCTCGTCGGTGAATGGGACCGAAGCGGATTCTGGTCGTGCCCAAACCGCTTCGGCTTGTCCAACTGCGGCGAGTTCAGTCGGAACGCCACTGACAGCGGTAGCGCTTTCCGGTAACCTTTATGCGCTTCATATCCGACGAGCACAAATGGTGAATCGATGCCTTCAACAACTGAACAATGGGTAGCTATTTCCGGAACGGCCGTGGCTCTTCTGGGGGTTGTTGTATCCTACTTTCTGTACAGGAAGGACAGAAGGGAGTTGAGGAGCAAATGGAGTGACGTGTTAACAAAGGCAAACGAAGATTTTTTCCAAGATGATGACTTGAAACAAGTAAGAGTTTGGATCTGCTACGACTATAGCGAACTTGGTGAAACTCTTTGCAGACGGAAGAATCACACAATGGAATCACCTGTGCTAGAGGTTCAAGATTACGAACGGTTGGAGAAGCTTGACCGCTTCCTAAGTAAACTGCTGATTGGTTCATCACTGAGATTTGAGTTTGGTTACCAGAGAGACCTTTGGGAGACACTTTCACTGAAGTATTGGCTCGACGAATGTCTCGCGAAGGAAGAACTCGCCTGGTATCTCGAAAAGTTTTGGACAAATCTTTATAACGCGCGCGAACCCACAAAGTACCAGGTGTTCCTCAGGTTCCTTTCCAAGTTGGCCCCATGATTTGCCAGACCACGCTTGAGCATTCCAGACCACGCTTGAGCGATGCATGGTTAGACCGCCCATGATTACAGTTCACTCCGACTTTCACCGTCTACACGCTCCAAAGTCTGAGCTATTTCGTGGGCAGCTGACAGCATGCTTCGAAACACCCCAGCGCGCGGAATTGGTCCTTGGCAAGATTAAGGAAGTTCAGCTGGGTGTTATTCGCGACCCGGACGAACATGGTCTAGCCCCGATTAGAAGGGTCCACTCTGATGACTATCTAAGGTTTCTAGAAAGTGCATATCGCGACTGGTCGGCTGTAGCTGGTGACGTTGGGGAGGCACTACCGCACGCGTTTATTGGTCGATACGGCAGAGACGAAATCCCCGACAACATTTACGGGAAGCTAGGCTACTATGCGAGCGATGCAACCACGCCAATTACGGCGTCGACTTGGCAAGCTCTTTTGCCCGCGGCTAATGTAGCAATGACTGCACAAGCGTGCGTTCAAGTGCACTCATGTGCGTTTGCACTTACTCGACCTCCGGGACATCACGCGTTTAGGGATCAGTATGGAGGGTACTGTTTCCTGAATTTTGCGGCGATGACAGCTCAGGGATTCCTAGACTCAGGTGCCAGTCAAGTAGCAGTTCTTGATTTGGATTTTCATCACGGCAATGGAACTCAGGACTTGTTCTATGATCGAAGTGATGTTCTCTATACCTCAATCCATGGTGATCCGTGTAATGAATTCCCTTACTTCCTTGGGTATTCCCGAGAAATCGGTTCCAAGGAGGGTGAAGGGTTCAACCTAAACATTCCTCTACCCCCAGGTACTCGTTGGCCAACGTACGAATCTGCGTTGATGAATGCTATTTCAAGAATTGGCGATTCTGACGCAAGCCATTTGGTCGTTTCGCTCGGAGTTGACACTTATGAAGGAGATCCGATCTCCACGTTCCGGCTTTCATCGCCGGATTTTCTAAAGATCGGACGTCGCATCGGTGAGATGGGACTTCCCACCCTATTCGTACTTGAGGGCGGTTACGCGGTAGAAGATATTGGCACCAATGTCGCCAATGTGCTCTCAGCATTCGAGCTCACGCGATGATTGACTTGTTCCTGTCGACACGGCGATAGCGGGTCATGGCACAGGAGCGTTGGCGCAACGGGTTGGTCGCGAGTAATCCAAGATTGGGACACTCTCAGCTCGCCTGACAAACGGGGAACTGAGACTTCGGGTTCGCGGAACACCGAGCGCAATTTGAGTGATTTCGATCTCTCCTCAGTTGCATCGCTCTCAGCGATATCGGTCGATGCCCAGCCCACGGCGGCGGAAACACCGAAGGATGCTCGCGGCTGACCTGCGTCGGTCGGCTGGGCCGATTTCGATTTCGACTGGTCACGCGAGCTGGCGAGTTGTCCAACTGCAGCCGTTTCCGGATCGGAATAAACTGCTTCGGTGCAAGTTCACGGTGGCCCCACCTCTTCTTAACGCCGACAGTCCAGGCGGACGGCGAATCGTCATGTCCTCCGATACGATCGGTGCGACCAACGACCGTTCAGTTTGGATACGAGTGCAGAGTGGATTGACGAGGCACCCGCCAGCTAAGACGTGTTCGCAATTGATCCACGAAAGTGACTGATTGTTCAATTCGTAGTGTTGTCGAAAGACTCGATTACTTCTCTTCCTCGATCCAATAGATACACCAATCGACCTTCTAGTCGATATGGGATATCCGCTCTGCCTCTCAGTGTTCGCCACTTTTCAAGTTCCTGCAGATGGGCCGACGTCACTTCATGCAGGCTTCGTGAAAGGTCATCGGCATTCGGGATAGAATAGATCTGTGACTTCGCCGCATTTGCCGCGTTTACTTGACCCCGGATTTCCCTGATGGACTCAAGCTCAGATGGCTCAACCAGCTCCATTGTTTGCATGCACTGGAAAAGAATCTCCTCGCTCTTAGCTGGATCCATTTCGCCCTTGCGATCGATCAATTCCATGATCAACCTGTTATGGACCAGCCCAACTAGCGAATCGTACTCGCTTCCTGAAACTAGAATTGGAGAGTAATTGGCGTATGAGTCTATCCAATTCCGCAGTGCTGCGTTCGCCTCGCTCTGTGCCATAAGTATTGCCCAGGCTTCCTCGCCATTCTCTTTGTCGGTCCTAGGGCTAGAAATAGACTGGGACGAAGAAGATGATATTGCCGCTGACCCAACAATTGCCGATGATGCGACATTCGCTTTTGAAAGGGAATTCCAGGTCAACTTAGATTGATGGCCGGCTCGAAGAATGCCGGAACTAGAGCTCGTCCCAACTCGCAATTGATGAAGCAATGAGGTGATAACGAGACTCGACGAGGCTTGGACCAGCGGGAGACTGGAATGCTCTTGGGAAGTCTCGGTGGGATTGCGTGCAATGGTTTCAGGTAGGCGTACCTTCTCCGATTCCAGCGCATCAATTATGACAACAATGTTGGCGAGTAAGGCGATCTGCGTATCCAGATTCTTAGTTTTGATAATCTCCCTTAAGTCACTGTCGCCTGAGTCGAATTCGGTAGAAACTAGTGGAGAAAGTGAGGTTCCGGAGACAGGCTTCATTTCAGTCATCTCGGGGACGTAAAAGTTGAACTCATTAATCGCGTGAGGACGACGGAAAACAGCCAACGATGAAACATGTAAGACAAACCCAAGTACTATTCCTAAAAATACTGCTTGCTGGTTCCATTCAGCTGCGAAATTCAACCGCTCAATCAATGCTGGCTTTTTGCTCGCTCTGATGGAGCTGGCGATTGTTTTTTGAATGCCGAAAAGCGTGACGAGGCAGCCTAGGCCGATGGCGAGGAATAGGACTTTTAACAATCCAGAACCGTACGCAGATGGTGTTCCAAAGAAGAACAAGGACGTGTTGGCGAACCACCAAGCAATGACAAGCAATGCTGTTCCTTTGGCAGAAAAGACCCGGGACGGGAACGACTTGTACGGAATCAAAAACGGATTTAAGGGCCAACCATGCAATAGGAGGGATTGCGACGTCTCAAACCGTTGGTCCGGGGGCAATTCGGCTAAGAGCTCTTTGATCCGTATGAATCGATCAAGCACTGCCAAGTTGACGATCAAATATATGAATGCTGCAAACCAAAATGCGATGCTTCGGTCTATTGTAATGCTAAGGACCTTGATCGTCGAATCGCCTTGGAGACCGCCCCAATAGAAGACTAAGGCGACAAAGAGAGCCCAATTGAAGGTCTTCTCGATCCCATTCAGCTGGTCGATTGCAGCCTTTTTCTTAAGCTCAAATGACATGCGTCAGCTCCGATATTGTGCGGACGAAAAGGTAGTGCGTCTGTTGCGCCGTAAATACAATCCATTTGGCTGTTGTGTTCAATGGGGACTGAGAGAAGTCAAGCCGGCTTCGCGGTCAAGAGAGTTGCGTTCCGTCCACTTTCGTTGTGTCGAACGCTTGAAAATGCCACAGTGTGCTGGACCCATCTTGAGAATCCGTCGTGGGCGACACCGACGGTTCAGTCAACGCAGAGGTGCGTCGATTTCCACCTCGAAGCGGAAGGCCGGATCGCGGGCGGTACGATCACCGATGCGGCGAACGCCGAAAGTCACTTCGGTCATCGCCACCGCTAGCAGCTTGACCGATTCGCACGGAACGTCGAGTTGTCCAACCTCAACGCCGAACGAAAACGGAATCACGACTGATGTGTCCGCCAACTCCGCGCAGGAGGAGACCCGCTTCGAGACAGCGATGATCCAGCCTCCGAGCGGAGAACGGTAACCGTAGACCAGAGCCATCGGTGATTCGGAAAACGAGCGAGCAATGGGTGTCCTGATGCTCGCTGCTTTGGAACTAGTAAGTGGGAGGACAAGGCGTTGCGAAGGAAGTGGCAGCGAACTCGTGCGATATCACCAAGCGAAGACCGCTCGCACCGAAGACGCCTCGTTAGCGGAATCGTACGGTAACAAAGGGAAGCCCCATTCGTTGGTGCGTGCGGCCTGTTGGCTCGACAAAGGGGACACCGACGCGCAGAAATTGATTTTTTGGATAGTCCCCCATTTCATCGGCCGGAGCCGGGAGTATTAACGGAATCATGCAGAAGAAATCGCTGCATAACGGAGTCCTCAAAACACAACATTTGACAATTACTCAATACGCTATGAACGTCCCCGAATGCGAGTTGTTGCCTGGATTGACGTCTCCCAGTGTTTGGATTATCACCTCCAATCGAAAACTCCCTGGTTGATTGATGTTTATAGCGGGCGGGCCCACATCGCCCAAGACAGAGTTGGTGGTCAAAACCATCTCAGTTGTCCCCGCTAAGATTGGCCTTGGTTGGTCAAGAATTAGAGTTTGGTACATGCCATATTGGTCGCTTCTCTTTATCAGCACGCGCCATTGGCCAGAAGCTACGTTTCCTAAATTGGAAATATCGATCCACAGTACGATAGGCTGCCCAGCACGCGGTTTCTGTCCAGTCATTGTTGCCAACGCTATGCCAGAGACCCGCAGATCTGGTCCTGCAGACGGTGCCCTACCACTGGGACCACCAGGACCGGGACTATCGCCACCAGGACCAGTACCGGGATGTTGTGACGCGACAGCAATCACGAGGATTACCGCCAGGATGAATGTTGCACAGCCGCAACCTGAATTGCTCTTCTTTTCCGACATGGTTGACCCCGTCTCACTCTGGAACACGATCCACTTCTAACTGGACCACAGACGGAGAACTGGCCGGCGTCCGTCAAGGCCTTTCAACCTGTAACAGGCTGTTACTCTTCGCAAAGGCAAGAATGCGATAAGGGCAACGGAGAACTACCACTCGATTTCTAAGCGGAAATTCCTTTCACCGTACGTCAGGTAGTAGTCCACCACAAACTCCAAATCGCCGAGCTTGGTGCCACTGAATACAGTGGACCATTCGTTCACTTTGGCATAGTAGCGTTGACGGTTCGGAGCATAAATTGTCATGCCCCGCGGTTCGGTGGCCCCTGATCCGCTGCCTACGATGCGATAGCGTTTCACTAGGAACTCACTAGAGTGACCGAAGGGCACTTTATGTGCGTTGGAGATTTTCGCGCTATCCAAGCTGTGCTTGATGATTACAAACCCCCTGTTGGGCGAAGGGGCGACGGGTGAAGAAGTATTACAGCTCGCTTTGTCATTCGGAGTGAGCTTCTCAAAAAATCGGATTGAACTGACGTTGTCGACGCGCGAACTGGCCGTGTCGCCATTCCAACGCAGGCCTCCCTTGTGCCTTTTGTCAAAAACAAAGTCGTAACCAGGTCTAGTTCCACCCTGTCGGCATCCGTATTTCGGGTTCGAAAGTACGTTTTCATGCAACGGAACTACTACAGAGCCCGCCTTCTTTAAGGTCACCGACATTCGATTTTCAGTACTTGCAAAGTGACTGTTGTCGTAAAACGTTGCACTAAACCCTGGCTTGTCCGAATAGATCAGCGCGTATTTTGCTCGGCCACGATACTGCCGAAACGTATCGGCAATACGTGAGTTAGATTCGTAAATAACAGCAATGGGCAAGCTTTTGTCAGGGTGCTGGTTGTAGAGTTCTACACGTGGCCCACGTTCCTCACCAACCCAGGATCCGGTGTCCCACAAGGCCTTTCCGGACATCGAGTAGATTACTAGGTTGCCATCATCCTGCAGTACCAACCGAGCATTCTGGTTGTGGTACGTACCTGAAGACCATATTGCCTCTGAGTTAGCGTAAACGACGAGGTTGCCATCGGATTGCATGACCATCTTGGTGGCCGGTTTCCCCCATGTCTTTGACGACCACATTGGAATCCTCTTCTGGTTGTGATAGAGCACGAGGTTGCCATCCTCTTGCATTACAAGCGAGAAGCGTTTGTCTTGCGAGGTCAGAACTTGACCAGATTTCAGTGACTCATTACGAGTCATCGTCCCCGGTGGAGAGGGTTTACGAATCGAGTCGTCGTGCAAAGCGTCTGTTCCTTGTCCGCCTTTCAGAATGTCAGTGCCGGAACCTCCATGCAAAACGTCATTCCCGCTTTGACCAAACAACCGATCATTACCTCCTCCTCCATAGAGATGGTCATGACCAGGACCGCCATCTAGTAAGTCATTGCCTTGATGTGAAAAAAAGATGTCGCCAAAGACCTTATCGTTTCCGGTCTCACCAAAGAGGCGATCGTGGCCCGCACCTCCCCATAAGACATCATTCCCTGAACCTGCGCGAATAGTATCATTGCCACCGCCAGCGTTGATGGTGTCGTTGTGCCAACCACCGAATATGACGTCGTCATGGTTTCCGCCATACAAACGGTCGTTCCCAGCGTGTCCCGAGATCCGGTCACGCCCATTCTGACCATGAATTGTATCGCTACCTTCCCGACCTAGAAGAATATCATTTCCATCGCCACCGCGAATCACATCGTTTCCTCGTCCACCGTCAATGATGCTCCGATTTCGTCCGCCGGTCAGATCGTCGTTTCCACCAAGGCCTTTGATCGTGTCGGGAATGTTGGTCCGGTTCACGAACACGTCCGCACCGTCGCTGCCTGAGAATCGAATATGGTCCACCTTCGAAAGCTTGAACGACTTGAGTTTGGGCGTAGCCCCAGCACTCTGTGTCTTGACGACGACACGGTTGAAGAACTGGAACACGTCGATCTGTGCCGATCGCGAATCTGCGTCAATCGATAGCTCACCATTGCTCGATAGCGAAACACTCGCATCCATCATCCGGCGTCCTTCCAAGTTTTCTGCTTGAAGCACGCGGTTTTGCTTTTTGCGTCGTTTCTGGATTTTTGACATGACCATTCTTCTCAGATTCCGTTGCGGATTAAGAAACAAAGATTCGCTCCGTTCGACTGGAGGCAAAACGGAGCAATTCAGGCAGGCCCGCATCCAAACAATGCTCGGAGCGGGATTTTGCAAGAGTGAACTCGCAAAGAGGCCGTTCCACTCGCCCACAAAAAGCAAAGTCTTTTCGGTTCGGCTAAGCTTCAATGTGGGCTGCAGTTTTGCTAATTTGACTCATAGGTGGGTGTTTCAACCCGATCGCATTGGGACACTTCTTACGACTCCGGATGCGAGCCGGTCGCCGGCCCAATTGAGACTTCCACGGGAACATGACTCAAAAGTGAATATGCTGCGAAATGCAATCAGAGGAAATCGACGAGATCGCTGACCGGTTTGAGAACGCATTGCGCGACAACGGTCGCCCGGAAATCGAGGATTTCCTCCCGGAAGAAGCTGAGTTGCGAGACCGCTTACTGGCCGAGTTACTCGCAATCGAAATCGAGCTTCGGCAGAGCAATGGTGAGATTGTGATGATCGATCAGTATCTTCTGCGATTTCCCGAAGATCTGGCGACCGTTGAGCACGCCTTTCAACTCCTTTCGCCGGAAAACACTATCGGCGACAATGAAGACACGGACCCAGGAGGGCCTTTGCCAGAAAAGCTTGGAAGGTATGAGATCATTCAGAGATTAGGTCAGGGAGGGTTTGGAACAGTTCTGCTGGCTCGCGATGAGCAACTTGATCGATTGGTTGCACTAAAGCTTCCTCGTGACAAAAGGAACTTTGAAAGTAAGCAAGATCTCGATCGGTTCGTACAGGAAGCGAAAGTTGCTGCAAATCTGAAGCACCCGAGTCTGGTCACCATTTACGACGTACAGGTTGAGGATGGGTTGCCATACATCGTTCAAGAGTACATCGAAGGTAGTGAACTTGGATCCTGGGCACAAGAGAACTCGCCATCGCATCGAGAGCTTGCACTTGTCTTCATCGAGATCTGTGAAGCAATCGCATATGCCCATGAACTCAAGCTTTACCATTGTGATTTGAAGCTTGGAAACGTACTCATGGATTCGCTCAATCATCCCCATGTCGCCGACTTCGGGCTGGCGGTTCATGAGAATTCTCTTCACCAAAGAAGAGGTGCCATTGTTGGCACGCCGACAATGATGGCGCCGGAACAAGTTCGTGGCGAAGGCCACCGCGTCGAAGGACGCACTGACATCTGGGCCATTGGCGTGATGATATATGAGTTGCTAGCCGGAAGAAAACCGTTTGTTGCGACGGAGCGAAAGGATCTATTCGACCAGATCCTTTCGCTCGACCCAAAGCCGCCGAGACAGATTGACCGCTCTATTCCCCGTGAGCTTGAACGGATCTGTCTCCAGTGTCTTGCGAAACGAAAAACCGAACGGTACAGCTCCGCCGACAGCTTGCGTGACGATCTTCGGCAGTGGGTCGACGCGAAGGTTTCGACTAGGGGAGACACACCGGCCTTCACATCTTTGACGGATTTCGATGTTGCGACAACGTCGCCGCTTTCATCGGATTCGAAGCTCGTTCCAAAGGGGCTTCGGTCGTATGAGACTGAAGACGCTGAGTTCTTTTTGGAATTACTTCCAGGCCCGCGAGATCGCCACGGGCTACCCAGCTCCGTGCGAAATTGGAAGCATCGAATCGAATCGACCGATCCCGACAGAAGATTCTCCGTCGGCTTGATTTGCGGCCCTTCCGGTTCAGGCAAGACATCGTTGGTCAAGGCGGGCATCCTACCAAGGCTGTCGCATGACATCATGACGGTTTTTGTCGAAGCGACGCCGTCAAATCTAGAAGCGCAGATTCTCGATCAACTCAAGAGGCGGATCCCAAACCTGGCCAAAGAAGAATCATTGTCGACAGCTTGTGCAAAACTACGGTCAAGCGGCTCAGGCGATACCGAAAAAGTGTTGATCGTGATTGATCAGTTCGAGCAGTGGCTGTTTTCAGGGAAGGCAATCGGTTCGGCCCCATTGGTCGATGCCCTTCGGCAAAGCGACGGCGAAAACCTTCAAACGCTTCTGTTGGTGCGAGACGATTTCTATTTGTCGGTCGCACGGGTTTTCCACGAGCTGGAGGTCCGGCTGGCCGAGAACCGCAATTGCTCCATCGTCGACCTCTTTGATCTCAAGCACGCGAAAAAGGTACTTTCCGAGTTGGGAAAGGCGTATGGAAAATTTGATGAAGATCTAACACCCGAGCAGGAAATGTTTGTCGCAACGGCGGTCAAGGAACTCGCAGACGGACAGCGGGTGATCTGTGTCCGATTGACGCTGTTTGCCGAAATGTTGAAACTTCGGCCATGGACGCAGCAGACGTTGGATCAAGTTGGAGGTATTCAAGGAGTCGGAGCGGCTTTCCTGGACGAGATGTTCACATCTCCTGCCTCATCCCCAATGGCTCGCACCTATCACAAGCAAGCGCGGGACTGCCTTGCGGCAATGCTTCCTGAATTCGGCACGGATATCAAACGGAAGCAGGTTTCCGCCAGCCGCATGTCACACATCTCGGGATTCGACAATGATCCGCGGCGATTCGAAGAGTTGCTGTCGTTGTTGCGAGATGATCTAAAACTAATCTCAACGGTTGACTCCAGTGCAGATTTCGAAGGACAAGATGACGAAGGCGGGCAGAAGGCGATGTATCAATTGACGCACGACTATTTGGTGCCTGCGCTCCGACAGTGGATCTGGGAAGAACGAAACAGGCGAGGCAAGGCGAATCGGAAATTGGCAGAGTTGAGTGCGCGATGGAACGCTGATCAGCAGCGACGAAATCTGCCTAACCTTGCGGAATTCGCCAACATCCTCGGATTCACACGGAAAGCCGGTTGGTCGGAACCGCAGCGCCGGATGATGAAGGTCGCCAGCCGACGGCACTTGCGGGGATTGGGACTTGCCGCCGTGATTGCAAGCCTGCTCGTTTGGATGGGCTTAATATGGACAGCCGACCAGCATAACCAAAACGAGATCGCCAAAGTTCGACTCGCCGTAGACAACCTTCAATTCTCCGATGCTCTGAAAAGTCTAAAGGGATTGGATCAATCGCTGGTGCTGTCGGAACTGCTTTCGCGCTTCGATTCCAAAGTTTACGACAGCACAAACCTAATCCTCGCCGTTGCATTGGCACAGAATGGACATTATGCAACCGAGTATTTGATTCAGTCGATCTCAACGGCGGACGACTCCGAGTTCCGGCTCGTCATCAATGTTCTGGAAACAGATCCCAACGTCGACCATCAACATGTAATCGATGAAACCAGACGCGTCGGTACTCTCAGTGGGTTTAAAAAGACATCGGATTGGCACGTCAAAGCCCGATTCGCGATTGCGTTGCTACACCTTGGCAATCCATTACTCGCACACGAAATGCTCCGCGCAGAATCAAGAGAAGGGGAGTATATCCAACGGCGTGAATTCATATATTCACTGGAGCGATACCGTGGAAACGTAGACACCTTCGCGCCGACCTTGCGTGATGCACGCGACTCTTACCTTCGTTCAGGAATCTGTCTTGCTCTAGGTGGTCGTGATCCGGATGCGATAACCGTTGATGCATGGATGCCAGTTCTAAAAGATTGGTATCTCGATCAACCGGATTCCGGTACGCACAGCGCAGCGGACTATGTCCTAAGAAAGTGGAACATCCGGCTCCCGCTCATTAATGATGCGGAATCGGCGTCGGATAGAAAATGGACTCACACGCCTTCCGGTCTCGTCATGATCAATGTCCACCCTGGCAAGATAGAGACCGAAGACGGCGCGGTCGAGATCACCAAAAGTTTTGCGCTTGCAGATCGTGAAGTAACGGAATCTCAGCTTCTCGATTGTATTCGTGAACTACAAGGCCAGAATCAAGAAACAACGGACTGGTTTGCAGAGGCGACTCGAAGAGGCGCACAGCACGCGGCAGGTGATGTGACATTCTATGACGCGATGATGTTCTGCAACTGGTTGAGTGAGAAAGAAGCATTGCCCTGCTGTTACGAAGTGAAGGACTCCATGTGGACCTTTAACGACACTGGAGGTTATCGACTACCTTTTGTTGACGAATGGGAGTATGCGTGCCGAGCAGGCACTCGGTCAGAGTATTGGTTTGGCAACTTGCCTCAACAAATGTATGAATATGACTATGGGACCTGCAGGGAGAATGTTGCTCAGAAGACAACTTTGGTGGGAGCATCGAAATGCAATCCATGGGGATTCTTTGATTTACATGGAAACATCAGAGAGTGGTGTCAACAACGTGAGGTTCGGTTTTCGCTTCCGGTGAAAGAAAACGTTGCTGGAGCAAGACTTCGTACTAATCTCGAAAATGTGTTGGGTACTGGAGGAAAGATAATCTCAGGTGCATTCTCAAGCTATCCCCAAAGAGGGGGCGGCAGCTACACGTTTGCGCGCGACTGCGCTTCGTCTTCACCTTGGGCGCACGAGTATTGGAGAAGGTGGGACGAGAATGGTTTTCGTGTTGCCCGCACATTGCACAAAACACCTGCAAACGCTGGCCCCTCTGCCGACACAATGAAAGACTTTTTCGAGTAGCACTCGTTACAGATCGATGGCATTCCAAGCCTTTCTGATGAGGCCGAGTTTCCGTTCGACTGTTCGCTTCGCGATCTGCAGGGACTTGGCGATCTCTTGATTGCTGTATCCTCCCAATCGCATCATTGCGATCGATTTCATCGTATCGTCCGGCAACTGTTCGAGCAGCTCTCGGACCCCCGTTGAAAAACCGTCGATCATTGTTGGGCTTGGGCCTACAATCTCGTTGATGCCAAACGCTGCGGACGCGTCGGAGGCCCAACGTTCAAAAACGGATTCTCCGCGCTTCGACAGGCCACCACGTTTCGAGGCAGTTTCACGTCGGATGGCAGTGACGGCTTTTCGTTCGGCAAGCAGCACCAAGATTTTCCAAAGGTCGTCTCGGTTCTCCAACTGAACGAATCGTCCCTCCTTCATTCCGTCAAAGAAGGCTTGGAACGCTTCCTGCGCGACATCTTCTTCGTCGGCCGCCCGTCTCGGAAAATTCATGAGTTGACGGCGAGATTCGGTAATCAACCGGTGAATGTACCGATTCCAAATCTCGCTTAAAGCTTTCGAATCTTCTTGATCCAATCTTTGGATCAGTTCTGATACCGAGTGATTGTCAGACATTCTGGGACTCTTACTCTAAGAGCTACTCTTCCAAGCTCACAACGTCGCACGCCTACGAAAACAACGGCATCGCAAACGCAATTAAGGCACAAAGGTGATGTTGAGATCTCGTTGATTCGTTACTCCTTTGTCGGTTTCGGGAATTCACGATCCGCGTCATTGATCGTTCTCACTGTAAATGTTCCTCCTTGCATAAAACGACCGACGGTCCCAGGGTAAATGTCATAGCACGCGTAGACACGATTTCCCATGACGATCACGCGTGCTTCCCTGGGTTTGATGTGAAAGGTGCCGTTGATGCAGACCGTCCGGACGGTCAATGCGGATCCACCTGGGACTTGATAAACATCCATCGGGACAACCATTCGGTACGATCGGCCCATGCGAAGCACGATGCCTGGGGGGTAGCTCGCACCAGTTATCCCATTGCTTTCAACGGGCGTGATCTCAGTGCCGCGAATCACCAGATTGGGCAAATAGAACAGCGCCGCCCGCGAACGTTGTTCACCGAGCATCGCAAACAGCAACACACTGGCGGCGCAAACTTGCATGAAAACATGGCGATTTGCGAACTTTTTTGCGATGATTATGGTCTTCTCCAGAAAATCAGCAACGAATTAGAGCCTCGGGACCTTCCAGTCCGGACGAATCGTTTTTCGTCATCAGATCTGGGCACCAGATCAGGACTCGCAAACGATCTCGCGGGCTCGCCAATTGATTTGCGTTTTTCCGAATCCCTCTCTGCTGCTCGTTTCTAGCGGAATATGACTGGGTCAGTCGAGTTGGTGAAGGGATAAATTTGCCGGATTCGTGAACTCGTCAAGAGTCAAGAATCCACGTTTCGAAAAGTTGGTCTTCTGCACCCTTTTTGCGGCGGTTGCATCGGCCCGTGCGAAATGCCCAGCCGGTTTCGCGGCATAGCTGGAGAGGCTTGGGAGCTATTGTTATGGAAGTGTGCAGGCACGAGTCTGCTTCATCCGTTTTGAATGGCGGGAAGCCTTGCAAGATGCTCAGTCCAACTGGCCCTTGACCCGGCAGGAGCCGGCAAGGAAGCAGGTGGTCGACGGCCTGGAGTCGTCACCATGTCTAGCAGCCTTGAATCCGTTGTCGTGAAGTACCTTGAGGCCAAGAAACTTTCGCATGGGACTCGGAAGGAATATCGTTCCTCGGTCACCAAGTGGATTGCCTGGGAAGGTCACGTTGACGTTGACGAGATCGAGAGAACGCATATCCGGGAGTTCTTGGATCGAGTTTATGCGAAAGCGGTGGAGAGTGGAGGTACGAACCCCGGTCGAACTGCCAACAAGGCACGTGAGCATCTGAGGGCAATACTTTCATGGGCCTGGGAGCAAGACTTCATTGAGAAGCTGCCCAGATTCCCAAGGCCGAAACCGCAACGCGACGTTGCAGGCCGCCACTACCTTACCAAATCGGACCTGAATGCCCTGTATTTTGCCACTTACCAATTGCCGCGACCTCGAGGTTGGAAGCATGCCGTAACAGTAGGTCATCACTGGCGTGCGGCACTCGTCGTGTTTTTCAACTACGGCGTCGATACCGGAACAGTCTTCAAATGTGCGGGTTTCCACGAACCGATTTTATGGAGACACGTGACTTGGCGCCCCGAGCCACCAAATGGTCAGGGGACAGACTCTCGTTACGGCTGGCTTTACTACCGGAGGGTGAAGACCAGGAAGCAGTTCTTTCGTCCGATGAATCTCGTTGTGCATACCCATCTCAGAAGCATCCAGCCTGATTCCTACGAGGCTGACGAAGCGGTTTTCTCGGCAGGATCATCGCGTCCAAATCAACAGTTACAATTTCTCTGCGAATTGGCAGGGATCAAACCAAAGCAGGATCTTGTCACCGGTGAGGAGCGGCCGTGGGTCTTGAAAGATCTCCGTAAGACGTGCGCGACGTACTACGACGAGCACATGCCTGAATCCTCAATCGAGATTCTCGGCCATTCAGTCGGCGGGGTCACGTACCGGCACTATGCTCATCGAGATCCACTTGCTTTCAAGGCAATCATGTCGCTGCCTCAACCGACGGCGTTCAACGCTCTCGTGGAGGGAATTGAAGGTGAATGCCCCTGCTGTCGCCGCGAATTCCTTCAGGCGTAGTCTCGGTTGAGTCAATTTCGGGTGGCATCTCTGCGCAACTCGCGGAGGTGCCGCCACAGTTGCTCGCCTGCGATTCCGGCTCAAGCCAACGGCTTGTCCAACCGCTGGGTCGAATAATCGATAGAAGCAGCTGCCGGTCGTTTCGACCGACGCACGCAAGCCTAAGAGCGAGAGTCAAATGCTGATCCTGACTTGGCGATTCCGAGAGCCGGTTTGGGAGTGCGTTGAATTTAGAATGGTCCTTTTTCGTTGATCTCTGTGGCGTTGTTGCTGGCGCCGGGCATCTCGCCACGGATGTCTCGGTACTCCGTATTCCGACGAGGAACCGACCGAGTACGCCAATCCCGAGTCAAATTCTCTGGGATGCTGTCACCGGTGACGGACATCCATTCTTGCATCGTTTCTTGCAAGTGTTTCAAATCATCGGTGTACTTGGGATCCGTCGCGACATTGTTCAACTGTTGGTGATCAACTCGTAGGTCATAGAGTTCGTGCGACGGACGCGGGGCAACGAAAATGTCCTTTTGCAAATCGCTCAGCTTGCCGGCTTCATGAAGACGAAACAGATCCGCAGATGAAGGACTGCCCAACACGTCGCCGGCTCCGTGGTTGGCCAGTTGAGGTCGCGAGTTGAGGATGTACATGAAGTGTTCGCTACGGAGCATTCGTTCATGGGCCTCGAAGTCGTGCCAATTGTGCTCGGCGAAGAGGTAACTCCGAGCAGCCTTGGATGGGTCTGCGAACAGCTGATCAAACGGAATCCCCTGAAACTGATCGGGCGTCTTGGCTCCTGCTAGTTTCAATAGCGTCGGGGCGATGTCGATGGCACTGACCAACGCGTTGCACTCGCTGCCGGGCCTGGAGATTCCTTTCGGCCAAATGACGATGAACGGACTCTTCATGCCGCGATCGTTGACGCGCGTCTTGGAATGGGGAAACGGTCGTCCGTTGTCCGCCATAATGATCAGGATCGTGTTCTCGTAGATGCCTTCGGATTTTAGCTTGGCGACCGCTTTGCCGATGTAGCGATCGAATCGATGCACCTCGTCATAGTATGCTGCCAGGTCCTTGCGAGTTTCGATCGAATCGGCAAGATAAGGTGGAACATTTAACTCTTCAGGAACATGCGTGCCGGAGAACTTGTTCTCGCCCCAGCCTCGATGGCTGTCATGTGTGGCAAACCAAAAGAAAAAAGGTTTGTCGGTCGGACGTTCTTCGATGGTCTGTTCCCAACGCTCTTCGCCTCCGTCACCGTTGATGGTCTTCTTGCGATATTCTTCGTCAAATCCTCGCGCAGCATACTTGCCCAGGTGGTGCTTTCCGGCCAATACCGTGTGATAGTCTTCCTTGCGAAGTAACTCCGGCAGGGAGAGCATCGATTCGGGTGGCTGCGTGTGCAGTTCGGCGGCACCCGTGTTGTGCGGGTAACGGCCTGTCATGATGCTGTTCCGACTTGGGCTGCATGAACTGGCCGTCAAATAGAAGTTATTGAACCGGATTCCATCGTTGACAACGCGATCGATGTTCGGTGTCTTAGCATTCTTGCTGCCGTAACATCCGAAGTCATCCCAGCTCACATCATCGGCGATGAAGATGATGACGTTCGGAGGTTTAGCAGCATGAACGTGGCAGGCAATCGCAGCCAGAATGAGCGTGACGACGCTCCGTATCGTGATCTTGATCATCAATGGTTTATCGTCTTGTGTTGTCATGAAAAAGAGACACTGTTTGTCTGTTGGTGAACGACTGGACGCTAGCTGTCGGTCTGTCAGTAGTACCCGCGGCTAGCGTCTTGCGGCTGAAGTCAGAAGAATGGAAACGGGAAAGTCACCGCGCACTGAACTCGCTTCGATTAACCCTTGTCATCAAGGTTCTCCGTGATGCGGGTTTCACTGACCGTCGGCGAGGGGCAGCCGTCTTCAGGAACCTCTACATTGGCGGTCCAAAGGATTGCATTCAACACAACGCGACGAAAGTTTTCATCCTGCCAACTCGTGTGATTGTGTGCACCGGTGAACCCAAATCCGCGCCCGCCGTTTGGCCGATCGTAGGCCCAGGCTACGACCTGCTCTTCGCCCGCCGCGACAGCTTTGCGAACTGCCGGGTTGCCACTTCGGGCGCCGTCTCGCCGACGCAAGGACTCCGGTGGTGGAAGATCAAAAAGAATCGGCGTCACGCCCCTCATCTCATCCACGAAACGCATGTGGTAGTACCATTCGTCGTGAACGCTGAACCGCTCAACTCCATTTGTGATCGGATGATTGGGGAGTTCATCAAAGTTGGGTGCCCAATGTGGATTCACGGACCAGTCGAGCTCACAGAACCCGCCCATCCATTCCAAGAACTTTTCGCCTGGTTCGCCTTTTTCAGCTTCCGTCGCCCAGTGAATCATGACGACGCCCGTTCCCGCCTTCATCAATTCATCGAACTCATCGAGGTGCGGATTCAGGACGTGTCCTTTGTGCCCCGTGCAAAAGATCACCACCGTCGCGGCGTCCTTCAAAATCGACTTGTCTTCGGGGTAGCCCGGATGCGGCACAAGGACAGTCTTCACGTTTAGGCCCGATCGATTTAACGCGTCGGCCAAGATCATGTTGCCGGCGCGATGCTCATGTTGCATCGGACCATGGCTGGGCTTACCGGCAATGAACACGATCTTCGCTTTCTTATCGGACGCCCGATCGCGAGCGCCCCGAACACAAGCGCCCCGAACACGAGCGCCTGGGGCGGGCTGGGAGGTCGCGGTTTTAGGATAGGGCATTTTGGCGTCGACATCGTCGCGCCAGTCATGCAGCAATCGCGTTAGTCGACGAGTGACCTCGGGGTTCGATGTTGAGAGATCGTTCTTCTCGCCAATGTCAGCATCCAAGTCGAAGAGCTGAACGGTTCCGTTCTCGTAGTACTCGATCAGTTTGTAGTTGCCAGAGCGAACCGCGCCGTTGGGACTTTGGAAGCCGTGGTTGCTGTAGTGCGGGAAATGCCAAAAGATCGGACCACGGTCATATGACTGACCCTTCAAAGCGGGCACAAAACTTCGACCATCTTGGTGCTGTTCAGGCATTGCAGGAAGATTCAACATCTCCAGAATTGTTGGATAGAAGTCGGTGCCGGTGACGAGTGCATGCGACTTGGAATTCGGTTCGGTCCTACCGGGCCAGAGCACAATCAGCGGAACTCGAATCCCACCTTCATAGTTCCAACCTTTTGCACCTCGAAGCGGAAGATTGGAACTTGCGAAACGAGAGTTAAGCGTCTCGCGATCGTGATGGATCCCGCGGTACTGGTTCGACGCCGACATGCCTCCGTTGTCGGCAGAAAAAACGATAATCGTGTTCTCTTCTAGGCCCAGTTCTTTTAGCTTCGCCCGAATGCGACGGAGGCTTTCGTCGGTGGCCTCCACCATGCCCGCAAACTCGACGTTGTCCTGTTTCTGCTTCACCCACCAGACCCGTTCCTTCTGATGCAAAGCGCGGTCGTCGTTTTCTTCAAGGGAACGAAGTTGGTCTGCGGAGAGCGCAGGCCCATCCGGGTTGGGTTCCAAAATGAAATCGGGGCCATCCTCGGACGGCATCGCGGCGCGTTTCTTACTGTACTTCTCCACCAGATCCTTGCGTCCTTGAATCGGATCGTGGACCGAAAAGTGTTCCAGGTGGACGAAGAATGGCCTGTCCTGGTTACGCTCGATGAAGTCGATCGCGGCGTCGGTCAGTTTATCTGTGTAATAGTCGCCCTCTTCGGCTGGCAATGTCTTCTCATAGCTTGCTGAGAACGGATGGTAATACGATCTGACCCATCCCGTGATCGCCTCATCGAAGCCATATGTCTTGGGGTCCCGGTTCAAGTGGGCCTTGCCATAGTTCGCCGTGGCGTATCCGTTGTCATGCAACGTTTCGGCAAGCGTCTTCTCTGAATCCGGTAAGGCAGTCAGCTTTTCGCCGTGATGCAGTTTTTCATAGTCTTCTTCGGGCCGCCCGCCGAGCCATTCGGTCAAGTTCGTCCGTGCCGGGTACTTTCCCGTCAGAATACTGGCGCGACTTGGCGAACAAACGTGGCAGGTGGAATAGGCGTTATCGAAAAGCACTCCATCTTTGGCCAACTGGTCGATGGCTGGCGTTTCGTAGAAACGACTCCCGTAACAACCCAGGTCACGCTGCCCGAGATCGTCCACCAGAAAGAACACGATGTTCGGTTTCTGCTGTGCTTGAACGTCACAGCAGGCAAATAGCGATAGCAAAACACAAAGCATCGCGATGCCACTTCCAAATGGATGCAAGCGTGTGAATGGGCGACGATGCGATAGCTGCAAGATTGACACGCGCCATGTTTGAGCAACGGTTGTGAAACGATTTCGATTCATTGCTTGGTCACTCGTTGAATTGCTCTGAGACCACTTGGACTTTGTTCCAATACGCCCAATTGTTCTTTCCGTTGTTGGCTCGATTCTCGATCGACAGATCGATCCGTTGGCCGGCAAAGTCGGACAGGTCCACCGAAAGATCCATCCACTCATCGGCGGCGACCGTGGTCGGCCCTACGATCTGGTCTGCGAGGACCTTGTTGTTGGCCAGGACACGCAGTTGCCAGTCACCGTGAGGATGGTGACTGACTCGCAACTTGAGTGCGGTCTTCTTTTGTTTCGGTACGTTCAAATAGGTGGTCTTTATCACGCAGGGCGTGCTGGGACCGACAGGATGAGTTTGCACCGCTACTTCGTTTCGAAAGACCGGATGATGCACCACACCTCCGTCCCCAACGGCGGTGACCTGCATCCCAGAAGCTACGGATTGAATGATCCGCTCCCACTCGGCAGCTTGCTCGACTTTGCTGACCTTGATGGACTCGCCACTGCCTGACGTTAATCGTCGTGCGACGAACTCTTGCAGCCGTGGAATCTTGCCGCCAACGGCGAGCTCCAGTGACCTTCGCGGATGCAGCGGGACCATGGGCTCCAAAGCAAACCAATACATCCGAGGTAGGTTGTTGTCCGTCGCATCCTCCGGGTGGTTAACCAATCCTTCGAGGATCGACCAACGTTGGTCGAAAGGCAGCCGTTGGACGGCTGACGCTAGATACAAACGCACGACCGGTGACGGATCTTTCTTCGCCATCAGCGCAAACCGATCCAAGACTTCGACGCCAATTTCCGAGGGTGATTGTTCTCGCGGCTGGAACGCGTTGACGTCGCTCGAATCCGTCAAGAATTGGATCGCCCACGCACGAACGTACTCGTTCTGATCATCCAACAGTTCGACCAAACGCGACTTCGCCAGACCGTCGGTGACGCGCAAAGCCCACATCGCCCGCAGCCGTTTGGCAGCAGTGGGTGCCGCCGCGAACATCTCATTGAGTCGGGCGTGAACCGCTTGCTTGACCAGCTGTCCGGTCGACGCGCGATACTGCAGCAACGTCCTTGCATGACGGACGTACCAATCGTTGGAGTGTTGCTGTAGTTCGACAAGCTCCCCGTCGGACATCTTCCCTAGATTTAGCCGGGGCTTTGCTTCGATCCCTTCGGGCATGATGCGGTAAACGCGTCCGCTATTGGGGAACTTGACGTCGTTGCCGCAAATGTCCTGGTCGTGCCAGTCCAATACGTAGACACCGCCTTCCGGACCGATCTCAACGCTGAATCCGACCCAGGCCAAATCATTCGTTGGCAAAAAGTCATCGCCATGGTGACCAAGAAAGCTTGATCCGTTCCGCTCAAGCACATCAGTCAGCACCGCATGTTCATGAATGTTGCACATGAACAACCGGTCGCGGTATTTTTCTGGGAAGACATCTGCAAGATAGAACCGTGCGCCTCCATGAGCTGACAGCCGAGCTTTGTGGGTGCGAATCGTCTTAATGTCGTCATAGATGTAGGGATTGACATGCGGTCGAGACTGCTTGTGATAAACACCGCCCTGAACAATGTGAAATAAGTGGGGAATCACACAGCACGTGATGAAGCCCTGGCCGTGATCGTTGAAATCAAAACCCCAGGGGTTGGATAGACCGCGTGCGAAGATCTCGAACGTCTTCCGCGTGGGGTGATAGCGCCAAATGCCGCCGTCGATGAATTGGCGTCGCTCGGCAGCGTCACACGGCTTGCCAACGCTCGAGTGCGTGAAGACTCCGTGGCAACCATACAGCCAGCCGTCGGGTCCCCAAATAAAACTGTTGAGTGTTTCGTGTCGGTCACGGATGCCCCAACCATCCAGCAGGACTTCCGGCGGGCCGTCGGGTTTGTCGTCACCGTCGCGATCCGGAATGAACGAGAGATTCGGCGGCGAACCAACGAAAACACCTCCAAATCCGCATGCCAAACCGGATGTGAACGTTAACGAGTCGGAGAAAGTCTTCTTCTTGTCAAAGACTCCGTCGCCATCCGTGTCTTCCAAGATCTGAATCCGACTGACAGGATCATCGGTATGTTGACGACGCGTCTGGTAGTTGAAATTCTCGGCGACCCACATCCGTCCGCGGTCGTCGAAACAGAACGCGATCGGCTCTGCGATATCTGGTTCCGCTGCAAAGACCGAAACGTCGAAGCCATCCGGTACGGCCATCTTCTCGACGGCTTCGGCAGGCTCCAAGAACGGAGCGTCACTATCCTTGTGCTGTTTCCGTGGCAACAAATTTCTTGAGTCTTGGGCTTTGGCATGTGGCAAGACAATCACGAGCGCCAGGGCGATCAACGTCAGTCGATTTGCAGACTTCATTTCGGCATCTCCACTTGTTCGGTCGTTCTTAAATATTTGACGAGGTCGATCACTTCCTGTTGTTTCATCTGGTCAAACTGGCCATCGGGCATCATGGATTTTTCAGAGATTTTTCGCAGTTCTATATCATCTTTTGCGATCACGACCCTGGGTTGCTCGGCCGTCTTCAAGACGATTCGTGATGAGTCTTCTTCGGCAAGGACGCCATTGACGACGCGACCGTCCACGGTCAGCACCGACACCGTCTTGTACGCGTCGGGAACGTCATAGCTCGGATCGACGCTGTTTAGCAGAATGTATTCGAGGTTGGCGCGGTTCGATCCAGTCAGATCCGGACCCACCTTGCCACCCTCGCCATACAACTGATGACAAGCGGCGCAGGTTCGTTGGAAAACCGCTCTGCCGCGCGAGGCATCGGCAGCAGCGACCGCTTTCGAGTTGCACATTTTCCGATACTTCGCCAACAGCATCGCTCGGTCTTGGGCAACTTCTCGAACACTGCCAAAGACCTGGGTGAAGCGATCGCCGAGTAGTTCGGCCAGCGAACGTGCCACTTGCGTTGGTACGTCGTTCGGCGGGATGCGTTTTTCCGCCAAAGCTTGAAGCAACTCTTCGGCGTAAACCTTGCGCGCCGACAACGTCTCAATGACGGCACGCTTTTGTTGGGGCTCCAGCTTTGCATATCGCGACAACAAGACGGACGGTCCATCCTTGTTTTGCACGATCGCGTATCCGCGGATGGCGTCGAGCGTCATTGCGGGGTCATCCATCAACGATGGAAGCAATTCCGATGCGTCTCGGCTTTGCTGGTTCAACAGCAGCCTTAACGTCGCGCGACGTTGCGTGATTTCGAGCGTTTGGTCTTTGACGCTTGCCAGAGCTCGTGCCAACGCCGTCTTGTCACCGAAGATTTGGGACAGGGCGAGTGCACGCTCTCGCACGGCCTTGTTCTCGCTTGTGGAAAGTCGATCACTCAACTGCGTCCAGCCCTCGGGGGCCGCAACGTTCCGACGACCCTCAAACCCGCTTAGCATGCCCTTAAGCAATGCAGCCTGAACTTCGGGAACTTCGGACGCGCCAAGCGTTTCCACCAAGAGAGCGATCGAGTCGGTTTGTTTCGAAGCAGTCGATAGGCGTGCCGTCGCACATAGCAGCGCTACAACGACGCTCAATACGTGCGGACAAAATCCTGTTGAGCAAACACTCATCATACGATCTCCGATACTTCTCGCTTTGCTGTCAGTGTGAACTCCGGCAACCGGACTATCTCTCCGCCTTTAACAGCCGACTCGTGGGCGCAGATTCCGACGCAAGTCCAGTTGGCACTCGTGACCGCATTCGGCCAATGCTCTCGATCGTCGATGAGCGCACTGACAAACTCATTCACCAAATGCGGATGCGAACCGCCGTGACCGCCACCCTGCAGAAACGATAAGTGTTCCGCGTCATGGATTTCTTGCGGAAGCGTGAACTTGCGAATCGGTTCCGGTAACAAACGAGCGTAGTCGGGAACCTCGATCTTTTCCGCGATCTCGGGTTCTGGCTTCTTCGCCGTGTGCATAACGTGCGGCTCGTTCTCAACCAACGTCCACTCGAAACTCTTCTTGGTGCCGTACACGTCGAAGCTCTCGCGGTACTGCCTGGCCACGTCGTAGAGGCAACGCCACACGTGCGCGGTCAGTTCACTATCTTTGACTTTCACATGGGCTGACTGAACGGCAAAGCGATTTCCGGACTTCTCAGCAATGTCATCGCGAACCGAACCCGATCCAAAACAACTGACGTACTCGGCCAGTCCGTTAACCAAACCAAGGCAGGGGCTGACGACGTGGGTCGCGTAATGCATGGGAATCATTCGCTCCCAATACTCCGGCCATCCGTCCATGTCCTGCGGGTGTGACGCTGCCAAGTGCTGGATCTCGCCCAGCTCACCTTTCTCATAGAGTTCTTTGATGAAAAGAAACTCGCGGCTGTAGACGACCGTTTCGGCCATCATGTACTTGAGTCCCGTTTCCTGAACCTTCTCAACGATTTGGCGACACTCGTCGATGGTCGTCGCCATCGGAACGGTACACATCACATGCTTGCCGGCATCGAGAGCCCGCAGTGACATCCATGCGTGATCGGAAATCGGGCTGTTGATATGAACGAAGTCGATGTCCTGATCAGCAAGCACGTCGTCGTAGTTGGTGTATCTCTTCTCGATCCCGAACTGCTCCGCCGACTTCGTCAATTCCGCCTCGTCACGCCTGCAAAGTGCGGCAACTTCAGCGTGCGGGTGGGCCTGATAAATCGGTATGAACTCGGAACCGAAGCCCAAGCCGACCATTGCTACTCGAACCGTCTTGGTCATCTTCTTCGCCTCTGGAGGATTCTTAACGGTCGACCATTTTACGTTCGTTGCTGCACGGCACAATGAAATATCGCGCAGCAGAGCTATACTATTTCACCATGAAACGATCCGTCGCACTGCTTGTCGAAACCAGCAACGAATACGCTCGCGGGCTGCTGCGCGGTGTGCTCCGCTACCAGCAAGAGCACGAGAACTGGACCATCGATTTGCCCGAACAGCATCGTGGTGCGGAACCGCCGCGGTGGCTGCGAAATTATCGGGGCCACGGGATCATTGCCCGAATCGAGACAGATACGATCGCCCGTGCAGTTCGGGCGGCCAAACTGCCGACGATCGACGTGAGTGCAGCTCGAAAGTTTCCAGCGATCCCCTGGATCGAAACGGACGACGCCGCCATTGCAAAGATGGCGGTGGAGCACTTTGTCAGTAAGGGGCTTCGGAACCTGGCTTTCTGCGGTGAAGTCACATTCAATTGGGCAAAGTGGCGCCGCGACGCATTCGTGAGAGAAGCAAAGCGTATTGGGATCGAAGCAGCTGTCTTCGACGTCGGCGATGCCACGACAGGCACTACATGGCCGCGCGAACGGCAGCGTCTGCTTCGGTGGTTAAAAAAGCTGCCTGAGCCATGCGGCCTGATGGCGGCGTACGACTCGCTCGCTCGTCGTGTCATCGATCTGTGTAGCCAAGCTTCTCGTCGCGTTCCCGATTCCATAGCCGTGCTGGGCGTCGACGATGATCCGTTGTTGTGCCAGTTAGCGACACCTCCATTGTCCAGCGTGATCCCCGATGCAGTTGGAGCCGGCTACGCAGCGGCGCGGCAACTCGATGCGATGATGTCTGGCCAAGACGTGACATCAACTCGCACACTCCTACCACCGCTTGGCATCGCGACGCGTCAATCAACCGACACACTTGCGGTCGACGACCCTGATGTTGCCGTCGCAGCACGCTACATCCTCGCCAATGTCTGCGAAGGAATTCAGGTCGCCGACGTCGTACGGCAGACGAACCTCACACGGCGCGTGCTGGAGGCAAGATTCAAACAGGAGCTTGGAAAGACACCTCACGAACTGATCACCACCGCGCGACTCGCACTTGCGGAAAGGCTACTTCGCGAAACTAGTTTTACACTCGACCAGGTCGCGCACCGCTGTGGTCTGGAGTACGCCGAATACCTCAGCGTCCTGTTTCGCAAACATCGTCAAATGACGCCTGGTGCATACCGACAACAACACCGAGACGAGTAGCGGTGTTCGAAGCATGACCTTAATTCCGTTGGACTCATGCTGACTGGTGCTGCAAGATGGTTCAATGCAACCAAAGTTGATGCGCCCGGAGAAACCAAAATGAAGTCTTCCCGCTCCAAGCAGCAGAAGCGAGTGATTTCATTTTGTGGCCCCCATGTTATCGGTTTGCTTCTCGTTTGATGACCTTTTCGTCATCACCATGATCGCAGCGTGCAGAACAATGACAACGATGGCCGAAATCACATGAATTGAAAGGCTGGACGGAATCGTTGCGTAGATCCAAAACGAAAGAGGAATGAAGAGGAGAATCGCTGTCCAAAGTCCGGGGTTGTATCTCCGGAACAGCAAGGCCCAGCCCACATGCAGCAAGCCGTTGATCAAAAGCAAATAAGCTGCGAGGACTCCCAAACTCGAGCGAAGCGATGCTACGTAAAAAACGGCTAGGAGAAAGAACCACACGAAGATCACGTTGATGATCCAGACTCCAGCTGCAGAGAGGCCGCCTTTTCCCGCGCCCATCGTGCGGTTAAAGAACTTGATGAAGCGATTGTCGTCATGCTCTTCAAATTGATGAACCATGTAGACTGGCAACGCCAGAAACAGCGGGAGCATGATTGCGCTGTCCATAAACGGATACAGGCCAACCAACAAGAACGCAACTGGAGGCGTCGCGTATACCCAGTTATCCAGTAGTCGAGTTAGCATTTCGGCAACGTCTCCCAGCCAAGTTCATACATTCAATTGCGTTACTTCATTGTTGCGATCCTGAATCGCGCACTGTTATCTGATCGTATAGATGGCACGCTTTGGACGGTCGAGCATCGCGTTGGCCTCGTCATCTCCTACAATCACTTCAATGACGGATTGGTCCATTATTGGTCGAAACGGATGGGTGGCCAATAAGGACTCTTGTCTCTGTTGTGCCAGGAACCTAACGGTTCGGCCTTCGACTCTCCTTGGCGAAGCGCTCGGCAACTGAAAAACGAACGCAGATCTCTTGATGCGGGTCGCGTGACTGCCCGCTAAAGCACGGCACCAACGACTCGACTGGCAACGGTTCGATCGTGTCACCGGTCGTTTGGGTGGCGCCCGCTGCTTCGATGCATGTCGCGATGACGTCAATCAGGCAAGTAGCTGCAATGAGACATCTCGCAACCGAGACAATTCCTATTTCAGCCGAACAGGATTCGCGGTTAGGATTTGGTCACGTGTCGATTCCCAACTCTTTAACTGGGTCGAGGTGATGGACCACAATTCGACGTTGTCGATCTCTAGGACTCCAAACCGCGTCCCGGCGATCCCGAGCCCGTCGGAGGCATTCGCTAGCGGAATCGCAAGGCTCGCGTGCTTGGCATACAGTGTTGGACCATCCAGAAACTGAATCAAGAACTCGTCGCCCTTCCGTTCGGCAACGACGTGGTACCAAACACCGGACTCACGCTTGATGGCTTTCGTTTCGGCGAGCAAAACCGACTCGCTGTCTGCCAAGAGTCGCACGCCGGTGGTGCTAAATTTCAGACGCACATTGTGATGTCCGAATTCGACCAGCGGCAACAGACTTGTCTCCTCGCCATCGATGAAACGAAAGGAGAACTTTGCGATGAAGTCACGTGGCGTGATCAGCGACTTGATTCTCGGTTCAAGTCCCTTGTGATGGTCCTTCTTGGCTTGAAACTCCGGCGACGACTGCTTGCCACGCAAGACACCGTCGATGATTTCCCAACGCGTGCCCTGTCGAGCTTGCCACTTCGTCGTGTCAATCTTCCCTGATTCAGAAAAATCCGACGAGTAGACGAGCTTGTCCGGGACGTTCATCCGTGGCTGCGGCCATGATGGCTCGCCGGATCGAACCGTTGAGAGACAGCAGGTGAGTATTAGCAACTGATAGGCTGCGAACGTTACCGGGAAACTCAATCTCATGGTGTGCGTCCAGTCGTTGCGTCTTGCGTTGATGTTCATCAGGGTTGCGATCCGTTCTCTGCTGCGGGCTGAATACTGTGATAGTTGACGATCGTCTCAGCGACGCCCTCTTTCAGTTCATGATCGAATAAAGCAAAGGTCTTATCGCGATCGATCGCTGCGCAACGGAGGATTCTTCCCTTGGTACCATTGAATTGGTAAGCCAAGTCCAGTTTCACATCCGGACACTCGACAACCTCCCAGGTTGCGAGATCTGGATCGACGAGCGCGGCGATGTCGCCGAGGTCGAAGAATCCCTTGTTGGGCCGCTGAAAGTACTTGTCTTTCAAACGAAAATCGTGCAGGTATTTCCCCATGGGATTGTAGTCGCGCCACTTCAGCGACTCTTCCATTGGGCAGGTTAAATCGGTGCCGGTGTCAAACAGAACGAATGAAAGATCGGAATGGAAGACGAGCCGTGCTGCACGAACGTCGCCGAACACATTGAAGTTCACACACTGCTTTGGCCACCGAGTGCGAAAGTGCCAGAATACGACGATGCGATCCGCTATTCGTGGCTCCTTGAGATATGCGGACGCGATGTCGGTCGCCGCTCCTAACCCCACAACCCAAAGAGGATCTTCAGGCGTCGAGGCCATCGCGCGATCGATGATGAAATCAACGCCTTCGGATTCGGATGGCTCGTATTGGTAGGTCATTGGCGCCGAGCCTCGCTTGACGGGTATCGTGCCGCTCAGCCCGGCTTTCCCCAATAGATCGATCACGGTGCGAGAAGAAGTTTCGATACTCGCCGGACCACCACCAGGTCGCTTGTTGTCGTAGTTGGCGGCAACGATTCCTTCGATCTGAAAGCGTTCCGGGCAGAGAACGGCCAATGCAATCGCCCATACATCATCAATCTCGTTGTGAGCATCACTATCGATGAGCACGCGGATCTGCTGGCCCTTGGGCGGGATCACTGGGACTCGCCGATTGCCGGGATCCCGCCTTTCGATTTGCCTGCGTCGATCCTGGTACTCGTCCGCTTCAACCGATGTCTCGTATCCAGCGAACAGAACAGTCGTCACAACTGCGAAAGCGAACCTCATGGTTTTGTTGCACTGCATTGGGGATGCAATCCGATTCTGGTTTGGTGGAGTTCGATGGCATTCAGTCGGGGGTTGGCCAAAGCTGCCGATCGTCCTGTTAGCCGAGGGTGTAGGGGGCACGTTTTGGTCGGTCGAGCATCGCGTTGGCCTCGTCATCACCGACAACCACTTCTTTGGTGGCATCCCAACGCAGCTTTCGCTGCAAACGCATTGACATATTGACGAGGTGGCACGGAGTCGCGCTGCGATGACCGATGTCGACGCTACAGATCGGCGACTTTCGCGTCTTCATGCATTCGATGAGGTTCCCCATGTGGTCATCACTGACATAGAGTTGACTGTTGGCTGGGAGCGGGTTCTTGGAAAGCTCGTCCGCTGCTGCGCCATAGAGTCCGCCGCGATTGACAAAAATGCGTCCGCGATCGCCGATGAACATGACGCCGTTGCGTTTTTCAGATTTAATTTGGTCTGGAACTTGAGCGTAGATTTCCTCATCGGCTTCAGCCGATGGATAACCTTCCTTCAAGCTCTCCAAGTAACCATCATCGCGAACCGTCAGGCACCAAAGGTCGACATCGTTGGGGTACTGCAAGTGTGCCGAGAATACGTCGATGTTGTTAAAGCAATCTTCTTTACCGACGTTGAATAGGTACCCTTTCGCGTCGACCGAACTCGGCCCGGAGTCATCCACCCCCATGCCCCAATGAGCAATGTCGAAGTGGTGCTGCCCCCAGTCGGTGATGATCCCGGCCGAGTATTCGTGCCAGCGACGAAACGAGAGTCGTTGCGGACAAAAGGAATGCTCGGGTGCCTGCCCCTGCCAGAGATCCCAGTTCAGTTCCTCAGGCACCGGCTCGGTTGAAAATTGACCACTCCGATTTCGTGCCCCAAATGGTAGCAGCACTCCCACGCTGCGCAGCTTTCCGATTCGGCCGCTTCGAACCAGTTCACATGCCGTGCGAAAATGTTGGACACTTCTTTGCTGCGTTCCGACCTGGAGAATACGTCCTTCCCGTCGCACGACATCACGCAGTTGTTTGCCTTCATTGATGGTGAACGTCAGCGGTTTCTCGGCATAGACGTCCTTTCCTGCGAGGCAAGCGTCGACGTTGATCTTCGTGTGCCAGTGGTCGGGAGTTGCGTTGCCAACCACATCGATATCGGATCGCTGCAACAACTCTCGATAGTCCTGATAGATTTCTGGACGTTTTCCAAGCTGTTTTTCAATCGTCGCCGCAGACCGCTGCGCGCGTCTCAGATCGGCATCACATATCGCCGCAAGGTCGGCGTGTTCTCCGAATTGCTTCCAGGCCATCCCGGTACCGCGACCACCGGCTCCGATCACGGCAGCAACTGGCCGATCATTGGCCGATGTCGCGCCCAACAAGCTGGTTGAAGTGGAGAAGTACGGGACGGTCATGGCGGCAGCAGACTTTAGCCACCGGCGGCGTTCTATTTTTCGCATATTCTGGATCCTTAGGGCATCGGAAATCTCTCTTTGAATCTCGGTTCATCTATTGATCGAAACGGATGGGCGTCCAATCGCCATGCTTTTTTTGGTTGTGCCAGGAACCTTGGGAACCGGCAGGTTCAAGCTTGGACACCGGCTTGCTGTTATTGTCAGACGTGTGATAGCGCTCGCGGGAAAGGGTCTGCCAACGATCGGCGAGCTGCTGCACCTTGTCGGGGAACTGGGCGGATAGGTCGTTTTGTTCAAAACGGTCTTCTTCAATGTTGTAGAGCTCCCATCGACTTCCGTAGAAACTCACGGCCTTCCAATTGCCTTGGCGAAGCGCGCGGCAACTGGAGAATCGAAAGTAGATTTCCTCGTGGGGCTCGCGCGGCAGCCCCTTGAAGTACGGCACCAACGACTTGCCTGCCAGCGGTTCAATTCGGTCTCCGGTCGGGTAGGTCGCACCTGCTGCTTCGATGCAAGTCGCCATGATGTCAATCAGGTGCCCGGATTGATTTACCCAGGCTCCCGTATCGCGAATCTTCTTGGGCCAATGCACAATCAATGGGGATGAGACGCCGCCTTCGTGCTGGGTTTGCTTGTAGTGACGAAGCGGCGTGTTGCTGACGGTCGCCCAACTCGCGTCATAGCAGTAGTGCGATTCGCCTTTCCACGGCGGAATCGTCAGGTTACTGCTACGTTCAAACGGGCAGCCGCCATTGTCCGAGCAAAGCATGAACAGCGTGTTCTCCGCCACGCCCCGTTGTTCCAAGTGAGCCATCAACCTGCCGATGTTTCGATCCAAGCGGTCGACCATGGCGGCATAAACGGCCATTCGAAAGGATTCGAACGCTCGCTCCTTTTCGGTCAGAGAATCCCAATTCGGAACATGCTCCGGCATCGGCGGCAATGACGTTGCTTCTGGGAACAGCCCGATTGCTTTCTGCTTCTCAAATCGCGCCCTTCGGATGTCTTCCCAGCCACCGTCGTATCGACCAGCGTACTTTCGGATGTCCTCTTCCGGGGCTTGCAACGGGTAGTGTGGTGCATTGAAGGCAACGTAATGAAAAAACGGCTTTCCGCTTTCGATGGCTTCGTCAAGAAACTGAATCGAGTAGTCCACGTTGGCATCGGTCGTGTAGAAGTCTTCGCCAAAGTCATCCCACTTTTCGCCATTCATCCGAAACGTATCGTCGCCGATAAAAAAGTCCGTTGCACCGGAGAGGTGGCCCCAGTAACGCATGAACCCGAAGTCGGTTGGTTGCTTTCCAAGATGCCACTTTCCCGTCATCGACGTGAAGTAACCTGCGTCGGCGAGCACCGTTGGAATCGTTGTTCCACGACTGAAGCCCGAACCGCATTGATCACGATACAGCCCGCTCAAGAGGCAGACGCGTGACGTGGCACACTTGCCGGTGTTGTAGAACTGCGAAAAACGCAGCCCCTTGCTCGCTAACGCATCGATCGTTGGCGTCTCAATTTCGCTTCCGTAACAACCGAAGTCCGCAAAACCCAAGTCATCCACCATGATCAGCAGGATGTTCGGCTTCGTTTCGGCGTAAGCCAATCCACGAGAAGCAATGACCGACAGGACGAGAATGAACGAGAAGACATGTTTGTAAGTCATGGTGTTGCCTATCAACCGGAGGGCGTGACTTCGTGAGCGTGAGTGCCGGGCTTGTTAAACAGCGACACGCTGATAAACAAGATGATTGAAACCAGCAGTGCGATCGCACCGGGATCGATGTTCAGTGGAATCGGGATGCGAAAGGCTTTGATCGAAAAATTGATGGCGAGGCTCGTACAGATTGCGGTGCAGGCGGCGGTGGCGGTAGCACGTTCCCAATTGAGCCCAATGGCAACCGTTGGAACGAGCGCCGCTGCAAACGTTCCCCATCCGAATGCGCCCAGCAATGCAACCATCTCACCCAGGTTCAGCGCGAGCATCATCGCAAGAAATCCCAGAACTACCGTGACGATGCGAGCCCAGCCGAGTTCATGTTTGATTTCACGCCCTCGAATTGCCAAAGGTAGATCGTGTGATATCGCTGCGGCGCCAATGTTCAAGAAGGCGTCCGCGGTCGACATGATTGCGGCGAACAAACCCGCGAATACGACTCCCGCAAGAATTGGATGCGTGAAGTTTTGTAAGAAATCGGGAGCCGCATGGTCCGCCTTTGCCAATTCCGGGTAGGCACCGCTGACGACCAATGCTCGCATGGCCAAGCCGAGTGCGATCCAGAGCATCGCGGTGATCATGTACCCGACAATCGTGGCGGGCAGTGTCCAACGGGCATCTTCAACTCGTCGGGTCATCATCAACTTGGTAATCACCTGCGGTTGACCGGCAACTCCAAGTGCAAAGACGAAGTACCAGGAAAGACATCCAATCACGCCCTTGCTTCCCCATGGGCTCATGGATGCCGGATCATCTTGGATCAAGATCTCAGAGATTCCCGCCATGCCTCCGTCGACCGCCCAGATCGCTGCCAGGAAGACCATCACGGCAGCGACCATCATGATCACGCCCTGGACCAGATCGGTGTAGACCGATGCAATGATGCCTCCCGTGACACAGTAAAAGACCAAGAGTGTTGTTGAGAAAACGGCACAGTAAACGAGCGGGACTTCACCCATACTGGTCAGACCCGCCAGCAAACTCTGCAAGACTGTCGCCATGGCTGCAATTTGCGTCGCCAGATAGCCGAGCACTCCCAGCACGATCGCCAAAGCCGTTAGCATCCCGGCCAACGGGCTTTCGTATCGAGCCATGATGACATCGGGTAGCGAAATCGAATCACGCTTGACCGCCCACTCTCGCAATTTTCGACCGAGCAGGAAAAAACAAATGGCATAACCGATCGTTGTCGAGATCACGATCCAGAGCGAACTTATTCCCATGCGGTAGACCAGGCCTGGTCCACCCACAAAACCGAAGCCGCTCATGGCACTTGAAAAGATGGCGATGGACGTGACGAAGATACCCAGGTCTCTTCCCGCCATGAAGAAGTCTTTGGAGCTGTTCGTCTTGCGCATCGCCCAGATGCCGACGACGATGCAAAGCAGGAAGTAGACACCGACACAAGCGGCGATGATCTCGGTTCGATAGGCCTCCACTATTTCAGGTCCCCTTCCGACGGAGTCTCCGAATCAGCGGCAAACCACGCGTTGAATTTCACGCAGTAGATTGCGACAAAGATCATCGGAACGGCCCACAGACCAAAAACCATCCACGTCGTCGGAGCGGCAAATGGGCCAAGCTTCATCGGCGTTCCAGCGGCGTATTGCCGATAGCTGACCATCATGCCGACGAACACAGCGGCGTAAACGAATCCGCCGGCAATAACCGCCCGGCTCAAGCTCTTGGCGTATTGACCTTCGCGGGCTGCGAAAAGAAGTGTTGCAACCAACGTCACAATCGTGACGACGCCGAACCCAAGACCGAGCCACCAATGCTGAGCATCTTCGGTGGCCCTCGCCCCACCGATCTCCATCGTTTCGATTTGCGGATGCTGCTGCGGTGACGACCAGGCTGTGTCGTACGAGAAGGTTGCGACAACCATCAGCAGCAATAACAGCGCTGAGAGAATCAACAGAGCTCGTGACGAATCCATCATTGGGGCGTGACCTTCCTGCCAGCGGAGACGGCTTGCTTCCTGTTCGCGATCACTTGATCGAGAACGTCGCATGCTTCTCGTCGTAATCCGGTGCCGACCTTCGATTTTGGGCCAAATTCCAAATGCTTGTCGCCGACGGAGTCATACTTTGGCCATTGCACCAAGCCGCTCGCATTGGGATCTCCAGTCTTCGCGAACTGAACCCAGTATTCGATCATGGCCTTCGCGATTTCGCGATCGACATCTTTGATCTTGGATTCATTGAGTGTGTTGAACACGTAGGCAATCTCAGCGGCATGAGCGGCACCCAGCCATGGCCACGCCGGACTTGTTTGCGTGAAGTGGTACATCCAAGCGTCATTGCCCTGACGTTCCATGTGGCGGAGATACTCTCGTGTGGGTCGAACAAACCAGTTGTCCGTAATCTGCTGAACGACTGCGCCGCGGATATCACGGACACTCTGAACTGGATACAGATCTTCGATCTTGCCGGCCGCGTTGCCATAGCGATCGTTCATTTCTTCGCGAAACAGCTCGACCGATGGATACGGCTGACGGCCGGTGAACATCGTGCCTTCGTCTCGGTTCGTGCCGGCGATCGTACGCACACGATTCTGCTCTCCACTGGCGTAGATGCTTGCAGGCGACTTGGGGAGCAGCCAACCGTCGATCGCAACGGGCGGACGTTTCTTGATTCCTTCCAAAACTGCTTCCGTGGATAACGCTCGCAAGTTTGTTGCCGACACGTCTTCTCCTAGCACCTGAGCAACCTGCTGTTCACCTCGTTCCTCTGCGTCCGAGAGATTCGCGAACACGGCTTCATCAAGCCACGGGCTCTGCAAGATCGCGCTGCGAAAGAGCCCCTTCGCCATCGGCGTTGCGGTCAGGATGTAAGCGCTGGTCCCGCCTGCTGATTCACCAAAGATGGTGACGTTGTCTGGATCGCCGCCGAAGGCAGTCGCGTTTCTTTGCACCCATTGCAGCGCGGCGATCTGATCGAGAATGCCGTAGTTTCCGGAAACGCCGTCATCGGATTCCGCGGACAAGGTCGGGTGAGCCAAAAAACCAAAGGGACCCAAGCGATAGTTGATGGAGACAAGCACGACGCCACGACGAGCAAGTTGATCTCCCATGTAGCCTGGTTCGTGCGCAGAACCCTGCGTCAAACCTCCACCATGAATCCAAACCATCACCGGTAGTCGATCGGTCGTAGAGTTGGATGGCGTCCAAACGTTTAAGTAGAGGCAGTCTTCGCTGAAAGGTCCGGGACGTTCGCGACCATTTTGCGGACACTTGTTCCCAAACCCATCACAGACCCGGACACCTGCCCAGGAAGACGCAGGCATCGGCGGTTTCCAACGAAGCTCACTAACGGGAGGAGCTGCAAACGGGATCCCCTTGAAGACATGAACGGAGTCATCAACGGTGGAAGCGACACCCTGCACAAGGCCTGAATCCGTTTCAACGATCCGCTCGGTCTCAACGTTTCGTACATCGGTGGAAACCGAAGTCAAGTAGCGTTCGCTTGCCTCGTCTAACGCATCACAGGTTTCCTTGGCAAGATCGTGACCGACTTCGCATTGGTCGTCGATCTTTAGGTACGCATGATTGGCATCATAGGCAGGCCACTGAGTCAGTCCGGGAGCATTCGGATCCCCCGTTTTCGCGAACTGTGTCCAGTAACCCACCATGGTGTCTGAGAGTTCGCGTTGAACCTGCGTGGCGTCATCCCGCAGGTTTCCGAAGACATATCGCAGTTCACTCGCATGGGGTGCTCCCAATGCCGGGTTCTTGGGATTGGGGAACGCGAATTCATATTGAAACACCGGGGATGAAACCGTGTTCATCCCTTCGAGTAATTGTCGGGCCGGTTGAACGAACCAAGCGTCGGAAATGAAACGGCTGCCGTCGCGTTTCAGTTCCTCTTTCGAAGTTCCTGGATAGCTTTGAAGCAACTGACCAGTCGCGGGTCCGTAGAATTCGCTAAGGACGGTTTCGAATGCGTCGCGTTGGGTAGGCACGAAGCCTGAGAAGTAGTTGCCCTCCTCGCTGGTCGTTCCGATCATCATGGGGACATCGGCTTGCTCGCCGGATGCAAAAACCGTGGCAGGATGGTCGCGCAGGAACCAACCGTCGATGGTCACTCGAGTCTTGTAGTAACCTTGATCTTCCATGAACTGATCGGCCGGTATCTTCCGAAGCTCAGCGATCGCGTCGTCGGACTTGGCGTCGACAAATTTTGCGGCCCATTGCTTTCCGAGATCTTCAGCACTCCGTGCGTTTGAAGTGGATTGGTTCAGGCGAACGATGTTTGGTTCGGCCAGTCGAGTGACGTAGCCAAACATCCATGGACTTTGAGCGATCGCTTTCTGAAACAGCCCGTTGACGAGAGGGGACGCGCACAGCGCGGCAACACTCGTTCCGCCTGCCGATTCGCCAAAGATGGTCACATTCTCGGGATCACCACCGAACGACGAGATGTTTTCCTTCACCCACTTCAAGGCTTCGATTTGATCAAGGAACCCATAATTGCCCGACACTCCCTGTGGTGACTCCGCGGACAGGTCAGGGTGGGCCAAGAATCCGAATGGTCCGAGACGATAGTTTATCGATACGAGTACGACTCCCTCGCTAGCCAACTTCGATCCTTCGTACATGTCTTGGTGACTCCACCCACGGTTCAACCCTCCGCCATGAATCCAAACCATCACCGGCAGCTTCTCGTCATCTCCGATGCTCGTTGACCAGACATTCAGAAACAGGCAATCCTCGCTCATCTCGGGGGGATTCGTTCGCCCTTGCATGCTTTGCCAACCCACCTCGCCGAACTGGGTACAGTCCCGTACGCCTTGCCATGGCAAAGCGGGTTGCGGTGGACGCCAGCGAAGGTTGCCGACGGGCGCCGCCGCATACGGGATCCCACGAAAGACCGTCAGTCCCTCAGCAAGCTGCTCACCGCTGACTTGACCGGAAGCGGTTCGTACGACGGGCGACGCAATCGTAGCCTCCTGCCCTAACGCCGCTCGAGGTGAGAGGAACAGAATGAGAGCGAAGACTGCTTGAATAGACTGGCGTATCTGCATGGGTAGATTCTTCTGCGAGAGGGCTCTTCGACGCTGCATGAACTGACAATTAGGAGTGAATGACGACCGACTTCATTTCGGTCATCTCTTCGATGGCGTACTTAGGACCTTCCTTCCCGATCCCACTGTCTTTCAGTCCGCCATACGGCATCAAATCCGTTCGCCAGAGCGGCCCCCAATTGATATGGATGTTCCCGCTGTGAACCTCGCGGGCGAATCGAACGGCCGCATCGATGTCTTGCGTGAAGACGCCAGCGCTGAGCCCAAAGCTGGTATCGTTCGCCATTCGAATGGCATCTTCGACGGTGGAGGCCCGGCTGACCGCAACGCCCGGCCCAAACAATTCTTCCTTGACCACTTTCATTTCGGGCTTCGCGTCCAGCACGATCGTGGGTTGCATGAACGCACCATCGCGTTCTCCTCCGCATGCGATGTTCGCGCCTTGAGATGCTGCCTCCTGGATCCAACTTTCGACTCGCTCCGCGTCGGCTGCTCGAACCATCGGACCCAGCTCCGTCGCCTGCTGAAGTTGGTCGCCGGAAACGATCGATTGCACCTGCGGAATCAGCTTGGTCATCAGCTCGTCGTGCACTTCATCAGCGACAATCAAACGCTGAGCAGAAATACAAACCTGTCCGGCATTGGCAAACCCGCTCGTGATGGTCGCTGTGACGACCTTATCGATGTCAGCGTCGGGCAAGACGATCAATGGGCTGTTGGAACCAAGTTCCATCGTGACCTTCTTGATGCCAGCGATGGAGCAAATCTGTTCGCCGACAGGCTGACTTCCGGTGAAGCTGATCTTGCGCACACGCGTGTCGCTGCAGATCCCGTTGCCAATCACCCGACCACTTCCTGTGATGCACGACAGACCTAGCGGAGGAAGGCCAGCTTCCAAAAGAATCTCAACCAGCTGCAGCGCGATCAGTGGTGTGTCGCTCGCTGGCTTTAGAATAACGGAGTTGCCCGCAGCGATCGCGGGGCCGATTTTGTGGCAAACGAGGCTGAGCGGAAAGTTAAACGGAGTGATCGCTGCAACAACACCGCAAGGAACACGCAATGTGAATCCAAGCTTATTCTTCACGCCTTGACCGCCGTCCAGTGGAAGGACTTCACCGCCGAGACGCTTTGCCTCTTCACCGCTCAGTTCGATGACCTGCACCGATCGTTCCACTTCAAGCGTTGCCTCACGAATAGGCTTGCCTTCTTCACTGCTAAGAGTCCTGGCCAGGTCATCGCGACGCTCGAGCATCAAATCGGCGGCACGTCTCAAAATCTGAAATCGTTCGTAACCGGACAATTCGGCCATGATCGAAGCACTGCGAGTCGCCGCGTCGAGCGCCGTTTCCACATCGGACTCATTGGCCGTCGGCACCGTATCGATCACTTCGCCATCGGCCGGATTGACGACATCAATTCGCTCATCCCGATCCTGCCATGTGCCGGCTAGAAAGAACTTCATCGCAAGTTGTCCTGTGCAAGTTTTGTAACCATGGGACCTACATGGATCCGCTGAGCATCGTTTTCGTGTCTTCGACCGACGGTTGTCTTGGGGACAAATCCAACAGCCTTTGAAGCGACATCGATATGCTGGCCAACGCTTCGATATCGTCTGACTTGGCGCCAAGTTCGGACAAACCGGTGGGAAGCCCGATGGTCTTTCGCAACTGTTCGACCGCGTTGATGCCAGCTTCGGCCGCCTGCTCGTTGGGCATCAATGAAGCATCAGCCACTCCTAGTAGCTGCGCAATCTTGGCGAGACGCTTGGTTCGTTCGGGCATCCAGAATCGCATCACGGAAGGCAGTACCAAGGCGTTGCCAATTCCGTGGCTGCACTTGAACTTCGATCCAATGGAGTACTCCAAGGCGTGAGCCATCGAAACACCACACGAGGAAAAAGCAGCCCCCGCTAAAGTCGCCGCCAGCGCCATCGCACTTCGGGCGGAAAGATCCTCTGGTTGGTCAACCGCCCGTTGAAGGTTTTCGCCGACCAGAGAAATCGCCTTCTCTGCGTACAGGTCACCAAGCGGATGATTCCCCTCGTAAGGCAATCCGACGGACGGGTCTTCTTCGAACCGATAGAAATTCGTGACGAGGTAGGCTTCGATCGCATGTGTCAAAGCGTCGATGCCACTTTCGGCGGTCACCTTTGGCGGACAACTGATGGTCAGGTAGGGGTCGACGATTGCGACATCCGGACGAATGTGTTGGCTCAGGATCGCCGCCTTCCGCCCGGTCTTGCTACTCATCAACACCGCAGAGTGAGTCACCTCGCTGCCCGTACCGGCTGTCGTGGGAACGCAGATCAGTGTCGGTGTCGGACCAGGAACCTGATCGAAGCCCAACAGAGATTCCGCATCGCGCTGATGAGCAAAGCAAGCCAACGCCGCTTTGCTCAGATCCATGTTGCTTCCGCCCCCCACGGCCACGACAAGGTCAGGCTTGAATTCACGCGCGACGTCGGCGACGCTCTCGACGGTGGCCGTTGACGGTTCGACTTCGCCCTCGGCAAAGAGTTCTAGCTCTGCGGCCGTAGGTCGAGCAGCATCTTGCACCCTAGCAACAATGCCCGCATCGACCAGTACTGGATCACTGACCACCAAAATGCGGTTGGCGCGACGACGACCAATGATACCGGCCAGCGTACGAATCGCCCCGGGGCCAAAGGTGAGTTGGGAACCGGAGAAAAAACTCCAGGTCGTTCGCTCGGGTGCTTCGATCATGTCGTTTCCGCCTGGTCCATCATCACATCGTTCTTCCGCCGTCGACGACCAGGATTTGTCCGGTCGTCAACGATGTTCCGGTTGCCAAGTATTCGATCGCGTCGACGATGTCGTCGGGTTGTGCCAATCTCGGTATCGGAAAGCTCGCCACTCGTTGCTGCATCTGTTCGTCGGTCATGCCTTTGCGAAGCCATCCGCTGTCGATCGGCCCCGGGCAAACCGCATTGACTCGAATCTCCGGTGCAAGCGCTCGGGCGAGCGACTTGGTCATGGTGTTTAGAGCGCCTTTGCTGGCGCAGTAGGCAACCGAAGATCCCGCACCGGACACACCGGCCACGCTGGAAACGTTGACAATCGATCCTCCGCCGTCGGCCCGGAGCAACTCTTCGCAAGCACGCGTGACAAAGAAGGGACCTTTGGTGTTGACCGCCAGGATCTGGTCCCACATCGGTTCGGTCATGCCGCGTAGATCAGCGTGCTCGACAAAGTGAGTCGCACCCGCACAGTTCACCAGCACGTCTAACCGTCCGAAGTGTCGCTTCGTGAATTCCGCCATTTCGACCGTTGCCGTATCGTCGCTGACATCGCACTGGACCGGTACCGCTGAGACCGAAACCGATTCGCAACGGCGAACGGTCTCCGTTGCGTCGTCCTCGTCTGGGCCCAGAAAGTTGACCACAAGATTGTAGCCTGCTTCCGCGAAACGAATCGCACAGGCGCGCCCAACACCCGTGGCCGCACCGGTAACCAATGCAACTTTGCCGGACGCGGACATCAGGGCTTCTCCAATAGCATGGCGATGCCTTGACCCACTCCGATGCACATCGTGCAAAGTGCGTATTTGGTATTCACCAGTTGAAGCTGTCGAGTTGCCGTCAAAACGAGTCTTGCGCCGCTCATCCCCAGTGGATGACCGATCGCGATCGCTCCTCCGTTGGGATTCACGTGAGCCGCATCGTCATCGATTCCGAGTTCTCTTAGAACTGCGAGACTCTGTGATGCGAAGGCTTCGTTGAGTTCAATGACTCCGATTTCTTCGATGGCGACGCCCGTTTTTTCGAGCAAGCGCTTCGTTGCCGGCGCCGGACCGATGCCCATGATCCGAGGCGGTAGCCCCACGACGGTGGTCGCAACGACGCGCGCCATTGGGTTCAAGCCGTACTTTGTCACCGCCGCATCGGAGGCGATGGACATGGCACAGGCACCGTCATTGATCCCTGAAGAGTTCCCCGCAGTCAGCGTTCCGTTCGACTTGACGTAGGGTTTCAGCTTTCGAAGACCTTCGATCGTGCTGCCAGATCGCGGATGCTCGTCCTTTTCGACCACGATGGGATCACCTCGCCTGACCGGGATGGTGACAGGGATGATCTCATCGCTGAAGAAGCCTCGTGCCGTTGCCGCCTCGGTTCGCAACTGGCTGCGTAGTGCAAACGCGTCCTGATCTTCGCGGTTGACATTGAATTCTTCCGCGACGTTCTCACCTGTTTCCGGCATCGTTTCGCAACCAAAGTCCGATCGCATTCTCGGGTGCACGAAACGCCAGCCCATCGTCGTATCCTCCAGCGTCACATTTCTGCCGAAAGGCGTCACCGACTTGGGCACTACAAAAGGAGCTCGAGACATCGATTCCACGCCGCCAACAATGCACAGGTCGGCTTCGCCGGATCGAACCGATCGAGCTGCCATGGACACGGCGTCCATCCCGGAAGCACACAAACGGTTCGCAGTGATCGCGGGCACGCTATCGGGTAACTTTGATAGCAGACCTGCCATGCGAGCTACGTTACGGTTGTCTTCACCGGCTTGGTTGGCACAACCCACAATCAGATCATCCGTCGCGCTCCAGTCCACTGAATCACTTCGATCCATCAACGCATTGATCACCGCGACCATCAAGTCGTCGGGACGCACCGAGGCGAGCGAGCCACCGTATCGACCGACCGGTGTCCGGATTCCGTCGCAGATCCAGGCGTTTGTCATACCGATTGCTCCTGAGCGTGGGCCAGCGCGGTGCGCCGCTCCAGATCACGCAGCGTGCTCAGTTCCGTCTCGGTTGGCGGAGCTGTTTCACTCATGTCGTCTGCAAACTTGACATCCCATCCGGTCGCGTCGCGGACCTGGTCTTGCGTGACACCGGGATGCACCTGCGTCACAATCAATTCTTTGGACTCTGGATCGGGGCGCAGCACGCCTAGGTCGGTAATCACCGCACTTGGGCCACCGCGAGTCAGACCGGCACGCTCCCGCGAGTCACCGCCCTCCAGATAGCCTGCAGAAGTGATGAAGTCGACTTTCTCGACCAACTTGCGTTTGTCATGACCGATGATGATCAGCGTTTCCCCAGCGAGCGCCGCGATCTCCGGCGCTCCACCCGCGCCGGGCAGCCGCACTTTTGGATCGCCATAGTCGCCGATCACGGTGGAGTTCAGGTTGGCAAATCGATCGACTTGGGCGGCACCCAGGAATCCGACTTCGACACGGCCGCCTTGCAACCAGTAAGAAAAGATCTCCGGTGTGGAAACCACCGTATCCGCCGTCGTCGCCAACTCACCATCGCCGATCGATAAAGGCAACACACTGGGCCGCGTTCCAATCGTTCCACTCTCATAAATCAGCACGACATTCGGTGCGTGGGTGAGCCTGGCGAGGTTGGCCGCCTTGGACGGGATGCCAATTCCAACAAAACAAACGGCCCCATCGCGTAGCAACCGCGATGCGACGATGGTCATTATTTCCGACGGAGTTGCCTCAAGTGTTGACATCGATCAAGTACTCACAGCGGAGTCAGGAGACAGCATCACATTCATCGACATCCACTCGTTGAAGGTGTCTCGGGATCGAGAGATCGCGTCCCACTCCTTGTAGAATTCGTTGTCTCGCTCATAGAAGCCATGGGCATAGGACGGCGACGCTCCTTGAGGGACGTGGCAAACGGCCGTGGCCACCCACGAAGGCAGGACACATGCATTGGGCGGTGCGTTCAAGTCGTCGACGATTTCTTCCACCGTCACGATCACGCGTTTTGCCGCCAAGGCACATTCCTTTTGGACGCCCACGATTCCCCATAGGTAAACGTTGCCTCGCCTGTCCGCTCGTTGAGCGTGGATGATCGCGACGTCCGGTCGAATCGCCGGCACCGCTGCCAGCTTTTCACCCGTGTAAGGGCAGTCGATGAAACGAATACTGGGATTGTGGTTGGCCAGGTCCGACCCAATGAAACCTCGAAGCATTCCAAACGGAAGCCCCGCGGCACCGGCGGTGTAAGACGCGGTCATGGCCGCGTGGCTTCGCTCATCGATTTCGATCGCACCTGGGTACTGGTTCTCGACCGCATCCCGCAATCGATGCAGCGAACCGACACCTGGGTTACCACCCCAAGAAAAGAGCAACTTACTTGCGCATCCCATCCCGATCATCTGATCGTAGATCAAGTCAGGCGTCATGCGCACTAAAGTCAGATCGCGCCGTTGCTGACGAATGATCTCGTGTCCCGCCGCGAACGGGATTAGATGAGTGAATCCCTCAAGCGCGACAACGTCACCATCCAGAACGTGGCGGCGAATGGCATGGTCGATTGGAAGTAGCTCTGCCATGTGGCGATTGAATGCGAAAAAGAAACCAATGGAAGTCATGTGCGAATAACAAAGACGCGTTTGACAAACGTAGCGGCCGTGCGATATTATGTCAAACAGTGCGATTATCGCACTTTCCGGATGTAGCCTTTACCAGTTGCATCGCCAATTCCGACACGAACTCGACCATTAAGAGTGAAACCTCATGGAGCCACGACGTCGCGAAATGGACCAGTCAGAAGAGTCTTTGCTATTTCGCAGCGGTGACCCTAACTTCATGACTTCGTTGGTTCGAGGACTGGAAGTGCTCAGGTCTTTCTCGCAATCTGATGGCGTGTTGACCGCAAGTGAGATCTGCGAGCGAACAAGCCTTTCGCGAGCGGTCGTACGCCGCTGCCTGTACACACTGTCCGAAGCCGGTTATGTCCAACGTGCTCGCGATGGTTTCCAGCTGGACATCAAAGCACTGTCGCTCGCACAACCGTTCTTGTCGGCCGCAAATTCGATGCCCGCCATCGCCCAGCCGTACTTGGAGACGTTAAGCCAGGAGATTCATGAATCCTGTTCAGTGGCAGTCTTAGACTGCGACGATGTGGTGTACGTCGCTCGAGCTGCAACTCAACGAATCATGACAGTGTCGTTGGGTGTTGGCAGTCGATTGTCCAGCAACCACACGTCGCTCGGCCGGGTTCTGCTGAGCCCTCTCACGAACGAAGAACTGAAAGCCCATCTTCGCCGAAATCCGCTCGTGCGGCACACGCCAAAGTCGATTGTTGAAAAGCGTGCGTGGATCAAATCGATCAGGTCGGTTTCGGAAACTGGGTACGCAATCATCGACGAGGAGCTTGAGATCGGACTCCGCTCGCTAGCAGTCCCGATAGTCACGGAGGGCTCCAAGCTGGTTGCCGCAATGAACGTTGGGGTAAACGCCAATCGCGTTACTAACGCACAGCTACGATCTAGAATCCTCCCGCCGCTTCTAAGCACGGCCGAGAAACTGTCGTCCCGACTGTGAGGACTACGTGGACCGGCTAGCTGACCTGCTTCAAACCAGCTGCCCAATCGAACAACGCAGTGCTGGTCACCGCGAAAGCCCCTAATAATAGTGTCAAACGCGGTATTCACGGCGGCCTGATCTTTTTTCACTTTTCCGCAGCCGGTAGGCCGGGAGGACGTCGCAAAACGCAATATCGCGAAGATGGTTTGACAACGTTGGACTGGCCCTGAAATACGGGTTCAAATCGATCGCCATTGTTGGCAGGCTAAGGAATGACACATGCCCTCGGTAGAGGCCTCCTTTCACCGTTCGACGCGGAGGTACCGTTCACCGATTGCAAAAACGGCGATTTCTTCGTGGAGTCGGTTGCATCGACTTCCGCGCGAAGGTAGGGCAGATAGCTGACATTGGTCTTTTTCACCTCCGCGTCGACCGAGACTACGCTTCAGCTAGCGGATGATGCATCTTCGGCGAACTAGGGTTAGTCCCATCTCGCATCGGTGTCCCGTTTGGTGACCTTCGCGTAAGTTACCGGGCTGCGAGCGTCGTGTATCTACAGATGCCGCGTCAAATAAAAGGTGGAAGCTCCACAGATTTGTCCGCCTCCTTTGGGTCTGCATTGTCGATTATCGCGCGTCATCGGACGACGGCAAATCACAGATTTCCATTTTGCGAATCAAGTCCTCCTCGAGCGTGATTCGATGACCGACTCGTCCATCGAATGTCACGTTCCCGTCCAGATCTCGCACGATCTGGTGAACGTTTATCAGGATACATCCATCCTCGTCGATGACGAACGAAGTCGGCTCCACACTGGGGTCAATCTCTGACCATTGCTCCCTCCAGTACTCGCGAACCGCCCCACGACCCTCGATAGAGCCGCCTTTGAACGCGCGTGGCCAAAGAACATCTTCGGCGAACACTTTCAACGCCCTTTCAATGTCACGTGAATTGAACGCGTCGTAGACGCCCGAGAGTAGTTTTTGAGCTTCAGCGTTGACATCGTGGTTTTGGTCCATCGCATCCTTCTCTCAAAAACAATCGATAACCGTATATTAGGCACTTCATCTCTGACGCCATGACAAAGTCGTGGCGTCGAGATTTTCCAAACAAGGTGCGCCGGAACGCTGAACGGGAAGAACAATCGGCGTAAGTCAAAGTCAACGCCACGACGTTCGACGCCAAGCCTCGGCGATGGCTACGTTGATTGGCCAGCCAATCCAGATGGCAACGGTATAGGCAACGGCGTGGTTATTGAATACTCCAGTCAAGGCGGTTGTCAAAATATGGACCGACATGTTCGCAAACGTGATGGCATAGCTCCACGCGACCCATTTTTGATGTGCAGCGATGTCTCGCTTACGAGCCGCTCGGTACGACATGATTGTGATTTTGAGCCACACGTGATTCAGAAGCAGGAATCCCAGAATCGCGAGAATTCCGCCGGTTGCGGTAAATGTAAGTGGCACAGCCGAAAAGCCGGAAATGAAAACTGCGATGACATAGATTCGCCCGGCCAAGCGATGAACCGCCATGCGGGTTTGAAGGACGCCCAAAATCAATGACACGGAACCGGCAATCATTGCGATGACTGCAGATGCAACGTGAGTCATCAACAGTGTACGCCACGCGAACCAGGGCTCGAAACCGAGTGACACCTTCTCCCGCATGAACGTTGTACGATCAACGCCCACAACGAAAACTCGTGTCGAGGTGTGGCCAATCCACAGCAAGGCTAGGATGACGACTACATAGACGCCCCAACTCCCAGTCGAACGAATCGACCGGAAAGTGTCATTCGAGTTGTTTTGGTCCGAGCTCAATCGTTCACCACCGGCGTGTATTTGCCCATGTCTGCTGCGGCGGCAGCACACATTGGGGCAAGTGTGTTCTCGGCACCACCGAACCACTTTCCAAAGTCCTGCATGACCTCCGGACCGGCTTTCTTTGGCGTTCCGCAATCGAAAGGTGGAGCTGGGTCGTACTCAAGAGCGAGCTGCGTCATCTTGGCGACATCTTCGCCCAGGAGTTCGGCTAGGAGCACAAGCCCGAAATCGATGCCTGCTGTGACGCCGCCACCTGAGATTCGGTTGCGGTCGGTCACGACACGGCCCTCAGTTGGGATTGCACCGAATTGTTCCAGCAGCGGCACGGCGGCCCAATGTGATGTTGCCTTGTAGCCTTGCATTAACCCAGCAGCACCGAGAACAATTGAACCACCGCAAACGCTGGTTACATACTTCGCCCGTTTACCACGGTCGGCCAAGAATCGGAGTACGTCTTCGTCTCGCATCACGTCAAACTGACCACCGGGCGCGAACAACACGTCCACGTCCTTCGGGCAATCATCGAAGGTTGAATTCGCTTTCATGATGAGTCCGCTATCGGTTTCCAAGAGCCTGGTGTTCTTCCATACCAGATGAACATCACATGACGGAGCCAGCACTGTATGTGGCCCTAGCAAATCCAGGAGCGTGACGCCGGGGTGAACCAACATCGCGACGACGGGTTTCCGTTGGTCGTGCGGCGACGTCAGTTTCATGCTCGCTTGTTGCAAGTCTTGGTCAGTTCCGTCAGAAGTTGCAACGGCGTTTGAACCGCTCACGGATGCTCCAAGGGTCGCCCCAAGTGCGGCCGCAGTGGCGACAAATCTTCGGCGATTGGTCGACGTGTCGTCGTTGCTGGCCAATTCCGCTTGGCTGTTGGGCTCGGCTTGATCGTTTTTCATTGAAGTCTCCTTGGCTTGTTACTGGACGCGTCAGAGGGCAATGCTGGCCCCTCGGGGTTCAATGGTATTGACCATGCACATGGCGTAAATGACAATATTCAGACAAATTCGGCCAACGAATCAGTGGACCTATGCATGCTTAAGCAAGAAGAAAAGACCGAACGGACGCATCGACGAATTGTGTTTCTGACGTTCCCGGATGTCGTCTTGCTAGACCTTGCGGGACCTTGGCAAGCGTTCGCTTTGGCCAATCGAATGGCTGCCACTGACCGTCCGCCATACAAACTTGAACTGGTGAGCGGCGATGAGTCGAACTCCATTGATTCCATGGAAGGGATTACGCTATCCAGCCACCGTATTGCCGCGAATTGTCGGGGGCACATTGATACGCTGGTCGTTCCAGCGGCAAACAGCGATTTAGATAGGCCACTACTGTCGAAGTCATCTCGCGTCATCAACCGTCTGGCAAAGCGATCTCGCAGAGTGGTTTCGGTCTGCGGTGGTGCTTTCCTGCTAGCTGAGGCAGGGCTGCTGAGCGGCAAGAAGGCGACGACGCATTGGCAGGCCATCGACGAATTTGCTCGCAGATTTCCAGACGTAGCTGTTCAATCAGATTCAGTCTTCGTCCGCGACGGCAACGTGTATACATCTGCCGGAGTGACAACCGGAATCGACTTGTCACTGGAGCTAATCGAAGAAGACTTGGGCCAGTCCGTTGCCCTTTCGTGTGCTCGCGAACTTGTGATGTTCATGCGGCGACCCGGTGGACAATCACAATTCAGTGTGACGCTTCAATCGCAGAGAGCAGCACGCAGTACGATCAACGAGTTGATTGCGTGGGTAACCGACCATCCCGATGCCGATTTATCGGTTGAAGCAATGGCGGAGCGAATTCACATGAGCGCCCGAAACTTCTCAAGGGTCTTTCGCAATGAGATCGGACAGACGCCCGCCGCATTCGTTGAAAAGCTGCGTGTCGAATCGGCCCGCCGAAGGCTTGAGCAAACGAATGAGACTCTGGACGCGATCGCCCGTGAATGCGGTTTCGGCAGTTCGGATTCAATGCGCCGTTCGTTTCGGCGAGTCGTCAAGGTCTCGCCCGGCGACTATCGCCAACGATTTAGCGGACCCTAGACGCTTCGACGATGAGTTGAGACTGAGGGACTCGACTCACGTCACATCTGTTCAAGAACACCGATGCGAGTTGCTGAACAGCGAGATTGAGTTCGGCTGGACATTTCTCTTTCGTGAGCGGATCGGTCCAGACTCGAGCGGTGCCGGTGCCCGAAACGCACTCGACCTCGATCTGCATCGGTGATTCCACCGATCGCGATACGAGTTCCGACTTCGTGCAGGCGAACGATGCAACTTCGTGCACGGAGCACTTCGAGAAACTCGCAGCGGTGTGGGCAGCTTGCTCTGGCTTCAACTCGTGGCGCCAATTAGAGGTCAAGTACAAGGCTTCGCTAGCTGGATTTCAGTCCTTGCCTACGATCTTGCCATTCTCTGTTGGACAATCCGTTTACTCCACCGAACGTGTGAACGGCTAACTTAGATCCGGTGTAGCTTTCTATGAACTGCTGTACTTCGGCGGCATCATGCGAGAGAGGCTTCAGATCCCAAACAGTAATAAACTGCTTGCTTTTGTCGTGATATTCAGGGCGAAATGCGGCAACTAGACGCCCGAGTTGGTCGAAATCACAGTTGCTGACCCTGCCATTTTGTCCTAGGACACGAAGGATCAATTCGCACTGCTCTAAGTCCCACAGAGTTACCGTATTTGCGTGTGTTGCCAATGCCAGTAGGCTACCAGCGCTGTTGAATGCACAAGAATGAATGTCTTCTTCCACCAACATCGCCATGCATGTGTACGAGCCTGAATGCTCCCGTTTCCAAATTCTGGCAGTGTCATCGCCGCCGCTGTAAGTGACGATGCGTTGACCTGTGGGGGAAAATCGCACGCCGTGGATGACGTTTTCGTGCCCTTTCAACTCGCAAACAAAGATATCAGTGCCCACGTCTATCAGTCTGATTGAGCTTTCATCACTACCGAACTCTACCTTCAATGTACCGTCAGGACTGAATCGTTCGATTCGTTCCTCATCTACATCAGGTAGTGCCTTGGAGGATTTAAGGCAAACTTCGCGAGCCAGAGCTTCACGATCGCCCGCCGTTGATCGGGCCTTCTCGTTGTCCTGTGTTGGCAACGATTCGGACTCCTTGTTGTTATCATCTTTGAAGTAGGAGTAAGCTGGGTTGGGAATCTCCCAAAGTCTTAGAGTCTTGTCCGCAGATGCAGTCGCGAGCCAACGGCCATCGTGCGTCATTGCCGCATCACTCACATGCCCAGTCATGTCGCCGCCGACGTGACCCTGGATCGTCCATACAGTTCGTCCAGTGAGACAGTCCCACAATCTCACTGTGTTTCCCTGCCAAGTCAGCACTCGATATCCGTTACAGACGAACTCTCCTCGAAAGGCAGTGCGAGGGAAGCGTGACAAATAGGCCCATTCTTTCACAGGAAGTATGGTTGCCGCATTCGGCATTGTGTTTTTGAGATTCCAAATTCGTGGATTGTCGCCTTGTGATAATCCCAGTAGTTGGTCGCCTGTATCATCAAACGTCAGAAACGTGACGTGGCCACCAGTCGTGAACGTTCTGGAGCATTTCCCAGTGTCCAAATCCCATAGAGAAATCTCACCTAAGCCGTTCCCAATTGCCAGTTGGCGATGATTCGGCCTGAAAGCGGCCTCTTGACCAGCACGTATCGAACAAAGCTGGCGTCCATTCGAAAGCTCCCAGACGAATGTGTCAGCGTGGCTAGACACGGCTGCGAAGCGGCCCTGCGGATCAACGATCATCGCTGACGGTCGCTTGATACTCTGATTGGGCAAAATTTCCAAACGAGGATGGGACTGCTTGCCGTCGACAATGGCAGTCACCTCATCCTTGTCTCTCGCGGCAAGTAAGCCGCAAAACACAGACAACTCCGATGGCTCAATCGGAAAATGCGAGAAGCCAAGTTCGGCAACTTGTTCTGATCTGGAGGCACTCCAGAACCCGAAAGTAGTCAACCCATCTGTGGCCTTCGATATCATCGACGCACAAATATCGGAATTCCGATTGAACCTCGCGTCAAATTGCCAGCTGTAGTGCCCGCGAGTCTCCATTGGTGGTCGATCCAATTCTCCCATCGCCCAGATCCGAGTAGGCCCGTAGTAGTCGGTTGCCACAAGGTAGTCTCCGTCGCAAGAAAAGTTGACCGACTGCACATGATCAGCTTGTTCAAGAATTGCAACCAGTTTTGGAGTGACTTGTTGCATTACACCAAGCCGGATTCGGTTCGCTGCTTGTTGCAACGGTTGATCGGGAACGCAGCTGATGGCTCTGGCAATGTTGTGCAAGCCGGCGAATGTCTCTCCCTTCTCAAGTTGTGTGACGGCTGTTGATGTCAGAATGCTTGCTGTGCATCCGGCTGACGTCTCAATCGTGCAATTTTCAGCCTCTACCTGGTTTGGCTTGACGTCATCGACCGCTTGTACCTCCTGCACACCGTCCGGCGGGAAAAAACGTTCGTCTTCCTTACGAGATGGTTTCTCAGATAAGGAATCGAGGTTTGCGATTTTCTGAATGCAGTCTTCCAAAAATGAACGCACGTATTTGTGTACCTGGGCATTCCTGTCGGGCGGCTTGCAAATGCTCAGGTGGTCCTCGTCGAGTGGGATTGCTCGCTCACCTGGGATATTAGGCTCGGCGCTAGTTGCGTCGACGACCAGAATACCCTTAGGAACTTTCACGTTCCATTTTAAGATTGTGACTCCCGGCTTGACTTCCAGCCGCTCAGCGAATGTACGGCACACTGGATCGTATCTGTTGACGAAATTGAGGAACGTACCGTGTAGTTCGCGCAATCTTGAACTGTGCTGCCTTAGTTCACTGACTTGGTCACTGGCCCTCAGGACGATTCCGGTGAACTCCGCAAAGTTAGCAAGGTTGGCTCCAGAGTGTGGTGTCGCCAGAAACGCGATACCTCGCGTTTGCTTCACGATCCCTTCCCACCGCGGAACGCCTTGCGACTGAGCATGACTCAGGATTTGCTTGACGACCAGACCACCCATACTGTGAGTGACAAAGACCACGGGGCGTCTTCCGATACCCGCAGTGGACAATTCTTCAAGGATTTGACTACCTAGGTCTGCAAGTGGCATCGACCTTTCTTTCCACACGGAGAACGTTGTGCCATACCCCAATGTCCAAAAATCCGCGTTTGGAAAATCTTCCGCAAGCCAAGCAGGCCAAAACTTGTCGGCTTTGGCATCTGCCGCCCAAGTTGTCTGCGACCCTCCGCCCAGTCCATGGACGAATACCACATCGCAGATTCGATCGTCTTCTTTCGTCGCTCCAACCGCCGCTAGTCCTATCTCGTCATTCAGTTCGGTCGCCACCGTGTTTTCCTCTCGTTTCTGATTTTTGCGTTGTGAACCGACCAGTGATGACAACAACATTCCAGATTCCGCCGATTGCCAACGAAGCGGTCGCTAAAACTTGTAACTGAAACAAATCGCTCTACGTATGGAAAACTCTTTATTCCCATTCAAACATCTCCCTACAATGTCGTCAGAAAACCGCACACCGAAGCGATTTAGCAAGACTCGAGATTGAGTTCGGTCTGAAAGAGGCCTGAGCGTCAAGTGGGTTTTTCCTGGCAATTTCCTGGGTCGGTACGTTCAGTGATCGGTCACAGGTCCCCCTGTGTTTCCGATGATGAAGGCGTCTTATCGGTCGATGGAATGCGGTTCTTTCTCGGGTTCGATCGCAAGCGTTCTTTTGATTCCGATTGCACCCCGAAACATCTCTTCGTGGATCCTGCTCCCGCGTATGGGGAGGCACCCGGCCTTGATGACCGGCACGTAACTATTCGTTATGCGACCGCCCTGCGGACATGGCTCGTCTCAATCAAACCGACGTCGTGGTCGGCGGGTGGCCAACACCAGGATCCATTGTCCAACTCAGACTGAGCCAAGCCCACAGGAGTCACTGCCGTTGACAGCGACCAGTCCAACCGTGCTCTTACAATTCGCGTGATTTCATCATTCTGTTTATTCCAACCGTTGCCAAGTCTATGAAACGCAAGTGGCCGCTGGTTGGTCCCGCAGTCGCGCTGGCGGACCACCTACCGAATACGCTTCCCCATGCTTGAGCATGTGCCAGAAGACTGTTGTGATTCGCCGCATCACGGCGACGCGTGCAATTTTTGATCCTCGTCGCAACTTAATCCGGCGATACCACTGACGCATCTTCGGGTCACGCTTCAGGAAGTGCATCACTAGCTGCCCGAGCAGAAATCGCGCGAACTTGCTTCCCTCCTTTGTAATTGAACCAAGACGATCTCTGGTTTCACCGGAGTTGCGACTACTGGGCGTCAGGCCGAAGTAGTTCGCAAGACTACGTGGTCGTGGAAACCGGTCCACCGGTCCGATACGACTTGCCAGTCCTAAACCCGAGTAATAGCTGACTCCCGGTGCCGTCATGAGCAACTGCGTTGGGGTGAAAATCTTGCCCGGTTCCTTTCGGCTGGCACGTTCCACGATCTTCTCATCAACTTGATTGATCTGCTTCTCGATAGAAGTCCATTCGTCTAGCTAAAGGTTTAGTTCGAACCGGTCCATTTCCGGTAGCTGAACCGTCTTGAGCCAGGCTTTCCCGGTCTGGGTTTGAAACGACTTGGTGGGATACTCCCACATCAAATTGTGGCGGTGCAAGATTCGTTGAATCTTGTTAACTACTCGTGTTCGGCGCCGTCCAAGCCCCTGTCGCAATGCCGTAATCTGGCGGTCATCTTTCTCTTCTTGTGTGGCAATGTAGATGCGTCGCAAGCCATGAACCGGCTTTCCCTCGGCGAGCCGCTGGCGATTGAGCCAAAGCAGGTCGCAAAGCTTGTGCGCATCACGTCGATCGGTTTTCCTCTTCGACGGTTTCTCCGGATGGATCAACACGATTTCTTGACAGTGCCGGTGGCGCAGTTCTTCGATCAACCAATCGTTGAAGCCACAGGATTCCAAGATTGCCATAAACTCGGCGTCCATCTCAACCACACGATCGAAGAATTCTTTGATCTTTTCGGGGCGTGTGCTGACCTGTCGTTTCAACACGTCCTCACCTTCATCATTGCGAATGGAAACGGTGATTTGCTTTGCATGCTGATCAATGGCAACGTACAACATGGGATGTTCTCCTGGTGGTAAGTGTTTGGCGAGCCACTGCGGCTACGCCGTGTTTTTGCAACTACCAGGAGAACCTAATTCTCGCTCAATGCAAAAATCGCTGCTCTTTCATCGAATCAAGTCGCTAGTCCGTGCGGACCGGTGAATCTGCTAGCAGTGACGACGACCGAGGTGACTTCCGGCGTTCGCCGCATCGGTGATTGTACCGATTGCAATTCAGACGCGGGCTTCCAGTGTTCGCCCGATGCAACCGACGGCCAGATGTTAGCAGTCCAACACACATCGGTGTAGGCTGCTGGTGAGCCGAGAGCCTGGTCGCCAAGAACGAGTCTGCGGACCTTTTCCAAGCCCAGTTTTCTGAGTCCTGGACCTTTTTCTTGCTCTCGTAAGAACTAATCCTGAGGTTTTTCAACAACGCTGAGATCGAGCCAACCGCTAGGTGGAAGAACGGACTGCCGCCCTTTCTCGTCGGCAACAACGATCTTGAATTCCAATACAGCCGGCACCTCAACGGCCTTAAGCGAAAGAGGAATAGTTGCCAGTCTTGATTTGCTTTGAAATGAGACTGGGTTGAGTTTGTCTCGAAACTCTACAATGCCGGTATATGGAGGTTCTCCACCGTCAATCAGGAGGGTGATTTGAGTATCTCCGCCAACCGCAACGCCGCCCGCTGGAAGCAATACTTCGCCGATCGAGGGTGATTCGATATTGGTTGTTATGTTGGTCGAGCCAAAGTAGAAACCAACAATCGTCCCGAAAATACCGATCATCACCGTCAGCACTTCTTTTGCCATTGAAAAGCGTTCTTTGAACGTAACATCAGAATCAAGCGTGATGAGCGATGAAAGAAAGAGTGTGATTGAAATCGCGACTGTGCCGACACCGAACAAGACCGTGATTAATCCTCTTGCTTTGTCGACATCCGCAAACTGAGTTGGGTCTCGCAGCAAAAACACCATCCAAGCAATGAACAAGACGACAAGCAACCCAAGTAGCCTGGGAATCCATATTGCCGAGTCTACTGAGAGCCTTCTCCCCATCTGCTGAAGCCAAGCACCCCAGGTACTTGCACCTTCGCGATCACTCTTGTCACCTTCACCGCTGCTCATTCCAAATCTCCAATTACAGCTTGCTCGATTGACAACGCGCCAGTTTTATAACCGACACGGACCTAGTCTTGTTGCCCGTTGCGAGCTTGGAAGTGCCCCGAATCCGCAAAAGATCGAGAATCTTCAGATTTTCACAACGCTGAGCCAATCCCATTGGAGAACAAAACGACTCTGCATCGGTGATTGAATCGCCGTCACCTTGAACGATTGCTTCGAGCTGGCGAACGATGCAACCGCCAGCGCGAAACGAATCGCAGAAACTCGCGTCGGTCTTCTTTCGCATGACCAGCAGACAAGCGATGACTTCCGTAATAAAGCCTGACGGCTTGAAAATGGGGGCGGTCCGTGAGCGTACAAGGAACCGCATCTGGCGAGCGGCTTGGGAACCTGTTACGGCAATCAATCGCTTGGCGACCTTGACGGGCTAGCGTTTGCGACGACGCTTGCGGCGAAGCTTTTGCGTTCGCTCGCGTTCTTTGCGGCGGACTTCATCGATCGTCCACACGTGCGCCGGGTTCTCCTTCAGCCAACGATCCGGAAGTAACTCATCAAGCTCAGTGCTCGTCACCGGATCGCCCGAAGCACTTTGCGTGAAGGCTTCCCCGGCGCGATGGTGGGGCAGTCGCCTGTAGACGTCGCGAAGCCATGCGAAGGGCTCCACTCCATTCGCCTTCGCGCTGCTGACGAGCGAATAGAACATCGCCGCATTCCTGCCGCCTTTCTTGCCCATCACGAAGAGAAAGTTCTTCCTCCCAATAGCCGGCAGTTTCACAAGACGCTCAGCAGAGTTGTTGTCCATACTGAGATAGCCTTCGTCGACGTATCGGCACAACGCATCCCATTGGTTGTTCGTGTACGTGTAGGCCTTGGAGATCAAACTCTTGGGAAGAATCCTCCCCGTTTGAAACTCCGTATCTATCCACGCGCGGAATTCATCTAAGAGCGGCTTCGAATGTTCTTTGCGTGCTGACGCCACGCCGGCGAAGTCACGCAGACCTTGAAGGTTCTCGCGTGGGTATTTCCGACGCAGCTCCTTTTCGATTTGCGAAACCCTCGCGATAAAGCCGAGCGCCATGTTCGCACGCTTCGGATCATTGTCGATCGCTTCGTGCCAGTACCGGCGCGCATGCATCCAACACGCGACTTCCAAAACATCGTTGCCGGCATAAACGCAGTCGTATCCCGAGTAAGCGTCTGCTTGAAGATAACCTTTGTACCCCGAAAGAAAATTCTCTGGACCGGCCCGCTTCCGATCCACCGTAAAGTCATACACCGCGTAAGGATGCAACCAGTCGCCCAGGTAAGGCCAGAACTTTGCTTCACTTGCGACCTGCTGGCCCGGAACGACCATCTTGATCTTGGTGTCGTCGGTGTGGATCACCCTAGACTGAAGCACCAGGTATTTCATCCGCATCACCAACGGCGTGACCAGTTCAGCCAGCCCGCCGAGCCAGTTACACAGTGTGCTCCGGCGGATCGGATAACCGGTCCGCGAATGGATATCTTCTTGACGATAAAGCGGTGTGTGATCGCCGAACTTCGAGAGCGTCGTGAAAGCGCAGAGCCCCGGGCCGGGAAGCCCCTTTTCGATCGGCTGTGGCGGCTTCTCGGCGATCACGACGTTCTCTTGGCAAGAACGACACGCGTACTTGAAACGTTGATGCTCGATCACTTTCCAACGTGCCGGAGTGAATTCGAGTTGCTGGCTCGATTCAAAGCCGATCTCTTTTCGCTCTTCACCGCAGCAGGGGCACAGGCGTTCTTCTTCGGAGAGTTCGTGCTTGATGATCTCTCGCGGCATGTTCTTGGGAAAAGAGCTTCGGTTTCGGCGTCGCCCGTTGTTCTTCCCGCTTCCATCGTCGTCTTTGGGTTTGTCCTGATCCTCTTCCGTCTTCGCCTGATCGGCATCAAGCTCATCGACAAGCTGTTGCAACTCTTCGAGCGAGAACAGCATCAACTGGTCTGGGTCGATGCGTTCCTGGCGAGATCCACGAACCGTTTTCAGAAGCGTCTTGATCCGGTGCTGAAGCAACTCGATTTGTTCATTGCGATCTTCGAGAGCTTCTTCGAACTGCTTGACCAAAGTAGTGTGCCGGGCGTTTGCGCTGTGAAGTTCTCGCTCCGCTTTGTCGGCTTTGGACTTCGCCTTATCGGCCTGCTTCTTAGATTGAGCGACTTGCTGTTGCGAACGAGCGACTTGCTGTTTGAGTCGTTCGTTTTCGGCCTTGAGATTGATCGCGTCCATGTGAATCTGTACGCGCGGCCCTTCGAAAAGTTCTCTTTTACCAATGACTTTTATCAAAAGAAAAACGCTTCACCCAGGATGCGTTTGAGCGAAGCGTTGTCTGCGCCGTTGGACAAGCTCTTCGAGGCTAACCCGCAACCGAGAATCGTTTTCTCCGCGTGACGTTGTTGTAGTCGATTCCGCGAAGCAACATGCTCAGTTCGTCGCTTCGGATTTGAACGCTTGTTTGACCGGGAGCGACTTTGGGCATTTGATAGGTTCCTTGTTCCAGCCTCCGGTACCAGATGGCGAGCCCGTCGCCGTCCCAGTACAGCACTTTCAACTTGTCGCGTCTTCGATTGACAAAGAGAAACAGCTGACCACTGAGCGGATCTTTCTCGAGCACCGAGGTGACCAGTCCGCAAAGACCGTCAAATCCTTTTCGCATGTCCGTGGGGCCGGCGGCAATAAAGATCTTGGTGTCGGCGGATACGCTCAGCACGACGCATCTCGGGTTGCTCGCCACTGTCTTTCCAGCTCGACGGCGATAGCGGCGATGCCGGAAGTTGAATCGGTTTTGAGATCGATCGCGAACCCGGACGGAGTTGCGATTCGCAGCATCACGGAACTCGACTTCCCGGCGAGATCGTCTTGTTTGTCAACGAGATTGACGGACACGAACTCGCCCGGCGTCTGCTCTTGGGCGTCGCGCTTCTTGAGCTCTCTTCGCCAAGCATAAAACGAGGGCTCGGAGATTCCCTGTTGCTTGCAGAACTCCTTGATGGTCAAGCCAGAGTGGCGATGTTCCTCCATCGCCATCCGCCAAAACGCTTCCTTTTCCGCGCTGCGGGCCGTCGCCATGATCGATCCTCCCGGTTCGAGAATGAGAAACTCTCAAACCTAACCGCCCCGACAAGATGCGGTTCCATGTACGCTCACGGCGGTCCAACACCACTACCGTTCCGGTAACCGCTGGATCAGTTTTTGGGGAGCGCGCCAAGGCGAGATGAAGTGGCAAATTCGGCCCAATCGCGCTCGCACCACGATGCCGGTCCAACCCTGAACTTAAAAGTCGATTTCAACCTTCGTATTGGACGAAAGGCCACACAGCTTTAATAGCCTTGCGCGTAGTGACTGAAACTCCCGCGATCTACGGCTCTTTGCCTTTTCGTTTACTACTTGAGCAAACAACAGCTGAAATAGGTCGTCGACCTTCTCGGCTGCTATCGATGCGTCCTTCAGCCCAGCTTCGAGCTTCTTGGTTACACGATGCTCGAAGTTAATGAGAACTCTTGCTGGCACGTTTGTTGCATCGCTTCGATGCAAACCAAGTACTGCGTCCGCACGCGCTCGCCGACGTGGTAGGACGACAGCCAGCGTTGATGGTTTGGTGAAATATTTAGTGGAAACGAGGGCTCCTTCGGCGGGAATGACGTGACACAGCTCCGCGTCAGTCGTTTCCTTGATCTCAATGACGGCCCAAAGTTCTTCGTCCGTTACAAGCTTGGTCCATTCGCTGTGGCACTCTGCAAACAAAATCACAGTTCTAACATCCGGCGCCGCTATTACCTCCAACTTTGGAGTCTGTTTGCAATAAAGCCGAAACAGGGGTTCCTCCATGCGTTTTTTGACTGTCACAACGCGCGGCAGCGAAGATTCAGCGTGCACTAATTCCGACAGCGGAACAAGTCTGCGAGTCGACAAATTGCCATTCTCGAACACTTCTACGGTGGCGTTATCAATCAACAACTGGCGGGCTCGTTCGTTTAGCACATCGCTCTTGCACCACCAGCTGGGCTCTCGGCGTGAATAGTAACTGTCTCCGTATCGATCGGCACTGTTATTCAGCGCCTGAATGAGCTTTCGTGTCGCGGTCGGTCGTTGTTTGTATCGTTTGAAAAGCTTTGTCGCGTGTTTGCGCCAGATGTCTGACGTGAGTTCTTGCATTTTCTGAAGAACAAGCTCTGACTCCGATTTTGATACACGTATCTCGTTGCGTGATACGGTTACTGGGGCAGTCCCCGAATCGAAATCGAGAATCGCCGTAATACCATTTACTCCCGACGAAGGCCCTCGACCGTACTCCTGTTTTTTGCCAATCCAATCACCCTCGGTTTCATAAACGGCGATGCCACCATTCGATACGCGAACCCCTGTCGACCTTGGTAGATCTGAGTTGTAGCGCCCTTCGGTCTTGCTGCTCGACATCGGTACGGCAATGTGCAGCTCTGCTCTCAATTCCTCAATGCGGATTGAGTCCGTGTACCACTCGACCTTTTCGGAATCACGCTTTATTTCCGCTTTTAGAGCATCACGAGAGTCGGATGGTATGTTGGGAATACCGGTGACCTTGACGCCTTTCGGAAGGTAAACGAGATACTTCTTTGCAATCTCTTCAAGAGTCGGCTCATAGGAATCTTCAAACTGAATCGTGATCTCCGTTCCCATTGGAACGTCGTTGGCGTCACGAATAAAGAACGGTTCGCGCACGCTGCTAATTCGAAGGAAGTGGCCCTCCTCTTCTTGACAAAAACGCGTTCTGACTTCTACGCGCGATGCAACATCAAAAACCGAGAGAAATCCTATGCCGAATCTCCCAATGCTGACATTTTCTATCTTTTCGTCTTCGAAATATTGTGCCAACTCTTCGCTTCGCCAAAAGCTTCGCCCGACACGACAGAAGAAACGGTCTATCTGCCAACGCGACATGCCTACCCCATTGTCCTGTATTCTGACCCGACGGTCCGATTTAGAGAAGCGGATTTGGACACGCTGTTCCTTATAAGAACTATCGACACGCTGACGTGCGTGGCAGGCGTCGACGGCGTTCTGTAGCACCTCCCGGAACCACACGTCGCGACTTCGTTCGCCATACAGCTCCTTTCCCATAAGCAAGGAAATTATCCGATTCGTATCAACTGAAAATCGATTCTCTCTCCACATACGAGACTGCTCGAGGAACGTCAGCCGGAGCGCTTGGAGCGGAAACTCAATGTCAGCTGTCGCGTACACTTCCGTGACCTGTTCAATACGTTGCTCCAGATTAAATCTGACCAACGTCAACGCCATGAATTGGTCCGACCCGGACGCTGTGGTTGTGAATCCTGCAACTGACTCACTTATCATTCTCGCCCGAGCCGGAATAGGTAGCGAACCACTTTTGTCGACTCCTTCGAATGACGGAAGGTCAAGTAAACAACGAGCGGCGGCGCCATCCGCTAAGAGCACGATCGACAACGAGAGAAGTGCTATTGAGGTCTGATGCGGCGACACTTTCTCTGCCAATTCCTGCACGAGAGAGTGGGGAGGTTGGTGGAAGCCCTCGCAAATGGTTTCCCAAACACGTGCGGCCAACTGAATTTGCTGATCGTCAGCATCGAAAAACGGCTCTAAAACTCCCAGAGAATCCGCTGCCCACTCGCACCAGAACTGTTTACTGACGGTACCTTGACATCGCATTATGGTCTCCGCCACGAGCACGGATGTGGCGACCCGCTCAACCATCCCAACAGACCAGTCAGAACGCCACACATTCACGTATGAGCAGACCAGTTCCTCGAAGCGAAGCAATTGGGCGGACTGCTTTGCTGTAAGCTCCCACGAATTGAACTCGCGATAGATGTCCGGAAGACGCGAAGTTATCGTGTTGGAAAGTCGATATATGTCATCGAGGCTCCGGGTGTCCGCGTTTGCACCTAGATCCTGTGGTCCCTCCCCAAACCACTCGCTCGGGACCGGAAACGTGTGCGCTCCGGCTGTTCCCTCTCCCATCACGTCCTCGTTCGAAGTCCAGTGAGGCTTAACCACGTCCGAGTACTTGCGAAGACGCAGTGTGACTTTCCGTTCAGATGTATCAAGACTGATTATCGAATAACCGTTTGCATAAAGGTCTGTGCCTACTCGTCGGTCGTAGCATGCGGCCGCTCCCAGAACAAAACACTTGTGGTCAGGAGTATAATGATGCGAAATCTCAGTTGATAAATGGACATGTCCATGTTGAAGAAAAGATGAGTCGCCGTAGAGCTCGTGCTTGAGTGCAGCCACTTCACTTTCGGCAGACCAGTCAATTGGATGATGAATTAGTGTGACACGTATACTGTCAGGGCTCCTTGCATCAAATGCCGAGACAATCTGACGCTCGCCGAGGAGTAACATCCCCTTATCTGATCGGTCAAAATAGTTACACGTCCAAGCACTGTTCAAGCCAACTATCGAAAAGGGAACTCCCGAAAAACTGGCGTTTGTGCAGTACCCAAACTCCGGCGAATGAACTCGATTCGAATTATCGGTGAATCGACCCACAAAATCCGCGTAACCCTTGAACGGCTGAAGGTACATTTCAAGTCGAGTGTTGTCCTCAATGAAGCGGTTTATACTGTCCCGGTTTGTCAGTTGCCTGATTGCGTTTTTGTTCAGAATGTCCAGATAGGAGCGATCAAAGTCATGGTTACCCGGGACGAAAAAGACGTTCTGGTGAGACACGCCTGTTCGCTCTAACAAGGGAAGAAAAAACTCATTTTCAGCGCGCCGGTACTCCTCGGCCTGGCCAGAAAACGCAATGTCACCGGTTACTGTGATAAAGTGGGGCAAAGACCCTTCGCTGATCTGCTTGCTAATATCTGTCCATAGCGCATTCAGAACTCGATCGCGATTGAAGTCATCCGACGATCGGTAGTGAAGGTCCGAGAAGTGGAACCAAACGATTTTAGCCACGGAGAATCCTCGGATTCGGGGGAGAACAACTCAGGTCTTGACACAAGAGTCTAACGTGTGTCGGTACACCGAAATACACGTACTTGAGAGTTAGCTCCGCTGAGAAGCTGACGCATCAAGGAATGCGGCATTCGAGCGCGGAGATTGAATAACAGATTGCCCACACCGATGCGAGTTGCCTCCGGGTCGCACTGCTAGAAGTTGGACAATCTGCTCTGATTTAGCCCGCTCCGCCGGCACTGGCAGCGGTCGGAGTGACCGAAGTGAGACTATTGACAGGCGGAGGCCTTGTATTGCTTACGAAGGAATGCTAGTTCTTCTCCGTTCAGCGTGATCGGCTTAAATGTGCATGGCCCCTTGCCATCCTCCTTGCGAATTCCAGCTACCAGACCGTCAAGTTTGCCTTTGCCGTAGCTGTCAATCATCTGATAACGCTCTACATATTTCGCGACCGTCTCTTCATCATCGATGACAACAAGGTTCTCGAACGTCCCTAGCTCGGCATTTTCTGACCAGTTTAGTGATCCAGTTAGGACTTCCTGCCGGTCAACCACCATGCACTTTAGGTGCAGTTGTAAAGCGGTCCGGTAGTCCCAGAATCTGCTATAGACCTTGTAACGTACTTCGGCTCCTGCGCGCTGCAGAGCCTCATCATAGAGTGCGTTGGGGGTCTTGGTGCCCGCGTAGTGGAACTCTTGCTGGTCAAACACCATGCGAACCTTCACACCTCGCTGCATCGCTAGCAAGAGTTCGTTGTGCAGGTCAAAACGCCGGAAGTGAGCGGACGCGATCAGGATCTCTGAATCTGCCGCTTGAATGGCCTTGATCAATCTGGAACCGCAAGCTCCGGGTAGCTCTGCAGCAGTCCGAAAGGTCGGTTGCCCACGGTACTGGGTCACCTCTAAGTTAGCAGAGGTGAACGTTACATCGGCGTTCGATACCACGTACTCCTTCGCCTTGAACCGGGTCTCACCGTACTCCTTTGCGTTCCCCCATATGTGTTCGAACTCACCGATGAACCTGTCGGTGTAGTCCTGGTCAGACTCGCCAAAGATCAGTAGATCCTCGTCGTAGCGCGAATACGCCGACCTAGACCAGTTGGCCGAACCCGTGAGGAGTCGTTTTCGGTCGAACACAGCAAACTTGTGGTGCATGATCTTGGTGACGTAGCGCACATCGCCACCAGACTCTTCAATCTTGTCCGCAAGCTTAGATTGCTTCCGAGCATTATGAAGAATTACTCGGACAGCTATACCACGCTGAGCGGCTTCGATGAGCTTCTTTTGGGCGCGTGTGTCCGTGAAGCTGTAGATGGCGAGGTCGATTGACTCGTTCGCAGCGTCAAGCTCCTGTTCGATCGTCTCTGGAAGTTTCTTGGACGGTGCAAACAGAACATCGACCGCAAGGCAATTCGCGACGGTCGCAAGAGCAAGAATGCTTAGGATCAAGAATCTCATGGAGTCAGTATCAGTTCGATCGGTCGATGGTCGCTTGTGGTTTCATCGTCGGGAAAGTCACCTGGCCGCTTGATGACTCGGAAAACGGGGCTCCAGTCACGAGCGGGACCGGCCACGAACGCAAAGTCCAGCATAGAATCTGGATAGTCGTCAATTCCGTCGCCCGTCCGACCGCGTCCTCCGTCTGCCCAGTTCGTGTCAATCCACTCTTCCGGTTGCACCCACTGCCAAACGTTGTCTCGCATCATTGCTGCGAACGCTGGATTTCCGCTGCGTGAAATGAAACTGTAATCGAAATTGAAGTCACCGATAGCGATGGTGGGCATTGATGATTGCCTTGCCCACTCTCTCAAACCCGATGCCTGCTCTTCTCTTAACTCTGCGCTACCACGTGCCAAGTGATTTACGGTCAACTGAAACGCGATCTTTGTCTCGAGCTCCATGAGTTGCACAACGAGTGGCGATCGATGGTGACCGTTGTTTAGCTTGAACCCGCCTTCTTCCTCTAGCTCTTCTGAGCCGATCAACCGAAACCGATCCGCATCAAAAAGTATCTGAAGTCGGTCAGCGCGCCCGGTTCGCCCGGTTACCGAATCGTAACCTTCAAACGCGGCTGCATAGGTTTCGAGATCACGCGGTGAAACTTCCGAAAGTGCGTACAAGTCATACCCGCTCATCTGCTTGAGTTGCGATGTGATCACCTGCGCGTCCGAACCGCCCGATTCCACATTCCAGGCAAGAACCCGGTACGACGATATTCTGACGGGTGCCGGCGGGTTCGGAGGCCCAGGTTGATCGGAAATTGCGTTTTCGGCAGTCCGGTCGCAACCAACCGCAATCAACAGCCAAACTGCTAGAATTTTAGTTCTCATCCACAAAGTTTAACAACTTTTCCACACTCTAAAACTTCCCCTGCATTCCTCAAATTTTGACATCTAGAGCGAGCTGTAGTAGATGAAGATCGCATTTGATTCAACTTACCATTGGGACTTCGGCGCACCGACGCTTCAGGCCGAAATGCACACCGATGGTGATGGAGTGACACGGCTGCGAGTTTTCTGTCCTCATTGCGAGGTCTGGCACTACCACGGTCCTCGACTTGGGCATCGAGAGGCTCACTGCCACGATCCCGCATCTCCATTCGAGAGAACTGGATACAACCTCCAGATGCCGTGACACCGAAGCAAGTTGTCAACTGCACAAAGTCGAGCAAGTCGAGTACTGTGTTGCTTGCCCAAAATTGCAGTCATGCATCGGTGACGGCATCACGGCGAGTCGAGCAGAGACGCCGCCCTGGTTTGACGCAATCGAGATTACGCCTGCATGAACTTGCGGCGACAGCAAGGGCATTCGCCTTCAATTCCCTGCACGAGTGCGTTGAACGCGGTCGGCTGAGGTAGCGACATGATTGCTTTGAACGCCAGCGGATCACGATGAGCGTAGTGCCGGTAGGTCACTCCGCCGACGGAATGGCCGAGAATCTCGATCGACGATTCAGGCATGTGTTCGTCGTAATACGTGGCGCACGTCTTCCTTAGATCCTTCAAGACCCATGGTCGCGTCTCGCCGGTAACAACATCCTGCTTTGGTTTGATGCTTGCCAAATCACAAAGGAGTTGAAACTGGTGATTTGGACGAGATGTTCCAGCTCGGAAAACCGCATCGTCAGCCTCAAACGACTCAGGAAGTATACTCTTGAGATGCGTTTGCACGACAAGGTTCATCGGGCGATAGAATTGCTTCTGTGTCTTCACACGGCGGTAGTATAGCCAGCCATAACGAGACTCTTTTCCCTGACCGTTCGGTGGCTCGGGTCGCCAAGTCACGTGTCTCCACAAAATCGGTTCGTGGAAACCTGCGCACTTGAAGACCGTCCCGGTATCCACGCCATAGTTAAAGAATACTACGAGTGCCGCACGCCAGTGATGACCAACAGTCACATGGTGCTTCCAGCCCCGAGGTCGCGGCAATTGGTACGTGGCAAAATAGAGAGCGTTCAGATCTGACTTGGTGAGGTAGTGTCGACCGGCAACATCACGCTGAGGTTTCGGTTTCGGAAGACGGGGGAGTTTCTCTATGTAGTCCTGCTCCCAGACCCAAGAGAGGATCGCCCTCAGGTGCTCACGTGCCTTATTCGCAGTTCTACCGGGGTTGGTACCTCCATTCTCGATAGCGCTAGAGTAAACCTGATCCAAGAACTCCCGGATATGGGATCTCTCGATCTTGTCCACGTCAACGTGACCTTCCCATGCAATCCACTTGGTGACCGTGGACCGATATTCTTTTCGAGTACCCCGAGACAGCTTTTTGGCCTCAAGGTATTTAACGACGACAGATTCGAGGCTGATAGACATGGTGACGACTCCAGGCGGTCGACCTCGTGCTTCGTTGCCGGCTCCACTGCCCGGTCGATAGCCAGTTGGAATGAGCATCTTGCAGGGCATCCTGCCAATAGAAGCGGATTTTGCAGACGCGCATCTGCACACTTCATCAACAATAGCCCCAAAAACACTCGAAACCTGCAGCGAAACGGGCCACGTAAGTCTCACGGGCCGATGCAACCGATGTCCTGAAGAACTAACGCTTGGTGAAGGCGGTGATCCCGCGACCGCAATCAAACAACGATGCGTTTCGTACATGGTAAACGGCCCCGGTATGGGTAGTCCGCAAAGACCAGCATGACGGCCGAACAAACCTGCACGCCTGCCTATTGAAGTTTGAGGCCATTAGCCTAACCAAAGGGAAAACCTGACGCCGCCATCCAATGCGTCAACAAGTCGCGATGTCCTGCCAAGTGACCAAAGGCGAAGTCGGCAGGACCAAAGACCCCAGCGACGTAGTTTAGGCAGGGATAATGTTTTTGGTCACTTTTTGTTATGCTTCGTGCCCGTCACTTGTGGCTGTACACAACGACAACCAGACGCATCCATACCAGTACCTGGAAAATATGAAACTCATTTGGTTTGAAGTCGAAGGCTACAAACGGTTTTTTGAAAAATCGAAAATCAACCTTGACGGAAAGCTCGTGGCAATCGTTGGCCCAAATGAGGCCGGCAAGACGTCGCTGTTGCGCTGCCTCCACCACTTCAATAAGAGTGATGCGTTCACTGCAGTTGGGGGATCACAAGAAATAAGCCGCGGAAAGTCGGTCGCCGATGACGCGGTCATCGCGGAGTGGACGTTTGCATTGGATGATTCGGATCGTCAACAGTTGTCCGAGATTCCCAATTCGGAGTGCGTTCGGTGGTACGTAATTAAGAAGAGCACTGACGGTTCGTTTATCCATCACATAGCACCTGTTCCGGAGCGATCACTCGCCGAGCGGTCTGAGATGGTGGCGGAGCTGCGACAACTTGTGGCGAGCGAAGACTCGCCAGGTGTCGAAGGAGACGACCAAACAACCGGAGAACCATCGGCCATGATGACCCTCATTGAGGCGCTTGACACGAAGGATCCGATGCTGTCCGAAGGGACTCTTGAAGCCCTGGAGAATCTGGGAGAGAGACTCTCAAATGGTTCGGACGAATCTGATGTAGCGATTGGATCTAGACTCTTGGAATTGCACAAACTCGAAGAACTATCACCTCCCAAAGATCGAGTTCTTGACTACCTCTGGAAGAACAAGCCTTCGATATTGTTCTTTGCGCAGGGAGATAGAGACCTTAGGTCCGAGTATGACATCAAGAAGTACTTTTATGAGAACCGCGCAGTAAATCCGCCAGTAACAAGGCAGACCGTTCCAACGGCGCTCCACAATCTTGGCGCGTGCGCTGGACTCAAGTTGCAGGATCTGTACGAGGCACAACTTAACGACGACCGGGGGAGGGTGCGAACGCTACTGGAGGCTGCGGAAGACACGATGAACGCAAAGCTGGTTGACGCGTGGACGCAATCGACCCTGACCCTTAGCCTCGAATTGGACCAGTATCGGCTTCAGATTCTTCTCAAGTCTCATAAAGGCGACTATGTGAAAGTGGTCGAACGCAGCGACGGGTTGCGTCAGTTCATCGCCCTTGTGCTATTCCTTTCGAAGTGGTCCAACAAACGCGTAAAGCCAATTGTCTTGATAGATGAAGCGGAAGTGCATCTTCATTACGACGCGCAGGCCGATCTTGTGCAAACACTTGCCCGTCAAGACTTGGCCGCCAAAGTCATCTACACCACGCACTCAGTAGGGTGCTTGCCGGAAGACCTAGGGTCTGGGGTAAGGATGGTAGCAGTCGACGAACCGCATAGCACGATTGAAAACTGGTTCTGGAATACTGATCGCCCCGGCTTCTCACCGCTTCTCTTTGCCCTGGGGGCGAGCACCCTGGCGTTCGTTCCGATGCGATATTCCGTAGTCGGCGAAGGCGCCGCCGACATGATCCTAGTGCCAGCACTACTCAAACAGGGATTAGGATTAGACTCGCTCGGTTTCCAAGTCGTCCCAGGGCTTTCAAGTGCCAACGCTGATCAGGTTGCCGTAATCGACAACGAATCGACTCGGACGATCTACCTGGTTGACGGAGACAAAGCCGGGAGTCGGATGCGCGCAAAGCTACTGTCAAGCGGCGTCGGAGAAGACCGGATTGTAGGCCTGCCTCATCTCGATGGCGAAGAGACCGTGATCGAAGACTATGTCGCAACCGACGTATACGTGCGCTCAGTGAATGAGGATATTGCGATGTCTGGTGGTGTATCAATAAACGAGTCCGATGTACTGCGACCGAATCGCCCAAAGAAAATCGAAATGCACTGCGCGGCGAACGATTGCTCGGTTCCAAGTAAGCGGGCTGTCGCTTACCGAGTTGTCGAGGCAAAGTACGAACACCAGATTGTGGACAGCGCAGCTGCAGACGCCCTGAATGAGCTTCATGAACGGATCTGCCGAGCACTAAAGCTTGGGTAGGCCCAATCTGGCGCAACGTAGTGCGCGTTTCCACGGTGTCGGGCGACTTTCCCTGAATAATCAACTCCCGCGCCTCCTGTCAACTGAGTCGTTCAACAATCTTGACTGAGTGCTTGGATTAACGAGACCGAAGCAAATTCAACCAGAACGCAAATCAGCGAAGTTGGACAATTCGCCCGCTCGCGTGAATTGTCGAAATGGAATTCGGTCCAGGCAACCGGTGCGGATCATCACCAGGAATGCTTCCGTGTTCACGCCGCTGCGGGCTGGGCATCGAGCGGATTCGCTGAAACCGATGCAACCTGTGCAAAATGGCGTAGGCTACAAGTCGCTTCGGTGCGTGTTGTTTGGATACGACCTAAGCTACATGAAGTTTCCGATCCGAGCCCTTACGTTTGCCACAGTCTCAACGAGAGATATCTGCAACTCCAGACGCGGACCCGGTGGGGCCTCGGAAGTCACCTGAACCGGCAGATAGATCAATTACGGGAGCAAGTCTGCCTGCGCCCGGTGTACAAATTGAACGCAAATGCTGCCTTCACCAACCGCTGACGCAACGCGTTTGATGCTTCCCGTTCGGACATCGCCAACAGCGAAGAAATTAGGGAGGCTTGATTCGAAGGGGTGAGGAAAGCGTTGCTGTTGCCAACGCTTCGAGCCGGCAACGTCTTTACCGTGCAGACAAAACCCCTTTCGTCCATCAGCACGCAATCCCCCAAAAATGCCGAGTTCGGGACAGCCCCCAACATCAGAAACAGATGCTTGATGCCGTGCTTCGTTTCTCTTCCCGTGGCGCGGTCACACCAAGTCATTGACTCAAGTTCGAAAATACCCGCCAGTGATACAATTTCGGTGTTTCGATGCAATGTGATTCGGTTCGAAGCGTCGATTCTTTGGATCAAATAGTCAGACATGGTAGCGGCTAGGTTTTCACTGCGAATCAGCATGTGAACGTGCCGCGTGTGATTAGAGAGGAACACCGCCGCCTGGCCAGCGGAATTGCCGCCACCGACAACCACGACTTCCTCTCCGTCGCAAAGTCCTGCTTCCATCGCGGTTGCCGCATACTGGATCCCTCTCGCCTCGAATCTTTCCTAGTTCTTCAGACCGAGTCTTCGATAGGTCGCGCCCGTCGCCAACACGATGCTAGTACGCCATCGCTGAATGCTTCGAGTCGATTCGGGCTCATCGGCCTTTAGGAAGGTGGATTTGCGTCTGTGACGCGATTCGAATCTCTATCCGCGGCCACCGAACGCGATCAGAAAAACCAGGTTGCCCAAAGTAGCACGAAGTCCGCCTCTCTGCCCCCCGCTTCGAAAATGGCATCACCTGGTTCGAGGTGAACATACGCGGCAGTCGTTTCGATTGACGAAACAGGTTGCCACTCCATTGCGATAGAGACTGTGTTTCCGATGTATCTTTCATCAGTTGCATCGCCTTCGATCCCCGGAATGCCCGGCGGAACGTAAATCGCGTCTGTCGTGCTTTGTCGCCATAAGAAATCCCATAGAACGACCAGCTTAACGGACTCGCTCAGCTCTAGATCCGCGTTCAGATTCAGGTCGTACAGATTTGCAGGTGCAAAAGCAGCTGCTTCACTGAAGTAGCTATTGTTTGGATAGAGGGCGTTGAATGTTCCTAGCTTCCTGTCATTCGGATTGCGGTCCCCACTGATTGCGTCGAACTTGATTCCCAATCGCGGCCTAAGCGGTGCTGAGTCGAACGTGTAGCCAATGATGCTGGCTTTTGACCAGGCGAGAATCTCTTGGTCTTCGATCGTTCCGAACTGAATCATCGGCTCGATGTTGTAGTCCCACGCATTCCCTTGACCAAACAAACCAAAAGCACGAACGCCAAACGAGTGACGGTGTTCATCACCCTCTGCGGAGTCGAAGCGTGCCTCCGCGTTTCGGTAGCCAAGGTAATACAGGTCGAGACCACCTTTGCCAGGAAGAAAGGAATCAGGGCCCGCCTTAAGCGTGTTGTAGCTACCCCACAACATCCGATCCGTTGTGGGGTCGTTGTCAAAAGCGTCGCCGCCGAATGCGACTTCACTGCCCACTATCAACTGTGTCGTCAGCGAATCATTGTCTAAACTCAGGAGAGCGGCGTCGAAGCTACGTCGTATGTTGGGGCCGTTACGCGTCGCGACCAGTCGTCCAGAACCGAGCCCAAACGTTTGGCGACCAATGGTCGCGAATAGTCGACCGCGGTCGCCCTCCAGAAGTGTGACTTCCGACAAGAGCTGCTGGAAGAAGATGGGATCTTCGTCAATCGGTGACGGCTCGAAAGGAGACCCAAACTGGAACGCACTGCCCAGTTCGACTCTGGCCAAAAACCAATCATTGGGTCGGAGATCAAAATCGATGTAGAGACGTTGGAGCAGATAGTCGTTGTCCGCGTCTTCGGCAAAACCGAACTCACGATTCCGCCACGACTCGTACTGTTCGCGGAACTCGCCGCTGATCCGAAGCACATCCGAATTTAGCGGGAGCACTCGTTCGAGAAACCCAATGTCTGGGTCGTCGTCGGGGCGTTCGCGAATCGGACCGGTTTCAGGTAGTTCGAACGACTCTGTCTGATCCGCTGCGACTTGTTGTGAAGCTTCCTGGCCGACGCAACTTTCGCCCCAGCCTGGCAAGCCGCAAACCGCGGCGATCAGGACTACTCGAAAAGTACGTGCCAATCGATATAGATGTAGTACTCGCATATATTGTCATCCTTGATTCGAAAAACGTCACAGAACGGCACGGTCAGCATCGAGTCGTCTTTCCGCTTGTACGTCACGGTGCCGCGGTAGACAACCTTGTCCCCCGCCGAGAAGTGATCGTCGATGCTGTGGTGGATCGCCTCGATAGACGCGTAGAGATTGTCAAAAACCGCCTTGATCGCGGCCTTCCCGGTGATCGGTTCCGCATTGCCCGCTTGTAGCATGCAATCATCGCTCAGGTATGCCAGGACGTTGCCCGTCACCATCGTGTCGATGGCTGGCGAGAACGATTCCAAGTACGAGTAGTCAGTCACGGAGTCACTCTTCATGAAAGGTCAAACAGCATGAGCTCGGCATTCGACGTAGCCGAGATTGAAACACTTGATTCATTCGAAACTGCGACCGCGTCGCTGGCTGAAAGCTCCGATTCGTTGACTTGCACGTCTCCACGAAGCACTTGCAGCCAGAGGTGACGCGATGGGTCTATTAGGTGCTCAACTGACTCTCCAGATTTAAGCTTGCCCAGATAGACTTTTGCGTCGGTGCGAATTGTGATCGATCCATCGTCACCCGAAGGCGAAGCCACGAGTCGAAGCTGCCCCGAAAGCTCCTCGTCTGGAAACCGCTTCTGTTCGTAACTTGGTTGAGTGTCGAGAACGTTTGGGATCAACCAAATCTGATAGAAATGGACTGGATGGTCTGTTGACGGATTGAATTCGCTGTGTGTGATACCGGTTCCGGCAGAGATACGTTGAAACTCACCGGGCGTCAGTACCTCACCGTTGCCCATCGAGTCTTTGTGCTCTAGTTCGCCTGCGAGCACGTAGGAGACAATCTCCATGTTGTCGTGGGCATGGGGCCCGAAGCCCTGCGCCGGAGCGACCCGATCTTCATTCATCACTCGCAAGTTTCGAAACCCCATGTGATTCGGATCACGGTAGCCCGCGAACGAGAATGTGTGGTAGCTCTTCAGCCAGCCGTGGTCGGCGTAGCCTCGATCTTCCGACCTACGGATTGCGATCATTGACCATTCGCTCCATTTCGTTGATTCCTGATGTTATATCGATGCTTGCTAACATCACGCGGAGGCTCCCGGTGCCCCAAAAATGGGAACGGGAGACCAGTCAGGAAGCTCCTTCAGCGGCTCAGGTCCAAACTTCTCAAAGTCCTCTTTCGCGTGAACGATCTTGCCGCCTGTCAAAGTCAGATCGGATTCGATGTCGGTGATTTCTTCTTCTGCAACAGTGAAGTAGTCGCGGTCCAAGACAGCCATGTCGGCAAGCTGCCCCACTATGATTTGCCCCTTCTTACCAACCTCGCGACTGAACCAAGCACCACCAGCGGTCCAATGTTTCAAGGCCTCCTGTCGTGATAGCCGATCCGCTGGATTCCAGATCATATCTCCGCCGCGACCTCGCCCGGAGACAGCCCAATGAATCGCGAGCCACGGGTTATAGGATGAAACTCTTGTTGCATCGGTACCTGCTGCCAAGGGCACGCCGGATGCCATCATCTCTTTGACCGGCATCACTTTTCGAAGGGCGTCTTCACCATAGCGATCGCGATAGGCAGTGGTTTGGAAGGCGATGCGGTTTTGGTAGCTGATTCCGCCACCGAGTTTCGCGATTCGTTCCATGGTTGACTTGGTGATCGTCTCGCCGTGATCAAAGATCCAGTTCAGTTCGTTTATCCCGCGATCCCGTCCAACTTTCTCGACCACGCTGAGTAAGCGATTCGCACTTTCCTCGTAGGTGCAGTGAAAGCGAATCGGCCATCGATTGTCGAACAAGAACTGCAACACGGGCTCCAAGTCGCCTTCCATTCGCTTACCGAGTTCGGGTCGCGGGTAGGAGAAGTCCTCGAAGTCGTAAGCTGACGCTACCAGCATCTCACCTGCACCGACGCATCGCAGATAGTCATCGCCCGCGTCAGGTTTGACGATATCATTCCACCGTTTGAAGTCGTCCAATTCAAACAGCGGGCGTTGAGCGAATAGCTGGTATCCAATCCGTACGGTTTGTTCGCCGCGGCGATTGAGTTCGGTGATCACGCCGTAATCGTCAGGGTAATTCAGGAACCCGCCGGCGCAATCCAGTGCGGAAGTCATTCCCAGTGCATTGAGCGCTCGGAAATAGTGTTTGGTGGAAGTGAGCTGCTGCTCAAAGTCCAACTTCGGTGCCATATCTAGCAAAGCGTACAACGGTTGGGCGTTTGGTCTCGCAATGGCCATACCTGTTGGACGCCCCTTCTCATCACGAACCAATCGACCGGACACGAACGGTTCGTAGTAGTGTTTGTCGATCCCGATTGCACGCAAAGCAGCTTTGTTAAGCCAAGCACGGTCGTACAAGTGCAGAACGTAAACGGGAACGTCTGGCGAGACTGCGTTGATCTCATCCAAAGTCGGCAGCCTTTTCTCGGCCATCTGGTCGACCGACCATCCCCCAACAACGCGTATCCACTGGCCCGGCGGTGTCCGCTCCGCTTGCCGTTTTAGCATTCGTAGACCGTCAGCCAGTGACGGGACATGATCCCATCGCAACTCCATCGCAAAGTTGTTCCCTTGGCGAATGATGTGCGTATGGCTGTCAATCAGTCCAGGGATGACACGTTTGCCGGAAAGATCGATTTTCGTCGTTTGCGATCCTGCTAAGGCAAGCACATCCGCATCGGAGCCGACCGCCACGATGTTTGATCCCGCGACAGCGACTGCACTAACCTCGCTTCGGCGAGGATCCATCGTTGTGATCTTGCCGCCGAACAAAACAATATCGGGCACTTGTGCCGAAGCGTCTTGGCCCTGAAGGCTGCTTTCTCCAACAAATCCAAGCACTCCGGCCGCTGCCGTGTTCTTGATCAACTGACGTCTTGAGATAGTCATGGATTCTTGCCTGTGTGGAGCCAAGGTGCGAATAGCTTGGTAAGTAGTGGCATGACACTCCAAGTGAGCGTCACGACCGATGCGAAAACTATGACCGCTGTGAGGATGGCGGACGGTAGAAACGAAAGGGGGTTCGCGAGCGTCCGCGACCAGAATAGGACAACAGGAAAGACTCCCAGCCACGTGACGATCGCCATCTTCCAACGTGGCGGGCGACCAATTTGGCCTCCGCCGCGAAAGAACGCTTCGAGACCGTGGAGTGGTTGCTCGATCATGTCACCCTCAACAAGGGGCTCGACTTCGTCCAACCATTCACGAAACAATTCTGAATCGTAGAATCGCTTCCGCGCCTCTTGACTCTTGAATGCTCGAAGGATTCCGTACTCTCGTGGGCGACTGGCGGAACTCGGATGCAATAAGTGCGCACCTGTTGTTGCCTCGTGTGATATTGAACGAGCAATGAAACGCTTGATCGCTTCTTCAAACTCTCGCTCTTTACCCTCACGAGCGGTGCGCAGAATGGCACAATGAACCAGTCTCGCTTGACCGCCGCCGTCGCCGGTCATTAGGAACCCTTCTCAGCCGCTTGAATGCGGTTGTAGCTGGTGATCAGGTTGCGGTAGTTCGGCAAGCGGTTCGAGAGCAGGTTCGCGAGCCCTTCCATGTCGTTGCGCCAGTCTCGCTGAAGTTCGCATGCGACGGCGAACCAGTTCAGCATGTGGGCACCAGCTGCTTCCATCCTGGCCCAAGCAGTTTTCTGAACAGTTTCGTTAAACGTGCCGGAGGAATCGGTAACGACAAACACTTCATAGCCGGCTTCGATTGCCGCAAGAGTCGGGAACGCTACGCAGACATCGGTCACCACACCCGCGATAATCAACTGCTTGCGCCCTGTCGCCTCGACCGCCTTCACGAAGTCTTCGTTGTCCCAAGCGTTGATTTGACCGGGACGATGGATGAACGGAGCATCCGGGAACATCTCCTCGATCTCCGGTACGATCGGACCGTTGGGGCCTTTGTCAAAGCTAGTCGTCAGTATCGTTGGCAAGTTGAAGAACTTTCCAATATCCGCAATCGCCAGCACATTGTTCTTGAAGTCGTCCGGTGAGAAGTCTTGGACTAGCGAAATGAGCCCAGATTGATGGTCGACCAGCAACAATGCTGCCTGATCCTTATCGAGCTTGACGTACGGTTTTCCCATGAAAAAAATCTCTCAACTAGTAGATAGGCAGGTTGAATTGGTGCCGCTCGCGCGTGACGTGGTGGTCAGCTTTCACATTCTGCAAATTTGCGTTGGTGCTGTCTTGAATGCTCGTGCGGCTTTCACCCGCTGCTGAGCGTTTCCCTAACTAGAAACGACGTGGTAGCAGACCAAGTGCTTGTCGTTGCGTACGTAAATGCACTCACCATCGAACGCTGGGTACGTCCAAAGCACATCACGCCCCATGGTTCTACTTGTGGGTTCCAGTGCGTGAAATCGGGAAATCTCTCTGTACGCCTCCGGGGAGAGTGTGGCGTGGATCAGATCACCGGTCTCGCTCAGGATCAGATAGCTGTCACCAGCGCGAATGAGAAACGCAGACGCATGCGCGGCTCCTCTCCCCCGGGTCGACCCGGTGGTAGGGACAGCAGTACGCCATTGACGTTCTCCAGATTCTGCCTCGAAGCAGATGAGAGTACCTGAACGAATATCCGCTCCGTAAATGTGCTGTCCTGCGTATATGGCATTGGATGTTGCGAGATACAACGAATCCTTGGTCTTGCCACGCCACAGCAATTCAGCGGCAGGTTGCTCTTCGCTTAGCCTGAACACTGCGGACTTACTACCTTCTCCGCTCACAAACAGCAGCTGACCGTTCGTGACCGGGGGCAGGATGGACATGCCATAGTCGGGTTTCATTGCCGCCTGCCAATAGATTGAGCCGTCATCTGGATTGAGGCTGTAGAGCGTCGTTGGACTCCAGATCATGAGTTGCTGGGCGCCGCCAGCGTGCACAATTGTCGGTGGGCAGTACCCCGTCTCGTTGTTTTCCGACGAGAGCGTTTTCCACTTCACCTTGCCAGTTCTTGGGTCAAAGGCCACGACCAACGATCCCGGGCCCCCAACCATGCAGATGAGTGAGTTGCCGTAAATCAGCGGTGAGGCAGCGTGTCCCCACAGAGGAGTTTGAGCGCCGAACTTCTCAGTGAAAGACGTTTGCCATACAACCAATCCAGACGTCATCTCGAGGCAAAGCAAATCACCTTCGCTGCCCAACACGTACACCATCCCTCGATGGATAGTCGGAGTCGCTCGGGGACCGCTTGGATACGAGACCTTGTAGGGACGGTCATAGGCATGTTGCCAAATCTGTTGTCCCGTCGATCGGTCGTAGCACGTGATGCGTTCCTGGCCGCTAAGCTCGTCACGCTTGCCGGCGTTGTTCGAGATGTCCCCGGACTCCAGTCGATAGTCTGTGAGAACGAGCTTCTCTCCAGCGATCACGGGACCTGCGTAGCCTAGCCCCACATCGACCTTCCACGATGGTGATGGGTCGTTTGGAAATACAATCTTTCCCTTGAGGTTGAAACTGCCATCGCGCGACGGGCCGTTCCACTGAGGCCAATCTTCCGCGATTGCACTTAGACCTATTGAGAAAAGAAACGCAAGGGAGAAGACGAACCGGTGTGCCATAGTGGCTATGCTCCGAGGATTTCCGCTAGCGATTCAATGAACTTCGAGTATCATAACATTGGATTGAGGTGCGTTCGGTACACCGCGTAAACAACGATCGGAGGCAAGGAACAGGTTGCGAAGGGGAGTTTCGTTAGTGCCTGTGAGCGTTGCGTTTCTCGCGGGTCCTCACGCAAAGAACACTCGTAGTGTTCTTATACGCGCAGATCGCGAATTACTTTGACGTATTCTCCAGGCGACACCCCGTAAACACGACTGAACGTTCGTGTGAGGTGAGCTTGATCAGAAAACCCGGCACTGATCGCCGCACTCACAATAGTAGCTCCATGCGCGAGGTGGTGGCGAGCGGCTTCCACACGAAGACGCATGAGGTAGTCACTTGGTGTGTACCCAGTTGACGCCGCGAAGCGACGGCAGAACTGAAAACGGCTCAGATCGCAAAGTTCCGAAACTTCGAGAAGTGAGCCAACTTGACCGGCACAACAATGATCGTGAAGGTACTCCAATGCCTTCCGCAAGTTACTGCTTTCCAACGCACGTTTCTTCTTTCCCCCGTTGTCGTGCATATGAGCGGGAAGCTGCTCCGAGAGTGTGAGCAAGCGGAAGATTATGGCCGATCCGATCATCTCGCTATGGAACTCTGACTCAGGGTGTACTGTCCCATGCCACCCCATGTTGAGCAGTGTCCGTATTGTGTTGTCTCGGTAGTGACGCGAGTGCAATACATTGAAGTCTGGCACCGATCGTCCCGCTAACCTGGAAACGTCAGTCTTCCATTTCTCCCAATGAAGCGCAGCTGCGGTAAGGCCGAATGGCCCGAGTCCAGCTGAAGCATTTAGTTGGTGAGGTGGCAGCACTACAAAGTCGCCGACGTTAGCTACCTCCTGATGGAATTTTCCGAATCCGAAATCGGAATGAACGTCGCTTATGGAACCCGAAGAGATCATCACGAGCATCAAGTCGTCATTTGGCTGGCCATCAACGCACATTTCTTGCTCATTGCGGATGAAATCGACACTCCTACCCTTGCTGATTTCAATTTCGGTCGATTGATGTTCTGTCCAGTCGACAAAGCGTACCGGATCGAAGTCCTCACTTCTTTCCATTTGCAAACACTCACATAGACTGACTTTGCCCGCTGCCGACGCAATGCCGTATTCGTGGGGTGATTACGACGTAGCGATGGCGTTCTGACTGCGGAATTTCGAGCGGCAGGTCAGAAGATGACTTCATCGTGATATTCTAGACGAGCAGGTTAGTGCCGCGACGGAATTCTAATCTTGAACGATTGTGCGTCGCCCGCACATCGATTCAAGACAGCTTGAGTTTCCATCGCTAGGATGAGCCCCGTCGGAGTCTTCGAGCTCCATTATCGAGGGCTCATCTGCAGATTTGGTGGGTGAGTTCCTGATAGGTTTCGCTTGCAATCAAGACGGCGAGACGCTTGTTCGGGCTCTGCAAAATGGGGCCGCCCCTGTTCGCACCACCGTCACATTGGCCTCAACCTGCTGCGCAGGCCAATGTGAC
>JBCCOI010000003.1:0-71869 GCA_039025515.1 Planctomycetota bacterium
ACCGGTAACCCGTCGCGATACTCGCGGAGCGAATTCGGTCAACTTTCTGATACTTGGGCTGATCATTGCCCATCATGTATGTGATGTGAAACTGTCTGGCTGCTTGCTCAAATGAAACCCCGTTTGGGCCGTTCGGCGCGAGTGCTTGCCGTTGGTCCTTTTTGTTGTAGTAGCTGAACTCACCGCCACCGGGGCAGCGTTTCCATCGATCAATGCCCAAGATCCGCCAGTCGATCGTGTTCTCCTTGGGGTGCTGCTTGCAAAGAAACGAGTCATCGAACACACCGAACGAGAGTCCCAATAATTCTTCCTTGTGCTCCACGGGTGAATAGTTGCTATCGGAGATGTCGATGCTCACATTCCAAGGGGTCTTCAAGAAGGACCTGTTTAGATGCTTTAGGAATTGTGCTTGAAATGACTTGCTCGGAAACGTCTTTCCGATGATTCGTGGTCCGTCATAGATATGGTACTCTGCCCAAAGCCCGAAACCTGTTTGCAAAAACGCAAGCCTCGGGTCACCGTCGTAGCGATCCGCCAGCTTTGAATAAAAGTCGAGCGTAAACTCTTGTAACGCTGGATGGCTCCAATCACAAAAAGCCGTTCGCTGTTTCTCGCTCTTCCCAATCGTTTCATCGTAGTCGTCAAGATCGCGAATGAACTGTGGGACGGTCGTTTCCATGCCGACGTAGCAGAAATAGAACCGGAGGATCGCTTGATGGTTTCGTGTGGCGACGTCATCCAGGATCGAATCGATCTTAGAAAAGTCGTAGGTGCCATCGGCCTGAACGACTTCGTTGTATCCGCAGTAACGGAATTCCATGCTGATCGCATTAGCGTGCTGTCCGCAAAGTGGGTTGGTCGTCCAATAAACAATTCCGGTCATTGGTTGGACACGCGTAATCTCTGACTTCAACGAAATCGGTTCGCCGTCTTGCCCAAGAGCGAGATCGCAACTGAAGAGCATCGTCATAGCACAAACCGCAACGCGGAACAAAACGAGCAAAGGGCGGCGAAATTGCTTTGGTGCGTGTGATGGAAGATTCATGCGGAGCGCGTGGTGAAAAGCAATTGGAGAAGCGACAGGGGTTAGAAGGAGCCATGATGATAGTCGTGCCAAGTTTCTCCGGCAGCGTCTCGAATCTGGTGTTTCTCGAGAGGGCTGCGGCGAATCCTCGTGGATTTTTCTGCACTCTCTCGTCGCAGCCTTCGTCATTCGTGACTGCACGTGCAATCTGAGCGATCTGAATTTTCTCACCCATGACGTCGGAAATCAGATGGATTTCCGTTGTCCCCCAAATCGCACGAATTGGATTCTCGTTCGCGAATTCATGAGCGTGTTCGAGGTAGCGTACGGTGGACAAGCGTGCTCGTACATTGGCGCTGCGGGTCCTCTCTTCAAACTCATCTTACCGACGACCTGTTGGGAAAAATATGAAACGTCAGCTCGGATTCGAAGCCGTGGAGGCTCGGCGGTTGCTTGCCGCTGATCTCGAAGTCTTGCAGCAAACATTTACTTCGAACTCGGCTGAAGAGTCGTCTGTCACGGACGCGATAACTGCGAACGCGATCGCGGATATCGGAAGTTTGGATGGAAATGTGACGGATCGAAGTCGCCTGAGTTGGTGGAATCCATTTGATCGGATTGGGTTTTCGCTGGAACGCGAAGCGGCGTTCAGTGTTTCCATTTCCAATTTTCGAAGCAACGTCGATCTGTTCATCACGGACGCTCGTGGGAGCCTCATCGGCTACTCGATGAACCGCGGCACGCAGGTCGATTCTTTCGAGGCGACGTTGGAATCGGGGCAGTACTACGTTTGGTCTTTTGCACGCTCCTGGCGAAGTACCAGCTACCAGATGGATTTGTCAGCGCAGCTTGTGCCGGAGCCGCTGCCCGAACCCGTGGACGAGCCTTCCGTTCCTCGAGACGAGATTGATCGATTGCCGGACGTTCCCTATTTCGGCGGCTCGAACGAATGGGGACTGAACGCCATCGGAGCCCCAGAAGCTTGGGCCGCTGGATTCACGGGTGACGGCATCACGGTCGCCGTGATTGATACTGGCGTCGATCTTGATCACCCGGACCTTGCCGCAAATATCTTTGTCAATGCCGGCGAAGTCGCGGGCAACGGAATTGATGACGACGGCAACGGATTCGTTGATGATGTCAATGGCTACGATTTTGCGAACAACGATCCAGATCCGAATGATGTTCATGGTCATGGTACGCACGTCGCCGGGACGATCGCCGCACTGGACAACGGATTCGGTGCAATCGGTGTTGCGCCAGATGCGACGTTGCTGCCAATCAAAGTGCTTGGTGACAATGGATCGGGTAGCTCTTTCGACGTCGCAGCGGGTATTCGCTACGCAGCCGATATGGGAGCTGACATCATCAACCTCAGTCTTGGAGGAGGTTACAGTTCAACGATCGAGTCGGCGATTTCTTACGCGAGATCCGTCGGCTCGTTTGTCGTTGCGGCAGCCGGCAACGAGTTTGCTTCGGTACCCGGATATCCGGCCCAATTCAGTCGATCGTACGACAACGTCCTTTCCGTCGGCGCGCATGACTCGCGCGGAAACATCGCTGCATTCAGCAACGCGGTCGGGTCGAGCGGAGCCGTTCAGGTCGACGCCCCTGGCGTGGGCGTGTTTAGCACTTACGTCGGTGGTGGCTACGCCTCGATGTCCGGAACCAGCATGGCGGCGCCGCATGTGGCTGGACTTGCCGCTTTGACGCTCGCTGCGGATCCGACGCTTACGTCTGCGGAGCTTCGAGAGTTTCTCGTTGCCGGCGTGATCGGCAACGCATCGGGTTCGGATGCAGCGGGTCTGGCAAGCGCTCTCTATTCGGTGGCGTACGCTGAGGGAAACGCCACCAGCTCTGGTGAAACCGCAGGCTCTGGCGAACACCACACTTCATCCGGTCACGCCGGGAGCGTGGGTGCATCCAGCTTCAGTTACGTTTCCGTCCATGAAGAAGCCGATTCATCGACGGAGTGGGATAATGATCTGGTCGTCGGCGACGATGATGCCGTTAATTTCAAGCGTGACATCGATCCGGTCGCCGAGCAGAATCGTTCGCGGGTACGCCACGTTGCATCGGTCGATGCTGCACTGCATGACTGGAGTGACGACGAGTCTGATGACTCAAACATCCTCCACGAATTATTGATTCAAGTCGCGTAGTCTATCCGGTCTTAGCTTCGCAGCATGATGCCGATGGCATTGATGTACTTCTCGACGGTCGGCTGGTCGATGTCTCGCCACCCGGCCGTCTTATGTCGCAGGATAGCGAGCTTGAGCGATTCAACCGCTTCGGAAAGATCATCTGGAAGTGACGGTAAACCGAGGAACGGTTGCGTAGGTGTTTCCTCATTCACATCCGCTTCGATGGTGGTTGCACCGTTTCCGGATCTTGATTCACCGCCAAGCGTTTGCAACTCCTCCTCATCGCCGAAGTCTGGTCCTTCGAAGGAAGGCCCTGTGGCGATACCGCTTCCATCCTTGTCATACTCACGCGCCTTTGCGTCGCCTTGTGCCGGTAGCGTGACGTCCTCATCAGTCTCCACTTCAACGATCTGACTTGCCGTTGGACGTTGGCTATCGACCGCACCCTCTGATTGCCAGCGTTTCTCGCGCATTGCGGAGATGCTCCATCCTTCTGCGGATGCACCTTCCAGCCACATCGGAGCGTCGCTCCAGTCCAAGGCGGCCAAGAAGTGGCTCCAATAAAGCCCGTCGTACGTTTCGTATTGATCGCCGAATCTTTCAGATACCCGGCGCAGCCGACCGATGTGCGGAGCCGTGACGCCTCCCACCCTTCGCGACCAAGCTTCATCGGAGTAGTGAGTCGCATCGACACCCGATTCGATCAAACGATTCCGCCACTCATTAATGATTCGGCCCTTCTCCCAGTTCGTCATGCTAATCAGGTTGTTCCATCTTCCGATGAAGGGCTCGGCGAGTTCAGCGGCGGCCTGCAGTTCCTCAGGCGATCCGCCTTCCGAGTCGGTGCTTGCTTCAGTCTCCCATGCCGCTCGAGCGGCGGCGACTTCCGGATCGATAGGAGAGTTTTCCGGAGTTGTATCCTGGGGAGCGTTGTCGGAATGAGTTTCGGGAGTTTCAGCAGAGGAGAGTTCTTCCTGAGACATCTGCGAGTCGGGATCCTGGCGAACGTTGGGAGGAGAAAGATGAAGCTTGCGTGAACAAACACAAACTTCGAGTACGCTACAGAATCTGTCTCTCCGTGTGAAACGCTCCCGAAGAATTTTGCCATCACCCGATGTTTTTCGAATCGGGAGGACGCACCTGGGCAAACTTTACGTGTGGAAAGACTGTCGACGAACCGGAGGCTAAGTTGTCGGTTCAATCAAGGCCCGGAATTCATCCTCGGATAGCACTTTCACACCCAGTTTTTCTGCTTTGGCGAGCTTGCTTCCCGCTTTCTCGCCGGCGACCAGGTAGTCCGTCTTTTTGCTGACTGTTCCCGATGCCCGGCCGCCGAGAGATTCGATCAAGCTCTTGATTTCGTCCCGCTTGAAATGCTGAAGTGTTCCGGTGACGACCAGCGTTTTTCCCTGCAGTGCCGATTCTGTTGCGACCTCTGGTTCGGGGTCCGATAACGTGACGCCAGCATTCGCGAGATCATCCAGCACTCTCTCTCCGAAATCACTGTGGAGAAACTCATGAAGGCTCTTGGCGATTCGGTCACCAATTTCGTGAATCGAAGCCAAGTCTTCAGGTGTCGCGGCCCTCAATTTTTCGAGTGTGTGATGACGAGCCGTGATCAGTCTCGCGACGCGTGGACCGACGTGCCGAATCGAAAGTGACGATAGCACACGAGCCAAGCCTCGGTCTCGGCTTGCGTCAATACCTGCCACCAGGTTCTTCGCGTTACGCAGTCCGACTTTCACGTCGATCAGCTTGCCATCTTTACCCTTTCGCTTTTTGATCCAGTCTAAGTCGGCAACTTCATCGACGGTGAGGTTGTAAAGGTCGGCGTAGGTTTTGACCAAGCCGTGGCCCATCAGAAGATCGACGACCTCCTCACCCAGGCCGTCGACGTCCATCCCGGGGCGACTGCCGAAATAGATCAAACGTTGTTTCAGCTGTGCGGGGCACTGAGGGTTTGGGCATCGTATGTAGACACCACCCTCGTCTCGAACAAGCGTCGTCGGGCACTCGGGACAAGCGACGGGATACTTAAACTTGCGAAGCCGACCTTCTCGCAGGTGCTTTTCAACGCGAACAACCTTCGGAATGATCTTACCCGCCTTTTCAACGACCACGGTGTCTCCGACGCGAACGTCCAGTCGCTCGATTTCATCCGCGTTGTGCAAAGACGCACGCGAAACAGTTGTGTCCGCGATCTCCACGGGTTCGAGATGCGCGACGGGTGTGACCGCGCCCGTTTTACCGACTTGAACGGAGATGGAATGAATCGTTGTCACCGCCTCGTAACGCTCAAACTTATAAGCAATCAACCAACGAGGACTCTTGCTACGGAGCCCCAGTTTCTCCCGCTGACCGAAGTCGTTGACTTTGAACACGATCCCATCGACTTCGAATGGAAGTTCGGGCATGGACTGCTCAAGCTTTTCGACGGCCGTGAGTACCGCTGCAGAGTCTTCGAAGCACTGGACATCCGGGGTCATTGGAATTCCGTACGAAGCGACCTCAGAAAGGAAATCCATGTGATTTTTTGATTGAAGTCCTTCAACCAGGCCCACCCCATGGCAAAAGAAGCGGAGGTTGCGAGTCGCCGCGATGGACGGATCCAGCAAGCGAATCGTCCCGGCGGTTACGTTACGAGTGTTTTTGTAGGCTTCCTGACCCGCTTTGACTTGGCGTTCATTGAGGTCGGCGAGGTCCTCGTTGGTCATGTAGACTTCACCGCGGACTTCCAAGATCTTTGGCGTGCGGTCCCCGGTCGTCTTCAATGGGAGGTCACGAATGGTTCGGATGTTATGCGTGACGTCGTCACCAACCGCGCCGTTGCCTCGAGTCAGCCCCATCGTGAGCTGTCCATCGACATAGCGAATGGACGCCGCGACGCCGTCGATCTTGTACTCCATCACCCACTGAATCGGCTCTCCGTCCAAGAGTTTTTCTGTGCGCTGGAAGTACGCGTTGAGCTCCTCCCTGCTGTAAGTGTTGTCAATGGAGAGCATCGGAACATCATGCTCGACCTGCTCCAAGTGCTCGACCGGAGCATCCCCGATCCGCTGCGTCGGCGAGTCGGGGGTGAGCAATTCCGGATGCTCCGATTCCAAGTTTCTGAGTTCCTCAAGAAGCTTGTCGTATTCGAGATCGGAAATGCTTGGCGTGGCGAGCACGTAGTAGGAATGATCGTGCTTACGAATGGTCTCGCGTAAGGATTCGACACGCTCAGAGGGTGAAGGCATAAATCAAACCGAATCGGAAAAGTCGCGGAATCGTCTCAGATGACGCGTAAGTTAAACCGGGCTGCAGTCGGTGTTTACCCGGCGGGATCGAAAACCGGGCGCGTCGACAGAGGGTTGTTCTTTTCTGTAAACTCAGCAGGCTTGGCAGCGTCCCCTTTCCTCGATCAAGTTTGAATTATGGCCCGATTGGCACACCACGTGTTCTTTACACTCAAGGACAGCAGCAGCGAAGCAGTCGATCGTCTGATTGCCGATTGCAAGACGTATTTGGATGGTCATGACGGTTTGGCAGACTTCTCGGTCGGACGGCGTGAAACCGATCTGGATCGCCCCGTAAACGTTTCGTTCGATGTGTCTCTGCATGTCATCTTCGTAGATCGTGCTTCGCATGATGTCTACCAAACAGCCCCGAGGCACCTCGAGTTCATCGAGAGGCAGAAGGACAACTGGGCTCAGGTTCAAGTGTGCGACAGCATCTTGGACGACTGAGGAATGGCCAATGTTAAGTGGCGCGGTCGGTAGTGGATGAGGCGACGAATCCCTAGACCTCTTGATTCGTCGCCTCATCCACTGCACCAGAGATTGAATGGCCGTTCCTAAGGCCGCTAAGGTCGAAGCCAGAGAGATCAATGCCAGTGAATCGCCTTGAGTCAGACCAGCCTGGAAACGCAGCCGCGAATTTGCCTTTCTTTCTGGGCTGTCCGGTTTTCCAGTGTGATCGTTGGGCGTCACGCGTCTATCCGCCCGGAGTGTCGAAGGCTCGATGGCTGCACTGGTATAGCCGGATGTTCAACACCGTCGAAGGTAATAGCACTTTTTATGGTTTGCCGTCGGTCGAGACGGTGAAGCGATGGGCAACCGAGACGCTGCCCGGATTCCGATTCGCGTTGAAGATGCCGAGGGCGATCTCGCACGAAAGCAGACTCGTTGGTTGCCAGGGCGTGCTCGAGCAGTTCATCGATTTGGCGCGCATTTTGAAGGACGCGGGTCGGCTTGGCCCCTCTTTTCTGCAGCTCGGCCCAGATTTTTCGAGCCGATATCAGGGTCAGCTTTTCCGGTTCTTGGATCGCTTGCCGAGCGACCTGCCTTGGGCCGTCGAGGTTCGTCATCAGGACTGGTTCGATGAATCGACGAACGAGCAACGACTGGATGAAGAACTGGTTGATCGGCAGATCGACAAAGTGCTGTTTGATAGCCGGGCTCTCTATCAACGTCCGCCCGATGATGAAATTGAAGCCGTCTCCCAAACTCGAAAACCCAAAACGCCGTTGCGACGAACCGTGACTTCACGGCACCCGTTCTTGCGTCTCATCGGACGCAACCGGCTCGAGCTGACGGAGCGTTTCATCGCCGATTGGGTGCACATTGTTCGCGGATGGATCGAACAAGGCTTGCAGCCGTTCATCTTCACACACGCGCCCAACGACGAATTCGCACCAGCATTTGCGCGAAAGTTCTGGGAACGCTACTGCGGTGTCGCAAGCGCAGACGTGCACGCGATGCCACCGGAGTATTCACCGGCCGTGCAGCAATCACTCTTTGATTCGCTATAGCAGCCTAGGCATGTCGCCCTAGGAATGGTCGATCAATGATTGTCGCCGATCGGCTCCGTCCGATCGATTTTGACACGTTTCCATCGGGCGGAGCCGATGGGCGACTTTCAACAGCACGCAAGTTATTGATGGGCCGTTCCCTAGGCGGCAACGCGTTTGCACAGCTGGAAAAAATCGCTGACATGATCGTCTTCCGTTGCGAACGAAGTCACCAGACGGTACAGCCCATCGCCAGGCCGCATCTTCGCGACGTACTCCGACGGAACCGGCCAGGCGTAGAACCGCGCGCCGGCGTTCTGAAGTCGTTCGGCTAATCCCGTCGACATCGTGACAAATACCTCGTTCGCTTGGCACGGCCACGCAAGTGACAGCGCATCGGATGCGTGGATCCCACTGACCAGACGTTGTGCCATCTCGTTGGCACGTGACGCGAGACGAATCCAAAGATCGTCGTCGAGATAGGCATGGAATTGTGCGGCAATGAATCTTGTCTTCGAGAATAGCTGCGCCGCACGCTTCCGTATGAATGGAAGTTGCTTCGCACGCAGGGGGTCGAAGAAAATCATCGCTTCGGCGCACCAACATCCGTTTTTCGTTCCGCCGAATGAAAGGACGTCGACACCCGCCTTCCACGTCATCTCTGCCGGCGAAATGCCGAGGTGAACCAGCGCGTTGGCGAACCGAGCACCGTCCATGTGCAAGGTCAGGCCGTGATCATGTGTGCTAGCCGCAATCGCACGAATCTCGTCGGGTTGGTAGACCGTTCCGACTTCCGTCGACTGCGTAATGCTTACCGCCATCGGCTGGCCGTGATGGACAAACTCGGGATCGAACCGACGCAGAGATCGTTCCAGAGAAGTGGCGTCAATCTTTCCCAGGGGCCCATCAATCGGCGCGAGTCTGGCACCGGAGGTAAAGAACTCGGGCGCACCACATTCGTCTTCGATCAAATGCGCTTCGCGATGGCAAAGAACGAAACCGCCGGGCCGATTCACTGCCGAGAGCGCGAGCGAATTGGCGGCCGTACCCGTACCGACGAAGAAGACAGCAACCTCCTTCTCGAACAGCTCGTTGAACCGTTCTTCGAGCGCCAAATCGAGGTCGCTTGTCCCGTAAGCAGGTGAGAAACCCGCTGAGTGTTTCTGCAACGAGGCGGCAATTTCATCGGCCGCACCCGCCCAATTATCGCTTGCAAATATCATGAGCGGATTGTGCATCGGCAAACCGATATCCGCAAGCGATCGAAAACCAGATCTGCGAAGCTGGTCAGCTGCAGCCCATGCTCGCGCCGCAGTTGTAACACAGGTAGCAATTGCCGTTACGGACGGTGATGCTGCCACAGCTATCGCAGACGGGCGCGTCCAGCTGGAATCGAGCGAACTGCTCCTCGCGTTCACTGAACTTGTCGTTCGACCCGGAATCCTTCTGCTTTGGCTCCGATTTCCCGTTCCCGTTCGAGACAGGCGCGTCGCTTAAGCCCGCAAACAAGCTCGCTCGCTCGGAGGCTTCGATTGAGATCTCCGGAGAAATGACCTCCGCCCCGTTTCCGCCGATGGGCGACTCGTGACTGCCGTTGGTCTGCGGAGTCCCAACGGGGGCGGAGTCCTTCGTCACCGTGTTGTCACGGCTCATAAACGTCAGCCCCAGCCAGCGAGCAATGTAATCGACAACGCTTTTCGCGATGCGGATGTCTTTGTTGCTGGTGTGCCCCATCGGCTCGAACCGGGTGTGGCTAAATTTGTTGACCAAAACTTCGAGCGGTACACCGTATTGAAGTGCAATTGACAGCGCCGTGCCGAAGCTATCCATGATGCCTCCGACCGTCGAACCTTCTTTGGCCATCGTGATGAAGACTTCGCCAGGTCTTCCATCGGGATAGGTTCCCACGCACAGGTAACCCTCATGTCCGGCGATCGTGAATTTGTGCGTGATGCTGGAACGAGTGTCTGGAAGACGCTCGCGCCGCGGTTTGTACACAATTTTCTCTACGGTCTTGGTAGCGACAGCTTCCTCCGATGCCGCCTCGCCACCTTCCTCACTCTTGGTGTTGAGCGGTTGCGACTGCTTGCTTCCGTCCCGGTAGATGGCAATCGCTTTGAGTCCGAGTTCCCAGCCCCAAAAGTACGCGTCTACGATATCGTCGGGAGTGGAATCCGTCGGCATGTTGACCGTCTTACTAATCGCTCCAGAGAGGAACGGTTGTGCGGCCGCCATCATGGTGATGTGAGCACGCCAAGAAATACTCCGGACGCCGTTTGCCGGTGTGAACGCGCAATCAAAAATCGGTAAGTGCTCGGTCTTTAACTCCGGGGCGCCCTCGATCGTGTCGTTCACGTCGATGAACGCGAGAATCGCTTCAATTTGTTCTTCTGAGTAACCGAGGCTCGCAAGCGCCGGCGCGACCGTTTGGTTGACGATTTTCAGCATCCCGCCGCCGGCGAGCTGCTTGTACTTCACCAACGCGATGTCCGGCTCGATGCCCGTCGTATCGCAGTCCATCATGAAGCTGATGGTTCCCGTCGGCGCGAGCACCGTCGCCTGTGCATTTCTGAAGCCGTATTTTTCACCGATTTCAAGGACGTCGTCCCAGAGTTTTTGAGCGGCGACCTTCAACTCAGCCGGACCGGCGTCATCGATTTGGTCAGCCGCAGCTCGGTGCATCTGCATGACGTTGAGCATCGGCTTCTCGTTTTCGGCGTAGCCTTCAAACGGACCAACCACACCCGCCAACTCCGCGCTCGTCCGATTGGCTTCACCGTGAAGCAGTGCTGTAATCGAGCCGCAAAGTCCGCGAGCCGCGTCGGAGTCGTAGCCCATTCCACGCGACATGATCAACGAACCGAGGTTGCTGTACCCGAGTCCGAGCGGGCGGAACTTATGGCTGTTTCGAGCGATGGGTTCGGTCGGGTAGCTGGCATGGTCCACCAAAATCTCTTGGGCGATGAAGAACATCCGAGCCGCAGCACGGAAGCGTTTCACGTCAAAACCACCGTTCGGCTTTGCAAACTTCATCAAGTTGATCGAGGCCAGATTGCATGCCGTGTTGTCGAGGAACATGTATTCCGAACATGGATTCGACGCATTGATGTCGCCGCTATTCGGGCAGGTGTGCCAGCGATTGATGATGGTGTCGTACTGGACGCCCGGATCGCCGCAGTGCCATGCGCACTCGGACATCTTGTTCAGCAGTTCCTTGGCATCATAAGACGGCGCATCACCGAGGTTTCTTTCGCTTACCCAGCGAGTCTGCCAACGTTTGCCGTCGCGAACGGAGTCCATGAAGTCGTCGGTCAAACGCACAGACAAGTTTGCATTTTGGAAACAAACGCTGCTGTAAGCTTCGCCATTGAAGTTGGAATCGTAGCCTTCACGGATTAGAGCGTGCGCTTTCTTTTCCTCCGACCACTTACATTCAATGAACTCAAGAATGTCCGGGTGCCAGACTTTCAAAGACTGCATCTTCGCGGCTCGGCGAGTCTTTCCACCGCTCTTGACCACGCCGGCAATCGAGTCATAGACACGCATAAATGAAAGTGGGCCCGACGGAGTCCCGCCGCCAGAAAGACCCTCACGCGATGACCGAATCGTCGACAAGTCGGTGCCCGTTCCCGAGCCGAACTTGAACAACATGGCTTCGGCGCATGCCAAACGCATGATGTCTTCCATGTTGTCATCAACGGATTGAATGAAGCAGGCGCTGCCCTGAGGGAACTCGTAGGGGTTCTCGGGCTGGAAAGTCTCGCCGGCTGTCCGGTCCCATGCCCAGTTACACTTCGCGCCCGTGACTCCGTACTGATGGTGAAGACCGACGTTAAACCAAACGGGACTGTTGAACGCGCCGTGTTGGTGCAGGCAGAGCCACGTCAGATCACGGTAGAAGTTCTCGCCGTCTTCGGGAGAATCAAAATAACCGTCGGCGAGTCCCCAGTCGGCGATCGTTCGCGTGACACGGTGGATGAGTTGACGTACCGAACGCTCACGCTCTTCCGGGTTATTCGGATCTCCATAGAAGTACTTACTGACCACGACGTTCGTCGCGAGCTGACTCCAATCCGCCGGGACCTCGCAATTGTTCTGTTCGAAGAGCGCGTTGCCGGACTCGTCTTTGATGGCCGCCGAGCGGATCTCCCACTGAGTTGTGTCAAACGGTGAATTCTCGTCAGCGGGACAAAATGTGGGCGAGACCTTTAGCCCGCCGCGACCCTCACGCAGGCTCGTTCCGAAAACGCCTTCGGCGCGGGCCATGCCGTGTTGGCTGTTCACTTTTTCGAGACGCCGATCACCATCAGCTTCTGATCGGGACGCAGAAGGAATTACAGTAGCCATCGTTCATCAAACTCCGTGAATCATCCGTGGGACCTAGCCGAGGGCGCTACACCTTCAGATTCGTCTGCCGCCTCGATATCGCAGCAGCACAACCGTCTGAAAAAAAAGTCGCTTCCTAAGCGGGGTTGGTCTTCCGTATGTGAGAGGGGGAAACTAAGACACCAAACCAGCGTCCAGCAAGTTAGGCCGCCTAGTCTTAAGGCGAAGAAACCCCACGACGGGATCCTTCCCCAGATGACGGTCGTCCTAACCTGACTCGGGCCGCAAAACGCCTGTACCGGAAATGCTTTCACTACCGGTAGTGTAATTTTGGCCGAAGAGCACTAGATGTGGGTGACGGGCAGAATCATAGGGATTGACCTTTCACTGTCAAATCTTCCGATTGGCGGATTGCAACCTATTGAAAGCATTGGACTTGTGACGAATACCTGGATCGCGGTCTCTGTCGAAAATGATGTCGAACAGCGACGTAACCCGATGTGTCGTTAAGGGTTAGTGAAGTTTCGCCTTAGCCGACTTCGATCGGTGGAAAATGTGTCAGCGCCAAAAGAAATTCTACCACTCAATCTCATAAAGGATGGATGGGAAATTTAGGTTGCTTGAGTGCTTTGAAGTGCTTGGGTTAGATGGGTTGCCGCAGCGGCAGCGATACCGAGCGATGCTCGTCAGAATCGGTGTTCGCCCGTGAGAATTGCTGGGCCTTCGGCACGATTTGGTCGGTAAAGCGCAACTTCAAAACAAACGCGTGGGGGCTGTTGCCTGTCGATTCTCTGGATTCAATTAGCCCTACGCGATGGATTCATTCGAACCGTTGATTCTCAAGGGACTCAAACGTGCGTCTGCAACAGCCGACTCCCGACCTCGCTACCATTCGCACGGAGCTTGCCAATGAGCGAACCGTGCTGGCGTATGGGCGGACCTCGCTGATGCTGATCGCCACTGGCGTTTCGCTCGTGAAATTCCTGAGGCCTTCGTTCGACTTTCTCATCATCGGTTGGGTCTTGATCGCCTGCGGTGCGATCGTCGCAGTTTTTGGTATTCGCCGATTCACACGACTGAGGCGAGAGTTGAAGCAGCGTTACTTCACATCCGACTGAGCTGAGCATCTGTTCAGAAACAACCTCGTCGAGTTCCTTGAGACGAATGCTCGGTTCGCGTTTCATCCACGCTCGTCATTTTGAGAGTTTTCCCACGATTACGTTTGCGTTTCTCAGGACGCTCTCCGTGTCCCCCCAACCCCCATTCCACTTAGCGCGACTGTTCCTGCAGCACGGGTGGATTTCGAGGGTTCACCCGAAATGATCGCGTTCGTGTCAGCCACCAGGACGTTCATTCCATAGCCTCCTATTGGATGCGGAGCGTTTGTCTCCGCGCCGGCTCTTCTGACTCAATCTGGGGTATCAAGCGATGCAGCTCTTCGCCGAAAAAACAGTCAATGGAACGTTGGCTGAAGCGGTCCATGACCTCTGTGAAGCGGTCAAGGACTTCGATGGTCAGGAGCTTCGGGACAGTCCGCGGTTTCCGCTGGTCTGTGCCGTCATGATCAACTTCTCGACGCTCGATGGCGATTGCCATGCGTTTTCACGAGACATTTCGGCGACGGGTATCGGATTGGTGACTGAATCAGCGGTGACGCCCTCGCGTCGCGCAACGCTGTGCATCGACAAGTTGGATGGCACAAGCATGCAAGTGCTTTCAACCTGCCGGTGGTGCCGTCCCTATGGTCCGAGATGGTTCGTCTCCGGCTGGGAGTTTCGAAGCTTGCTCGGAACTCGTCGCTTCTAAATCAGTCCTCGTCGACTTCGAAGATGCCTTCGATTTCGACGGCCATCTTCGCCGGTAAGCTGCTGGTGCCGATCGCACTGCGGGCTCCGATTCCTGCGTCTTCGCCAAACACGTCACGAAACAACTCGCTGCAGCCGTTGATGACCGCAGGTGTGTCCGGAAAGCCTTCGACACATTGAACGAGTCCCAAGAGCTTCACGACACGTTTCACTCGATTCAGCGAACCGAGGTGATCACGAAGCGTCGCCAACATCGCAAGCCCAGTTTGTCTTGCAGCGTCGTATCCGACCTCGACGTCGAGGTTGAGCCCAAGTCGCCCCGTGATGAGCGTCTTATCCGATTGTAGTGGGCCGTGTCCCGAGAGATATGCCAATCCGCCCGACACAACGATCGGCTTGTAGACGCCGACCGGTTTCGGGGCAGGTGGGAGATCCAAGTTCAATGATTGAAAGCGTTCTTCATGCGTCATGGAAAGGAACCGTGGCGTAATTGTTCGGGAGGAATGTGGGAGGAGAGACGCTGTGTCGCGATCCGAAGAAAGGGAGATCACTTGTTGATTGCCCGTTCCTACGCTTTGGCGGCCAATCGCTCACGCAAATCAGCTCGGTCCAAGTGTTTCAGTACGTCGAGAGGCTCACAAGCATTGTCGTCTCCGTAGTCGATGTCGACCGGACCGATTGACTTGGCCGCCTTGACCGCAGCCTTGTTGAGTCGCAGGTTACGTTTGCCGATTCCCATCAGCGCGGTGTTCATTGCCTCGCGGACCCACATCTCTTCACCGTGAATGTTCGACTCGATCGTCTTAACCACGTCGAGCAGGAAACGGTCATCCATGCCCTTGGGCTTTTTCTTCGAAAGCTCGTAAAGCAATCCGTAGCCACAGCGTTTGCGCTGGGGGCAATCTGCGTTGATCCATTCGCTTGCCAATTCAAACGCGATCGGTGATTTGGCAAGCGTTGCATCGCAGGAGGAGAACACGTGTGCCAGATAGGCGCCGTCGGCTTCCTCCACCTGTTGCTCAGCTTGTTCTCTGGTAATCGCCTTGGGGTCATCCACGAGAAGACCCAAAATCTTGGCGTCGTAGCAATCAGACGACCAGAGTTGTGATGCGAGTTTCGGGTCACGTCCGACTTCTTTGGCAAACTTACGAAGTCGCGTCAGCCCGATTCCGTAACTCTTCAGTCCCGTTTCTTTCGCGCGTCGTTTCTTCCAATGAGCGATGCCTCTTTCATCTGCGTTTTCCCGAAGCCACTTCATCACTTCGGTTTTTTTCATCGAATCTCTCCGGCTCGCTGGTGAAAGGGATTGATGCGGAGCCGCCGTCGGCAACTCACGCTTAGCTAATCGTCTGTTATCCGCAATGTCTAGGCAATGCCGCATTCATTGCTCGGCGGGACGATCTCGAAAAGAGTTCCAGGCAGCCTTCAAGGGCGACGCGAACGCAAACCAGCAAAACGCGATGGGTAGTGCCAGCCAATGAAGCCAAAAGATTCCGGCGACGGCGAACAAAGCTTGTCCGATTTGATGAGGCGGGCGTTGACCGCGGGCCCACTGAGAAATGAGGTGTGGATAGTTGAAACGAGACACCATGAAATAGGCAAGGACACCGGCGAGTGCGGGAATGAAATAACTTGATCCCGCCAGAACGCGGTCGGCGACCCATTGGATATGTTCCGGATAATTCGGATCTTCCGTTAACGCTTTCAAATCCGGGAGTGCGATGGCGAACGCGGCAAGTGTTCCAGCTGCGGCGGGACTGGGGAGTCCTTCGAATGATTCATGGGAATCTTCTTCGTCCGTTTCGACGTTGAATCTGGCGAGTCGAATCAAAACGCAGAGTGTGAACAGGACACCGACGGCCCAAAGGAATCTCTGCGGCAACGCATCGGTGATTCGCCAGATCAAGACCGCCGGCGCCGTTCCGAACGTGACCGCGTCACAAAGGCTATCCAGTTGCCCGCCGAACTCAGATTCTTGGCCCGTGAGTCTGGCCGCCGAACCGTCCAACGCATCAAACAGCATGCCGCCAAAGATGAGCATTCCGGAGGCGAATAGTTTTTGTTCAAGCGGCCAATCCAGTTCGTCACCGCTGACCGCAACGGCGATCGCCCCCAATCCACAAACGCCATTGCCCAACGTCAGCATCGTCGGAATGACTGCAAACATCACGCGGCGTCGTTCGCGTCGTTTCTGCTTTCGAAGATCAGCGCGAGAAAGCCCAGCCGACGTCGACGTACGTTCCGTGTCTTCCGTAGCATCATCGGCTAACTCGTCTTGCCGTAAGCCGCCGGAAGACTTCTCGCGAAGTTTGAATTGATGCTTCAGTTCGCTCATGGATCAACTTGGTATATCGACATCGTCCCAGTCGGCGTTCTCGAAGTTGGTCAACCAATTCAGTGCGTGTTGGCGCTCGGTCACCACGCCGCCTTCGATACCACCAGGGATTTCAATGCCTTGAGTCTCCGCGTCGCGGGCCGTCCAAAGTAATCGAAAATTGAAGTCGAGTGCGTCGAGAATCTCCGCTTCCGGCCGAAGCTCTGCCGATTGAATGAGTTGCAGTCCCGGTTCCGAGATCATTCGCCGGGCCACTTCCGGCACGTCACAGATTTCATCTGGGAATGGCAGTTCCGGTTGCCAACCCAAAGCCCATTGGAGCGTGGCAAGAGCTTCGTAACGCCATCCGGCAGCAGACACGTCTTGCTCCGGTGGTGCTTCTTCGTCCAAGAAGGCCTGCTCTTGGGGTGTCAACGCCTGAAATGCGAGCGGCATTTTTTCGCGGAGCTGTTCGATCGAGATCGGCGAACCATTCGCAATCGACTCCGCACGCACGGCGACGACGAAAAGCCCGAGCGTTCTCCACGCGACATCGTCGGGGGTTCGAAGCGTCACTTCAAATTCACTGATAACCGGCGGCAAGGTCTCTGGAGTATCGATCAAACGATTGCGTAGAAGGATCTCGGTTTGGGCTTTCCGCTGCCGGGCGTCACGTAGATAAGGTAACTGAGCATTCGCATCAGGCTTTCCGGTTTCTGGCTCGTAGAGTACCGCTCCGTTGGGATCGCGAATGCTGCCGTCGGGCAGAAAGAGGATGGCATTGGCTTCCCAAGCCCAAGGTGCAATTGCCTCGATGTGTTCCCCCTCCACCGTAAAGGCGACGAGTTGGTTGGTTCGCTGAATGTGTCTGCAGAGTCCGTAAAGCGACTGACTGACCGCACCACCACTGGCCTCAAAGAGCTTCTGCACGAGCTCGAAAAGGTGCTGATCGAAACCCGGAGTGGCAGCGTCACGCGTGAAGACAGGTTCGTGTGGGAACGTCGGCGTCGGCGGAACGCGATGTGTGCAGTAAGCGAAGATCTCGATGGTCATTTCAACCGAGAAGCTCTGCGCCAAGTTTTGTTTGACAGTCTCCGACAACGCTTTGGATGATTTCGTCCGCATCGCTTCCGCTTAGCGTGCCATCATCACGCTGTAACTGCAGCGACAGGAGGATACGCTTGCGATCGTTGCCATCTTTGGCGGGGTCTCGATACGTTTCGCGATAGCGAATCGACTTGAGCTGCCCGCCGACGGCGGATCGCACCACCCGCTCCAGTTCATTCCAATGCACGGACTCCTTCATCACGAAGTTGAGATCTCGCTCGACCGAGGGGAACAGGCTGACGATCCTTTGCTGTGGAACGAGTTCAGCCATTTCGATCAGCCGCGGCAGTGACAGCTCAGCGATGACAACCGGTCCGGGCAGCTTCCAAGGCTTGAGCGTTTTTGCCGCAACGGTTCCGAGGTAGCCTGCGGCGACGCCGTTGAAACTCAGCTCGACGAGCTTCCCTTTCTCAAAGCCATCTCGATCGATCGTTTTAACGGCTAGGGGAGATTGGATGCCGATCGCTGATCCAAGCTTTTCCAAGATACCCTTGGCTTCGAAAAAATCACCTCCGCGAACCAAGCCCACCGTGTAAAGCTCCTCCGGTAGTCCATCGACCGACTCGGACGCATCGTTCGGCAAATAGATGTGAGCGATCTCGAACAGGTTCGCTTCAATCGAAGCGGCCGCCCAGTTGTTCGCGCGGGCTTGCAGCAGGCTTGGCATCAACGTCCGCCGCAATCGCTTGGCACCTTTCAGCATCGCCGTTTGAGTCTGGATCGCGGGCTGATCCGTCCAGGGTGAGACCGATTCATCGAGTTGCTTGGTCACAACGCTGGGCGTCATCGCTTCGGTCAGTCCCGATGACACCATGACATGGCGGATTCTCTCGGTCGCGCTATCGAAGACGCGTTTGCTGCTGGGCGTCACCGGGATGGGACTGTCCTCGGGGATCTTGTCGTATCCATGGATTCGTGCCACTTCTTCAATCAGATCGGCGGGACGCGTCAAATCATGGCGCCAAGTCGGGGGCACAAACGAACCTTTGCCGGACTCAATGTTGCCGTCGCTTTGGCAACCGAGCGCGACCAGAATCCGCTCGATCTCTACGGTTGGGACTTCGATGCCCAGAATCCGTTTCAGTTCCGTCAGCGTCAGCGTCACTGGCTTTGGTACCGGCGAGTCTGGATGGGTGTCCGCAACACCCTTGGCAAGTGTGCCGCCGCCGGACTGCATGATGAGTTCACATGCTCGATTGCTTGACCAAAGCACGCCCGCCGGGTCCACACGACGCTCGAAACGATAGGACGACGGGCTATGCAACTTCAACTTTCGAGCCGTGCGGCGTACGGAAAGCGGGATGAAGATTGCGGCTTCGATCACGATGTCTTTCGTCGCGTCGGTCACTTCCGAATTGGCACCGCCCATCACTCCGGCGACCGCTGAAGCGTTCTTGGAATCGGCGATCACACACATCTGCGAATCCAATTCGTAATCGCGATGATCAATGGCGGTGATGATCTCTTTGTCTCTAGCGGCGCGCACGATGATCTCGCCGCCATCCAGGCTGGCTAAGTCGAAGGCGTGGAGCGGCTGACCGCATTCCATCATCACGTAGTTGGTTGCGTCCACCACGTTATTGATGCAACCAATTCCAACGGCCTTCAGCGCGGCCTGCATCCAATCGGGACTTGGGCCGATCGTCACGCCTTCGATCACCCGCGCCGTGTAGCGAGGACACGCTTCGACGAATTGATTCTCCACCGAGAGCAATTGATCGATCGGATTTGCTCCTTCGGCGAGATTGCTTTTCGGGATCTTGAGTTCCGATCCGTAGAGCACGGAAATCTCGCGAGCCACACCTATGTGGCCCAAGCAATCGCCTCGATTACTGGTCACTTCCAGATCGATGCAAAAGTCGCCCGGTTCCAGACCATCGTGGGTGGCACTTGTTTCGGTGCCTTCATGATTGAGTCCGCTCAGGCTGAGCCTTGACTCCAGCTCTTCGCGATCCATCTTCAAGTCGACGTATCGCTGCAACCAGTTCCAGGAAACAAGCATGGCTACGTGTAATCAAGTGAGAGAGAGAGAGTAGCGGCGCGAATGTCAAAACTGACTCAAGAATCGCATATCACCGCTGTAGAGATCACGAATGTCTTTGATCCCATGCCTTCGCATGCACAAACGCTCCACACCCAGTCCGAACGCAAAGCCGGAGACTTCATCGGGGTCGTAGCCGACGGCTCGGAAGACATTCGGATCAACCATCCCGGCACCGCCGAACTCGATCCATTGGCCGTCCCACAGGAAGTCGACTTCGACGCTTGGTTCGGTGAACGGAAAGAACGAGGGACGGAATCGAATTTCGACTTCGCCACCCAAATAGCTGGTCGCAAAGACTCTCAGGACCGTTTTGAGATTCGCCATGGTGACGTGCTGATCGACCAGCAAGCCTTCCATTTGATGAAACATCGGAAAGTGGGTCGCGTCTGGATCGTCGGGGCGATAAACACGTCCGAGCGATATGATGCGGATCGGCGGCTTGCGAGTCTCCATCACGCGGATTTGCACCGTGCTGGTTTGACTTCGCAGCAGGTGTTCGCCTTCGCTACCTCGATCCGAACCGGCCGATGCGGTTGCGAGATAGAAATTGTCGAGCGGGTCGCGGGCCGGGTGGTCTTCGGGAATGTTTAGTGAGACAAAATTGTGCAGCGGATCTTCCACCTCAGGGCCTTCCGCCGCCTCGAAACCCATTCGTCCCATGATTTCCATGAGGTGCGTCATGGTTTGCGTGATCGGGTGGATGTGCCCAATCGTCGGCTGCACGCCCGGGAGTGTCGGATCGAAGGTCGGATCTGCCCCATCGCCGCCGTCACCGCTAAGTCTTGCCTGGGCCTCGGCGACGGCGGCTTCGATCTCCTGTTTTACTGCATTGAGTCGCATGCCCGCGGACTTTCGGTCCTCCGGGGCGACTCGGCCCATGCCCTTCTGAACATCTTTCAACGCACCCTTCTTTTGACCGGCGAACTTGACACGAGCAGCTTCGAACGCATCCAAATCGTTTGCCGCGCTGAGTGTTTGCACCGCTTCCTGTCGCAACGCGTCGAGCGTCGCCAGAAAGTCTTGAAGGGACATCGGTGGATGAATCCGGAGAGTGAGGAGTTGTGACGAGTGAAGCACCCGGCGCCTGGAAGTGATGTCGCATCAGCCGTCGATTTGCCAGCCGAAAGACTAAGCCGTTAAACGGCGAGAGCTTCTTTCACCTTGTCGACGACGGACTTAAAGCTTTCCGCGTCGTGGATCGCCATCTCGGAAAGTGTTTTCCGGTCCATTTCGATCCCGGCCTTCTTCAAGCCGAAGATGAACTCGCTGTAGCGAAGACCATGCAGCCGTGTGGCCGCATTCAGGCGGGTAATCCAGAGCCGACGAAACTCACGTTTGCGGACTCGGCGGTCACGGAACGCGTAAGCTCCACTCCTGACGAGCGTCTCTTTGACGGTCCGGGTCAGCTTACCACGGCCGCCGCGGTATCCCTTCGCCCGTTTGAATAAGCGCTTCTTTGACTGCCGTCTGGCAGCACCCTTCGTCGCACGCATGGCTGCGTTACCCTTTTGTTTTCCCGGAGATCAGGTCCCGACGTCTAACGAGATCGTTGCGTCGGCGTTGCACCCATCCGAGTGGTTCATTGAATTGTCCGGTCGGCTACTCTTGCGACCGAATGTTCGAAATCGACGGACGTTTGCCCTACCGGCTCAGTAGCTGTTACCGTTGAGAGCGGCATGGATTGTCTTCTCCATGCAGGGATCGACCGACGTCGTTCCACGCAGGTTCCGTCGGCGTTTCTTGCTCACGGCGGTGGCCAAGTGGCTTGTTCCGCTTTGGCGGTGCATTGCCTTCCCTTTGGCGGTCAAGCGAAAACGCTTTTTGGTCCCTTTGTGGGTTTTGATTTTCGTGCCCATGACGATCAATATTCCGATTGGGGTTGAGACGTATCTGTGACGGGGCGCCGTGGCGTACCTTCAGACCCGTCCATCCGTTGATTTCGAACCGCGAAGGTTAGCAACTGCCCAGTCGCTCGAAAAGGGGTTTTCACCGGACGAAGTCGAGCTGGGCATTCATTTCGTCCGTTGCCGCCCGGACGGCGTCCTGCCACCGAGCCTCGCCGAAACGGTCGGCGTAGGGTTCCCGCGAATGGGCGAAAATGATGTGTCGGGAGCTGTTGACCACGCCGCCCAGTCCTTGGTCGTCAAATCCGACTCGCACATCATCGACCGCTCCGCCCTGGGCTCCGAACCCGGGAATCAGGATGATGCTTCGGGGCATCGCTTGTCGAAGTTCCGCGAGCTGTTCGCGATAGGTCGCACCGACGACCGCGCCGACGGGACCGTAACCCGCCTCTTCGGCGCGGTCTTCATTCAGCTCGCTGATCAATTCGGCCACCCTGCCGTAAACCGATTGCCCCTCGGTTGCTCGATCCTGCAGCAAACCGCCGCCCGGATTGGAGGTTTTCACGAGGACAAAAATTCCGGCGCGACGTTCGTCGCAAACTTCGACAAACGGCTCGATGCTGTCGCGTCCCAAATAGGGGCTGACCGTCAGCGCATGGCTTCCCCACGGACTGTGTGCTCCCAGGTACGCGTCGGCATAGGCGGCAGCGGTGCTGCCGATGTCATTTCGCTTGCCGTCCAAAATGACCAGCAGCCCGGCATCGACCGCGTAGCGAATGACTTGCGCAAGTGCGACCGTTCCCGCAGGACCAAGTTGCTCGAAGAACGCGGCCTGAGGCTTCACGCAAGGCACGATGTCTTTGACGACATCAATGATTTCCTGACAAAACTGTGTGTAAGCGGCGGCCCACTCGTCATCGGTCCCGTGCGTTGCAAGGCTGCGAAGCCCGGCGGGCAAGTTGTCCTTCCGAGGATCGAGTCCGACGCAGGTGACAGACTTTGTTCGGCGAATGGCGGCGATCAGTTGGCTTGCAAAGTTCATGCGGCGAGTATGGTGCGTCCTCGAAACTGCGTCCAGGCGAGAGTGATCACGCGTTACGGCCCCTTTCGTTTGTGGACCTAGAACTCGACCAGATTCGGTTCGCTGACCAACACGCCGCTGTAATCCGGTGGCTGTGGCTGGTTCCTAATTTCGATTCCACAACGATTGCAGTTTCCACTCGGAACGGCCTGGACCGTCGTGCCAGGAAGGCTCAGCAAATAGTCTGGGTCGATTTCGCCTTGGTCGATCCACATCCCCTCGGGTGTGACTTCCATCGTGCCGAGATCGAAGTCCAAGTTGCGTCTTACGACCTCATAGTTCACGTAGATGTCAAGCAGCGACTGTTGTGCGTTGAGCAAATCGTCGATGGCTTGAATTTGGTCTCGCGCGGCGGTGGGACCACTGTTGAGTCCGCGAGCATCCCTCAGCAATTGAACTTCGCCATTAATCTTGATCTGCTCGGTCGCAATGCCAAGCAATTGTCGGCCATACTCAAATGTCAATCGGTTCGCCTGCAGCTGTCGTATCTGACCACGAACAAGCGCCCAGATGCTGTCTTCGAACCCATAGTAGCTACGTTTGGCTCGTTCAAATTCGATCAGTGATTGTCGGTAGGTGTTACGTTCCTGAAGTCGCGTAATTGGTGCGTCCCACTGAAGCGTTGCACTTAAAGAGGAGTTGTCGTCATTGAAGGTAAATGGACTGTTGCCGTCTCCTCCCAGACTTCCGTCGAAGCGAACCTCTAAACCGCTCTCGAGAGCGTCCGCGTTGAATTCAATGAGTCGCCATGCATCGACAAGTGATGCTCTCGCGTTCGCCCAGTCGCGTCGGTTTCGGCGTGCAATCTCGAACGCTTCGGCAGGCGTGATGTCGATTTCGGGCAACACCAGGCTTTCCGCACGGGCTTGAGCCTGAATGAGCTGCAACGTCAAGACGAAGTCACCCAGCAATGTCAACAAGTCCTGGGACGCTAGGATGACGTTATCGCGAACATCGGCCGCAAACTGCTGCGGCTCGACTTGATCACCCGCAGTCTCTTGGAAGCGGAGAAGCGTCTCATCGATTTGATCTGCACTCGCGATGAATCGCGTCAACAACTCTTCCAGCCCAGCGAAGTCTTCTTGTAACGACGTGGGAAGTGATTCCAGATCACCGGTTTGCAAGAGAGATTCGTCGACATCTTTTAAGTTCAGAAGCGTGCAGATGCGTTGCCGCTCTGATGCATTGAGTGCTCTCAATCCCTCGATGGAGCGAATGCGTTTCGGAAGCGTGGTTGTAAATGACTCGATATCGGACTTCACTTGCGGCATGTCACGGTCGCGAAGTTGCGAAAGCAAGCTGTCGAGTGGCTCCAGTTCCCGCGCGACTTGTTTCAGCAAGTTGTTGACCTTGGGCGTACGCTGCAGCGAGCTAGCCGGCAGACCCGACTCGTCGATGACGGCGACCGTTTGATCAAGAAGGTCGACATTCAGTTCGCCAACCTTTGTGCGGAGATCCGTTAATTCAATTCGCCGCGATTGTAGTTCTTCATCAATCAGAATGAATCGATCCAACAACGGGTCCTCGATCTCTACGCAGATATAGGGAGGTAGCCCAAGGTCTTGGAGGAAACCATCGACCGACGCTTGATACGCTGCACGCTGCCCGACAAGCTGACTGCGTCGGCTGATGAGAGCGTTTCGCTGCTGTGCGACTTGCAAACGCTGTCGTGTAATCGCTTCGGGGTCATCGGGAATCGTCGTTAAGAGTTCAATAAGCGCATTCTCGAGAATCAGCAAACCTTCATCCAGACGCGTGATGTTCTCTTCGGTGAACTTGATTTGAAGCTGATCTTGAAGAAGTCCGACAAAGCCGCCAGCTTGTGGAACGAAACCGCCGGTGGTGAATCCGGCTCCGCCGCCTCCACCCAGTCCCGCAAAGCCGCCGCCCAAACCGGTAAAGCCCTCAAGGCCGACGCCAAAAACGCCACCGCTCCGCGAGACTTGGCTTTCGGTCCCACGTCCGATCGTGATGTTCAGATAGAAGCTCCGCCGGAATCGCTCGAATGCACGGACGTTGGAAAGCAGTCTACGCTCAGCGATCGTCAGTCGTTCCATGATGACGTCTCGTCCGGCATTGCGAAGCAGAGGCTGAATAAGCGTCAAATCCAACAGCGACGTTGCTCCCTGACTGTTGGGGCCGCTCAACTGCCACGTAATGCTGTTCGCAACGTCAGCAATCAACTGGCCACCAGTTGTAAACGCCCGACTCATCGTCGCTGTACCACCGACGCCCGCCTCGCTCACGCCACCTCGAATGTCCGCTCCCGAAGTGAAGTAACTGTTCGTCCCGGTGAAGAAGAACTGCGTATCGAATCGGAAGCGTTCGCTGCTTACGTCAAGCGCCGAAAGGTACAACTGCTCAAGTTGTCGTTGATAGTCGGGCGAATGGAGTAGCGCCAGCTGGAACGCTGTATCCGCGTTGAGCACAAGCACGCCGTCTTCGTTGAGCGGAAGAAACTGCCACCAGTCCGGATTCTCGGCGGCGTTGGTGAATCCGGCGGCATCCCAAAGTGGATAGCCACGGCGTCCATCGACGCACTGCATGTAGCGATGCGATGCAGGATCATCCATCGGCATCGGTTGGAAATCGAGATCGAACGGGTTGAACATTCGGCTGCGACGATCAGGCGTGACACCAAAGTCTGCCGTCGGCCTTCTCGCCAGGTGCGACGACTTCTCCAGAATCAGGCAATCGACTTCCTGGTCGGCTTGCTTGCGATAAAACTGACGATGGCAGCCGAGCGAAACCAGGGCGGTGACTGCCGCAAGCGAACCAATGAGAGCACGACGAAGACTGTGTTCGTTGCTGCGTTTCATATTCCGAAAATCCATTCGAATGATCACGGTCGGTCGAAGACGTGATTCCGCACCAGATGATGCAAGCAATTCAATCGCGTCAAAGCAGGCGTGTGGCACGACCTGTTCATCGATTCGGATGGTAAGAAGCGGATAATGATTCCAACCCGATCCGAAGCGATCGTGAGTCGTGGATTGCCATCGGGTTGTTCAGGTTGTTCGGCTCGTACGGATTGGCGGCGATGCGTTTAGAGACTCGGTAAGCCTTACAAGCTCAAAGAGTCATCAGCCTCGGACCCGATCTTTGCGAAGACACAGCGTGATGGTTTGACTCACTTTAAAGAAAGCTGCCAAAATCTCATGCTAAACGCGATGTCCGAACTGACTCAACGCATAGAAATTCGACGTCGAGCATCACCGCATTTGAGTTGCTTGTAAGCGACACATCAGATTTCAATACAGAGACCAACGTAGTAAGGCTGTCGTAAGTAATTTTCGAGATCACCGGTCGATCGATGTGTCATCTGGAGTGTGGTCACTTGCAACGCCCAGATCACGAGTTGTTGAGCAACAGTTCCGCTCCTCGATTGCTCTTTTCCTTTGTCGCGAAGCGTGGCTACGGCGCCAGGTTTGTGCGAAATGCCTCCCTAAACCTGAGGAAATCGGTGCCGTCGATGTCGCCATCACCATCAAAATCCAACGCTTGGTCGAATGCGGTATCGGTGTCCGTTGTTCGGTAGGCCCGACGGAAGGCAAGAAAGTCAATGCCGTCGACATCTCGATCGCCATCCGTATCGCCGAGCCAGCGGAAGAAGTCTTCTCGTCCATTGCCTCCCGCAATGAAATCGGCGTCGCCATCGAGGGCGCGCCCCAGCTGATCGGTGATCAACGAATCCAGAATTTCCAGACGATAATTGCCATTCTTTAGCGAACCGCTGGTGTCCACCTCGTCACCGCTAAACGTCAGGATGGCTTGCGTCTTTCCGTTGACCGTTGACACCGATTGAGACACCGCCACCGGGGCTCCCTCTTTCGTCGTCACAATGAAAGCACCGGGAGATATAGTCACCAATGAATCAAATCGAACGGTGATCGATCGAAGCACACTCCGCTGACCCGAATCGTCGTCGTATCGAATGCTCTCCACCCGCGCTGGGACAACACCTTTGTAGAAGGCGTCGCTCGCGCTGACAGCCATCGCATTCCCGGCCAAGTCCGTAATCTCCGAATTGGTAGATGAAAGACGCAGATCGTAGTATCCGTCGGTCCCGGTGACCGACGTCAAGTCGATCGTGTACTGCGACGGAGTCACTTCGGTCAGCGGGAGCGTCGTTAGATCGACCGGCAAGCCGTCGCGTGTCAGCCGTAAATCCCCGATATCGAAACCCCGAACCGATTCATCGAAGTTGATATTGACCGTGCCAACGGTCGTCGTGCGTGGGTCGGGGGTGATGTCGACGATGTCGACCGTCGGAGCGGTAACGTCTTCCGCGCCGACGAACGCAAAGGTCGGAAATTCCGTCGTGCCACCGTCGTCATCGGTCAAACGCACCTTGATGATGTAGGAACCGTCGTTTGCATACTGTCTGGAGGCGGTGAAGTTGCCTTGTGTGGCCGACGTATAGTTCAGATTGATCGATTGGGTCGTGCCATCGCCCCAGTCGACCACGCCGGTGACGGTGTCCTGAGTTCCAAGTTCGGTAAACAGTCCATTCAGCTGTACGGTCTGCCCGGATGGCAGCGGACTAGTCGGGTCCGAGGCATTGTGGGTGAGCTGGTTGATCTGCGGATTGAAATTGTTGACTTCGACATCAATGGTCTGAGTCGTCGTACTGGATGAATCATTCACATCGACCACGGTGACGGACACTTCGTATCTACCGCCGGATTGAGAAGCCGGTCGATCGTCGGCGTACGTGTAGCTGGCTTCAAACGTGGGGCCGCTGTCATTGATCGTTGTGATCGACGGCGTGTTCCCTGGGCTCTGTGGATCATTCCAGTTGATCGTGATGTTGTAGCGGTCGCTCAGTCCGGCATCGGCAATCACACCTCGCAGTGTCCACGATTGGGCTTCGTAGGCATCTTCACTTCCTGGATTGAGCGTGATGGTGGGCGCCGCGTTTGCGATGACCACCGGTAGCGTTGCTTGAGAAGAAGCACTTGAGTCATCCGTCGCCGTGACTTGAATCTGAAAGCTCCTGTCATCGGGATAGGTGACATAGGTCTCAAAGCTGGTCTCTCCGGCTGCCAAGGCGAGCGATGTGGATCGTCCATCGCCCCAATTGACGACGACGTTGACCGTGTCATCGGTACCCGGATCGACGACGTCCCCGGTCAGCACGACTCGTCCGCCTTCGACCAAGGGTGTCGCATTCAGGTTGCTGATGACCGGTGCGGCGTTGCTAACTTGAATGGTGAGCTGACTTGTGTACTCCTGGCCGTCGCTCCAAACGGATAACGTAACCGTTTGATTCCCGTCGTCTGCGAATTGGTGATTGATCGGACCGGTGAGACTTTCAATCGGTTCGACGTTGCCGTCGCCCCAGTCGATGACGATTTGGTCGAGCGTTTCGTTGCCCGGATCAGTGACTGAAGCGGTGAAGGTCACGTTCACGCCTTCGGCAACCTGCGTCGTCGAAGCTTGGAATGAGATATTCGGCGCGACTTCCATAACCTGAACGTTCGTTTGATAAGACGTCGACCCGCCGTCTCGATCCTTGATCACGCCACGTACGCTTAGCGTCCCGTCAGCCGCGATCAACGCCGCGGGCACATTGACCGTCGGGGTTGTCACATCCAGCAGGTCAAGTGTTCGATCGTCCCCGAAGAAGAAGTCATAGGTGAATCCGGCCGCAGTATCCTCCGCGGAAGGATCAATGGGATCGGTGAAGGACACGGTGGCCGTCCCGACCGCACTGCCTTCATTAACGGGGCCGCTATTTGAGAAGGTGGCGGTTGGGGCAACATTCGTGATCGTTAATTCGGTCGAAGACGTTAGCGAGGCCGCATAGTTCGCGGTGACATCCAGCGTGTAATTGCCATCGGATACCGAATCAGGAAGTGCCGCTTCAAGCGTGCTCCAAGGAATGGTTCCCGAACCAGAGCTGAGTACCTGTGAGCCGTTGGCGACACGCCAAGCGACACCGGTGGGACTTCCCAGGGGCGTCGCCGCGACGGTCAGATCCTGGCCTTCGAGAATCGTGTAAGGCCCCGTGTTTGGTACCGTGTTGATTCCGGCACTGTAGCTCCAGGAAAGCTGGCTGGCCACGACATCGGGGCCATACTCATCGTCATAGACATTGATGACGATCAAATCACTCTGAGCCGTGTTGAATGTGTAGGAAGCCGACGTCGCCTCGGGACCAAGACTGGTTCTGATCGTTTGACTCGGGTCGTTCGGGTCGGTTTCCCAAATGATCTCCCAACCGATCACGTTGTCATCACCCGGGTCGGTCGCCGAAAGCGGGATGGTAAAGACTTCGCCAACGTTGACGGGCGTATTGGGGATACTACCGATCGTCGGTGCGGTATCCGTAACGGTGAGTGTTCGGAAACGTGTCGTTGTACCGACCGAGTTGGTCGCCCTGGCTGCGATGGTGTAGAGTCCGTCGTCATTGATTCCAGCGACGGCGAACAAACGAGACCACGTCAGATTCTGCGTTAGCCCCGACGCTTCTTCGGGCTCGCCAAAGATGCCGTCGTTATCCAAATCCCACTCGACGTTGCCGATCGATGTGTTGCCGGCGTAGTCCACCGTAATGGTGAGGTTGAGCGGATCACCTTCCGCAATCTGCAACTGCGACGGATTGAAGGTGATGACGGGTGCGCCCACCTGCTGAATGTCTTCGATGGAGACGTAAGTCACCTGTCCGCCACCCACGACACCGACTGAACCATCACCTGGGAGTGGATTGTTGTTCGTGACCGGCAAACCCGCCGGGTCAAAAAGGAACCCGTCACCAGGAAAGACTCCGCTGGGACTTCCACCGTCAATCGTGGTCGTCGTGGTCGACTCGAGATTATTGCCTTGCACCCGGAAGTGGTCCGCTTCTGAACCGCCGGTTAGTTTGACGAATGAGTTCCCTCCGATATCTCGGAGGTCGATATGATCTTGCCCCTGTCCGCCATTGAGAATGAGGCGTCCCTGACTCGACGTATTGATGAGTGAGTTATCCGCACCCGCACCAAGATCGATCCTCGTATCGGAGCTGATGTCAAAGACTTGCACATCGTCGTCTCCCCCACCCGCCATGATATTGGTGCGAGTAACATCGGTTCCGGTGGCGTCGCGAAGTGTTAAGACTCCGCTCCCACCACCGGTGCTTACGCCTAGTGATTCGATGTTCTCGAAGTCAACAACCAAAGCGTCGGATTTGACGCGTTGTTGGGTCGTCGCCTGAATGGAATAGTCTCGTGGCATCGGCACGCCACCGGTTAGCGTTTGGTCCACCGCCAGGGAATTTGGTGACGTGTAGACGATGGCGGATTCGCCCGACGAGTTGTCTTCGTAAGTAACGCCCTCGGCGAATCCGAACAACTCAAGCCGGAATCCAAAATAGCGCCCTGATGTTTCAGCCGAACCGGATTGCAACTGGAAGTTGGTGTTCTGCAGGTTTGCTCCCGCAGTTGCGCTCGATTGACCAATCCCGACGATCTTCCAATCAGTTCCGGACGGTTCCAGCAACAGCGGCGTGACGACCGGTGGGAAGTCGGGAATCGATGTCGTGGGGAGGTAATAGCTAAAGCTGCTGAGCCGTCCAGGTTCATCGGGGAATGGTTCGTCGAGAATCACTAGCACGTCGCTGCTGTCGATGTTGCTACGCCGAGTAAGTGTTCCGCCAACAACCGGCTTGGCGTCCAGACTGACCAGCGTTGCCGGTGCGTTCGATTGCCCGGCGGTGGCGACCACCGCGCCCTGTCCGGCCGAGGCGATGGAAACCGGGCGGTCGAGTCCGTCGAAGCCAGAAACATTTTGGCGAATCACCTGGACGAACTGTGCTTTCGAGGTGGGCGTGTCTCGTTCGAAAACGGTGACCGTACCGCTATCGTTGGTCACGTAGAGATAATCACCTGCCGAAGAGACGCTGACATCTGTTGGTCCGTCCATTCCGATGACGCCTTCCTTTCCATTTTCGATCTGTTCTTGCAAGAGATAGGCGTCACTCGTCCCCGACCTGCCTTCACGGAAGTTGGTCAAACGGTCCGAAGCGTTGCTGATCACATGCAAGTAGCGTTGGCCATCGACGAGTCGCGCGTCGAGTCCGGAAATCGTGCCAAACATGAATTGACTGTCTTGAAGTGTTTCACGAACAACGAGATATCCCGGAACAGTGCGGTTGGCGGCGATCACATCGACGTCACCGTTTTGCTTTGCAACAAACAGCTCGCCGGACAGGTAGGCTGAATGAGTGACCTGCCCGACACCCCGGGTTTCTGGCAAACCGTTTGTGCCGATGTCGGTGGCGGTCGCGCGGCGGAACGTACCCATCACCGAATCGCGAAGGTAGGTGCGTGCAATCCACTGATTGCCGAGCGAACCGCCTTGCTCGTTGACGATCACAAGCAGGTAATCCTGGTTCGATTGGAAACTGCCCTCATCGTCGCCATTAGATGATGGATTGTAGGTTTGCACAAACTCAGTCCCGGCTACCTGCAGGTCGTTCACAAAGACATCCGATCTGACATCGTCAAAGACCTGGATTTCTTGAAATGACAGCACGCCCGTCGAAACGTCTCGTCGGAAAATCCCCAAATCCCCGTTGTCACCCGCGACATAGACGAACTTGCCGTCTGGGTTGGCATGAACGGATTGCATCCCGATCAGTTCGATACCGCGAGTCTCGTCGCGGATGTTCTCCAAGACTTGCTTGACATTCAGGGTTAAACGATCGACGACGATCAGGGCCTGCCGATCGTTGGACACAACGTAAAGTTCACTATCGTCAATCGAGTTTTCGACAACTGCCAAATCTTCAAAGACCGTCTTGACTCCCTCACCGCTGATTTGATCGAGATTCGGCCGAGTGGCTCGAAGATAAAGTGGCTGATCGGCATCGATCAAACCGTTCGCATTTTGGAGGTAGCCGGAAGTAAGTCCACTTGTGTTGGTAAGTGTGGTTCCGGCGATCGAAGCGGTAATCGTCAGGTCACCTTCGGGAACAAGCGTTGCCCAAATCGTCCGCGCATTCAGCGCGGTGAGTTCAACGGGGCTTGCGTCCGCAACACCCTGAAACGTCAACGCTCGTGCCGTCGGCGTACCGCTATCGCCGACCTCCACACCCAAGCGTGGTGCGGCAAGATTGAGGTCCGTCAGATTGACGAACAACAACATGTCATAGCCGGTGTAGTCGTCATCGGTCGTGTCGCCGTCGCCATCGAGATCGACTCGAAACAACTGCTCGGGTCCAAGACTGACTCGATAGAGTGCCGCCAAAGCGTCGGATGGGGCACTTTGAAAAACGCCGTTGGCGACACTCAAATCGAAGTCAATTTTGGAGGACAACTTGAAACCGTTGCCAAGAGTCGCCGCGTTGATCCCATCGATAAAGCCAAAGGGTGCGGCTCCTCCAATCAAGCCTTCGATGTTGGGTGTTCGGACCGAGTTGGATTGGGAGTCCGTGACGAATGGATTGGAGGCTGTGATTGTGAAGTAGTCGGGGCTTCCCGATGCATCACCGCGTTTGTTGGCAACTGCGGGCTGTCCACCGATGGAGGTGACGTGATTGGCTTGGTCGAAGTTGAGATCGGTGTTGCCGCCCAAAATGATGCGTCCACCATCGCCGTGACGTGCATCGTTTGCCGGCAGGCTGTTGCCGATCGCGCTCAGTCCACCGGAGACGTCGACGATTGCGGTCGAATCAACGTCGAGTACGGTACCTGAGAGCTTGATTGAACCGCCCGCTCCGCCTCCACCTGCACCGCCCAGTCCGCCCGAGCCGCCGGCACCGCCGTCTTGCCCATCGCCTCCTTCGCCTCCATCGCCACCGGCTGTCCCGCCGGACCCGCCTGGCCCGCCTAAACCTCCTCGCGAAGGCGAACCTCCCGCACCGGCTTGACCTGCGGATGCACCATCGGCTCCGTCGGCCCCGTTGGGTTGGCCTACCGCGGAGCTGCCATTGCCTCCCGCGCGTCCACCCCCCGCTGCATTACCGCCGGTTCCTCCATTTCCTGGAGTTCCTCTTCCACCATCCCCGCCGGCCGCATCGAAAACGACACCGCTCGAAACTCGCAATATTCCGCCCGCGAACAGCTCAAGGGCACCACCGCCGCCTCCACCTGGACCGCCGCCAGCACCCGCTCCACCGCTGCCGCCGACGCCGCCGCCTCCACCGCCACCGCCGTCACCACCATCGTCTTTGTTGACGGCTGTATTCAGCACGGAGCTCGAACCCGCGGCGCCTCCGCCGCCGCCAGACCCTCCGACACCACCGGCACCGCCGCCGCCCCCGCCGCCGCCGCCGGCTCCACCACCGCCGCTACCGGCTGAAATGAGAATGCCGTTGCCTTGGTTGAAGCCACCGAAACCGTCTCCACCGGGATTGCCGGCGCCGCCGGTATCGGCAGAAGGTGGATCACCCGCTGAAGTATCAAAAAACGCCGGCAACCAGGGTGCTCCCTTAAATTGGATGTTGCCACCCTGTCCGTCATTGCCTGTTCCGTCCGGTCGAACACCGCGACCACCGCCACCTACAAAGCCCGTCAAGAGAATCGCCCCGTTGGATCCCGCAAGGCCGCCCGTTCCCGCCGCTCCACTCTGACCACCGAAGCTGGTTTGGCCCGGTGTACCCGCGCTACCGCTACTGCCTAACGTCCCACCGGTTCCCAGCAGACCAACTCCGCCGTTTGACCCTGGCGTTTTTAAGAAGACGTCGTTAAGCGGGTTATTGGAACTCTGCTGGATGATGCGACCTCCACTGCCACCGGTGCCACCGGCTCCGCCCAATCCACCGACACCGCCACTCGCCCCGGCACCGCCGCTGCCCCCCATTCCACCGCCGGCGACCGCCGTGCCGCCCGTGGGGTCCAATGATGCGGTCCAACTCTGAGCATCGCCTCCCGAAACATCGATCCGAACGTTTTGTCCGATGAACGCATCATTGGCGACATTGATCGAGAGTGCATTCGTTCCCGTCACCGAGATCGTACTGTTGTCCGGAACATAGAAATCGCCCGCAAAATTGAATCGGGCGACGTATCGATTGTTGGCGACGGGAGTGGTGACGACGCGACCCGAGAAATCGAGATAGTCGACGGTGAAGGGAGCCCCATTGAAAGCAGTCGCGGCCGTTCCATTGATAGTCAACGTCGCGGCGTCATCCGTCGTCGGCGTGCTCAGCAGGTTTCCGGTGTGCAAAACCAAATTGACCGCTGTCGTCTCATCCGTCACGGTCGGGACCCGAGACGGCATCACCGAGGCGGGTACGCTGCTCACCAACGACTGCGAAACTCGCATGGCCTCGATTTCAATATCGCCGAGTACCACGTCGATCTTGGCAACGTCGACGAGTTTCGTAAACCCTTTGCTCACGCGTGTCGCGCTTGGGATGGTGACCGATTCCTGAATCGTCGAACCGTTGGAAGTCGTACCGATGAATGTCACGTTACCGGTGCGTTCGGTCGAGTTGTAGAAGTCGATTTCCCTCAGCGTAAAGCTCGTCGCATTCTCAGCCGCGATGGTTGCCGTCGCATCGGGCATGCTGGTGCGGACGCGCCCATTAACTAAGATCATTCCATCAAGTGAATCGTCTTCAAGCGCCGAGATTCTGATTCCGGCTTGCGTGATCCGATCATTCTGGAAACTTGTGCTGCCCACTTCCCGTTGACGGGCATCGTAATCAACAACGATTTGTTTTGATGACACAGCAACGACGTTGTCGATCCTCGCATTCGTGGGCAGTTGGAATTGAACTTGCGATAGGAAGCGATTCAATTCAGGGAACGAAATTGTCTGGAATGATCCGGCTTGTGATACCGTAAAGCTCTTCGAAATCCGTTCGGTGAGACCGTTGAGGTAGGTAACGTCGAAATTGATCGTGTAGGGTCCCGCCGAAGTGGCCGAAACGTCCAGCGAATAGAGCGCCATCGCATCGTTTTGGATCGTGCCCGTAAGCGACGTGGATGGAGCTCGAAACTCGTCAACGGTGACGATAGGGGTGGTCGGCAGGTCGGTTGGTGTACCGGCGACGAGGTCATATTGATAAACAACGTTGTCAATGTCGTGACTAAAACCGGTTCCACTCGTCGCGGCACTAATCTGAACACGACCTTGATACGGCATGAGTCCCGAGACGAAGAAGTCGGTGATCGGTGTCATCGTTTCGCGAGTGACCAAATCCACCAGGGTCACCGTTACTTTTGATCCACCGGTGTCGGGACGGATCTTGATCGCCGCCCGAAGAGGATTGCCGGCTTCGAGCGGCCTCCCACCGGCATTCGAGTTGATCATTGCAGATGTCAGCTCGACGCCGCCGAAGTGGACCGAAACAGAATTCGGGCCGGTACTCGAACTATCCTGGCTATCAAAACCAATACCCAGTGAACCGGCGAAGTTCGGTTCGGGGCCAAAACCGGTCGTGGAGTTTCCGCTCGTGCCAAAGTTGGTGGTATTGAGCAGCGCCCAACCCCAACCCTCGGCGTTGTCTTCGATCGTCGGGGCGTCGGTACGCAAATCGAATGCGTACTCCGCGATTCCGGTCCATGGCGTGAGAACCTGATCCGACGCGTAAACACCGGTTTGCGTTCCACTTCCGGCATGGGTGAGTCGAACATAGTCGCCATCCCACCCGCCGACCGTCCGGACTTCCGCGTCTTTCGGCCCGGTTGCCGATAGCGTGTACTGCGGCACCGATGACGTCGCGGCACCGAGAGTAGTCGTCGGCGCCGGACGAATCGTCACCGTTTCGGTGGCGCTGGATGTCCCGATGCTTGGTCCACTCGTGTAGTCCGAGAGGAACGCTTGGCTGGTGGAGACTTCAATACCATCTTCACGATAGCTACCCAACTGGCGCGAAAGTGTTGCGAACGACATCGTTGCGTTGCTACTCGGCAACGTGATGGCTTCGACAACTTGGTAAGCAGCCGTTTCGCCCTGCAGTCGGAAAGTGACGGACGTCAAGTCGGCAAAATCACTGAGAGCGACGAACTGAAGCCCCTGTCCACTGGGAGCGTTTACCCGTTGAGTGATGGTGCCGTTGCCGGACAAGGTCCCGAACAGGTCGATATAGGAATTCGCAGGCGACGTTCCTTCATTGCGTCCAACCACCGCGATTGAATCGAGCGTAAATGGCGAGCCGTCGAGGGAGGTTAATGTCACCGTGCCGGACAAGTCCTCTGTGATTCCGCCATCGACCTTTCTCATCGTTGCAACAATCGGATCGCTTGTTCCGTTGATGAATTGGAAGCCACTCTCGATATAGCTGACCGAACCATTCACCAAGTTGTCGAACTTGATCGTCGTATCGCCTGACGTGTCATTCAAGACGATTTGGTCGATGATCTGATTGGGCCGGATGGAGATTTCGTGAAAGGCAAACGCAGCGGTATTGACCGTCACGTCCTGGTAACCGGCAGCACCGGTGAATTGAATCTGTGAGTCGGCCGGCCCCGACAAGTCAACGGTCAAGCTGCCCGACCGAAGCGTGTCTTTGATGCGAATCGACTTGATGGAAAACGAATCGGTTCCGCTTGACTTTTGAACCCTGAGGTTCGTGCGTGCATTCAGCGTCTCGTCGACGGCCAATACTTGACGGACGCGTCCATCCGGTGAGACGTTTACCAAGTTACCATCGACCGAGAAAAGCAATCCGTCTTCGCGGTAGGTCGTTCCTCCCGGAGCGCCACCAAAGTCGACGCTGTTCTGAGAGGCGTAGTTGATGGCACGGATTTCGACATCCGTCCCCATGGACCAAGTGATCCTGCTAACGGGCGTGCTAAACGTGGGGGCGGTAATCGCTGCGAAAGACTGCGATTCACTGAACGTCAAATTCGCGGTTTCCGTCGTTCCGTCGATCAACGTAGCCGTCAACGCAATGGTGCGAGAGGCCGATCCACTGGTGGTTCGGATTTCAAACGTGCTCGGCCGGAACACCCTGCCCTGCGACACGTCGATGGAAAGCTGATCGGCTGCCGAACTCGCTCGGACGGCCGTCGTACTCGGTGCGATTGTGACCGGAATCAAGACGCCCGTTGTGGCAAGTGTCAGGTCGCCGAGCGTGAAGGATTGGCTTGCCGATCCGATGAAGTCGAAGTCGACATTGATTTCAGATCGCTGGAGCGTTTTAGTCGTCCCGGGAACGAAAACCTCACCGCCGAAGTCGAGTGACACGCGGTCGGTTGCACCCTGATCGGCCGAGTCGAGGTCGATTTCGCCGAACGTATCGGTGATGGTGGTCGTCACGACATCCAAGGTGTCGCTACCTGAACCACCGATGATCCGCGTGCGTTCAACCCCGCCCGTTCCAACCACAACGACGGGGCTACCGGATGGAACACCCGAATTGATCGGATCCGCTGATAGGGAAAGGTCTGCAAGACTCCAAGCGATCGGTGTCGTATTGAACTGGTTGTCGATCACCAGTTGTTCGATATCCAATCGCAAGTTGTTGAATTCGCTTGAATTGGGCGTGCCCGGGATCGGGACCGTGATCGAGTCATCGTTGAGCCCGCCGCGAACAATGGTGAGTCCGTCCAGACTCTTGACTTGAAAGCCGTCGAGTCCGCTACCGCCGTCAACGACCAACTCTGTCGCCGGATTGCTCGTGGTGCCACCGCCGTTGCTCGGCCCCATCGAAGATCCGTTCTTCGCCGTATCAAGCGTCACCGCATCGTTTCCTTGTCCAAGACGCAACACCAAGTCCGCGATACGTGTCCCCGTGATCTTCCCAGTTGTTGCTCCGGTGATTTCATACGTGTCCGAGAGTGTCGAGTCTTCCACCTTTGCCGTCATCGCGTTCTGCAACGAACGCAGATCGGCGTCCAGTCGGTCTTTCGCGCGACGATCACCCAACACGGTAATGGCGGCTCCCGCATCAAAGATCCGTGCAACATCACGATCGGTATCTGTCCCCAAGTCGATCGAAGTGACATGCGAGACGTCGGTGACTCGAATGTCGTCGGAACCGCCATTGGCTTGAATCGTCAACGGTGCACCCGTATCGATCACCTTGACCACATCTGGCGAGTTGCTCAGTGCCAACGTAACGCCTTCCAGCTCCGAATACGCGATCGCTCCGCCCAGTTCACGCCCGGTGATGCTTGTCGTGTTGATATCGAGCGATGTGGAAGTATCCGAAACGATCGTCAATCGATCGTTCGCCATCGCACCGGTTCCACCTTTGATGGATAGCGGACCATTGATCGCAAACACGCTGCTTCCGACACGAACCGAATCGGCTCCGACCCCCAAGTTGACAAATGTTGGTATCGATAAACTCGGGATTTGCAGTTGATACTGCCCCGTACCCGTGTTGCTGTTGGCGGTTCCGAGGTCGAGCACGAGTGATTCGAACAGATCGTACCGGACACCCTCGGTCGCACTTCCCATCCCTAATCCCGTGACGGTTCGCTCGCCGATCGTCCCGACCTTTGTGGATTGATTCGGTTCATCGCGTAGCCTCAATCTGTCGGTACCCGTACCGCCACCGATGTTCAATCGACCTGATATGGGATTGACACCTGCGGAGGCACTGCCGACGGTCACGAGATCGCTTCCCGCACCGGCCAAGAGACTCAGCATGGCAGCGTCATCGACGTGTTCGATCGCGGCCGTATCTGAACCCGAGCCCAGCGTGATATCCACCTGCTCGGCATTCGCGAAATCGACGTTCGCACCGAGTTCGAAACCCGCCACGCGGCTGGTGTATCCGGCCGTCGTGCTCGCCGTAACCGATCCAGTCATCCCGGATGTCGAGCCGCCACTGGCATGGAAAATCAGTTGATCCGCGCCCGTCCCGGTATCGATCCGCGTCGCTGCGGTGAACAGATTGAGTCGCATCGCGGTGCTTGAAAGCGTGACGCGATCGTTGCCTGCTGCCGTGTTAATCGTCGTCGGACTGTCGAGCATTCGGATATCCAACGTGTCGGCGTCCGCACCCGTCGTGATCGTTGTCATCGTGGCGCCCACCGGGACGTCGAAAACTAGCGTCGCGCCGGCATCACCCACCTGGGCACCGACATCCAAGTTGATGGACAATGCGTTTTGAACTTTGAACTTCCCGCCGACGGGAAAACTTGCATCATCGGGAAGATTCAGTGTCACCGATCCGGTATTGGCCGAGATCGTGCCTGTCGGCGTGAGCGCGAACGTTTGGCCCGGCCCGGCCGCTTCGGCGAGAGAGAACACGACGTTGCCGCCGGACGAACTGAGATGCTGAACGCTGATACTGTCTGTCAATTCGGATAGGAAGATTCCGCTGGTTCCAAAAGCCTCCAGTGCGCCCTGTCCGGTTGACGCGTTGATCTCGATCGGATTCGATGATTGCCCAATGGACCCGCGGCTGGAAAGTCTGATATTGCGTCCCGTAAACAGCGCGGCGACGCTTGCGTCAACGTTGTGGTTCGCGTCGTTGGCGTCGTCATCATCTTCAAAGATGTTTCCGATCGCAAAGAAGTCGATGTCTCCGGATGTTGAACGCACGCTATTGACGTCAACCAGGCCTCGACTGTGATAGTGATAGATGTTGCCCGAAGCAATCAGCTGGATATCGGTCGCGGTTGTTGAGAGCCGCGACTTGGTTTCGAATCGCTGCAACTCGGTGGCCCCCGAAGATCCGATGTTGCCACTTTTGGCTTCCAGCTTGACCGAGGCGGAGACGATCTCATCGTCGCTGGCAACACGAACGATGTTTCCGGTATTCGCGGTGATGGTCGTCGACCCGAAGGGGTTGTCGATGAGGCCGTCGACGATCACGCCTTGCGTATTCTGTATGTCGATGGCGGTTTGCCCCGTCGTCGCCGTCAACTCGGTGAACGTCAACGTGTCCGTCACTCCCGCGGTCTTGTTGACCTGGACGCTGCCATTGGCGTTGTAGACTCCGATACCGGAAATCTTAAGATCCCTGGCGGACTGGTTATCAATCGTGACCCCGGTGAATGACTGTGAGCGCTGGTAGGAGCCCGTTCCCGACAGCGTCCGTGTGCCCACGTTGCCCGGCAGTTCAAACGTGATGCTGCCGAGGAAGTCTCCGGCGTTGGTGATCGGGTTGACGGTCACCGCCGACGCATCGTAGGTGTAAGTGACCCCGCCAAGTTGAGTGATCGGCTGCAAGTCGGCTCCAATGACCAAGACGGGGCCGGTGTCTGCCACGTTGACCTTGGCGTTAAATGAAATGTCGCGGGTGATGTTCTCCGTTGGGATTTCATCCGATTCTTCACCGCTGTCAGCAAGTCCGGCCGATCGTGTGGAGACCTCGCGAACGGATCGGCCCACGGGAAGGTTCGCGCGGACGAGCAATCTCTTGGTGGTCAGAACTGAAGACGCATCAGCCGTGATGTCGGAATCGAGCGTTGTCGTATTGTTGGCGGTGGCGATCGTATCCGCAATCAATGACGTGCTGTCGGCGAATGCATCGGAGAGCGTCGTAACGTCGGGTTGTTCGGAGAGGATATCGATCGATTGTGCGCCCAAGATAGTCGATCCCATGATGTCGACGTCGGTGGACGTATTCGAGTTCAAGACTGCCGTCCCGTCCGTGTCATCGGCAAAGCCGACGGGTGCGCGGGCGTAGGCCTTGGACTTGGCGTCGAGTTTCTTGACGCGAGAGATCACATCAATGTCCAATCCACGTAGTGTCGAATTGTTGACGTCGACATCGACTTGCGTGGTGCCGGTGTTGGTTCCACGAGCTAGCCCGTCGGCGCCCAACGCGATGGCGGGAACGTTGAACCGACCCTCCGATGCGGAGAAGTGATCCACTTCGGCAATCAACGTCAATGCGTTCGTCGCGCCGATGTCCGAGTTGTTGCTGATGAAGACATCGGTTTGGTTCTTCACGTCGGTCAGCGATCGTCCGATGGCAGTCGGGATCAAGGCCCAGCCGCCGGCCCGACCACGCGAATTCCCGTGGTCACGGGAGTTCGCCTTGATATCCACGTTGCCTTTCGCGCGAATGAAGGCGTTGTCGCCGATCGAAACGAGCGAGGACGCATCGATATTGGCCCTCCCATCGACACGGCCGATTCCCAGGAATGCGACTTGCACGCCACTCGCATCCGCGTCCGCTTTATTGGAACCGTAAGAGTTGATAACAATGTTTGCCGTGGTGGCGTTCAGATTCACCGATCGGCCAAGCGTCGTGCTGACATTTCCTTTCGCCTCGGCAAGAGCCGTCGCACCGCTCGCGGTGATGATTCCGCCCTTTCCGGAGAGAGCCTTGGCCCTGGCCTGTCGATCGGACAGCGTTCCGTTCTTGGCCACGTTGTGCAGCGAATGCACTTCGATGCTGGAGCCTTCGATGGTTGAAAAGTCGCCGACGACACTTCGGACCGTGGGGTCAACGATCGCGGTTGCAAAGGTCACTCCCAAAGCCAGCGCGCCGACATCGACACCCGTCGCGACCGCATTGGATTCATGATCCGCTGTGCCGACGATGCTCACTTGACCGCTGGAGTAAATCGCCGAGCGGGCCCCGACGGATGCGATCACCTCGGGGTTGACCAACGTACGTGCATCCGCAGCCGTCGCCGCTATCACACCTCCCGCGACCGCAACCGAATGCGCCATCCGTCCATCGTTGGGCGCGTTGTCGATGTCACTGGTCGCCGCAACTTTGACATTTCCGACGCGATTGGCCATCGTTCCGATCGTCACGTCTTCGGTGAAGGCCTCCACCTTGGCGGACGTTCCGACGTTCGTGCCGGAGACTCCGGCGGCCACCTGTCCGACCGCGCCACTGCCGGAGGTTGCTCTCAAATCGGCGCGGTGATCGGCAATCACATCCAAGCTGGTTGCGTCGAAGATGCTCGCACCGGAACGAATCGACGCCGTCCGTGCGCCGTTGCTGCTGATGCGAGAATACGACGCCGCACCCGCCAGCAACGCGCCGCTGCCGGCAAGCGTAAACGCGCGGAGTTTTTCGTCGCTGTTTGTTTGCACGATGATCTTGTCGGCGGCCGTGACGGTGGCGCGATTGCCGATCGATGCCTCCACCGGAGTCGATATATCCAGCAGCGAGATACTCCCGCCGAAGCCGACGGAGCCTCCGGCAACGCCACCTCCAGATAGCCTGACGTCGTTTTTGTCGCGCGCCTCGACTTCGACATCGTCACCTGCGGTGATTGTGGCTGAAGGCAGGATAAGGGCGCGAGTTTCCGAAACATGCTGAGCGGTCAGCTTCCCGACGAAGCTACCGAAGTTTCCGAAGGCTTGGTCCATCCCTTGGCCTCCCATTCGTGTGTTGTCAGCACGATTGCGAGATTCAGGATCGAACCCCGGATCGACGTTCACGCTATTGTCAATCTGCGTCTCGGTGTCCGAGTTGAGCGATCCGATCGAATTCCCGTTGTTGTCGTAGCCATTGAGGGCGTTGGATGTTTCGCCGCCGACCGAATACGTACTGCCGACATCACCGCCGATGATCCAGCGAGAAACACCACCGGCCAGGCCGACCGACCCGACGCTTCCGGCGGCGCCGACCGATCGAATGAAACGATTGGCTCTTGAAGCGACACGAACGTCCTGTCGCGCGTGAATCGTTCCGCCGATTCGTGCGACCGTCGAGTTGCCGATCGTGCCAACGTCCGCACCGCCGCCCGCTCCCAGTCCGACAGATGTTCCGATCGCCCCCGCGACGCTGGTCGTGCCGACGCTATTCATCGCGATCACGTAGACATCTTGCGCCGCGTTTGCCGCCGTCGCGTTGTTGGCGTCACCGTTGACGTTGGCACCCGTCTTGATTTCCGCCGTCGTGTCGGAGTCATACTTTTGCCAATTGACGGACCCGGCGAGACCAAGCCCGGCACCGAAGGACCCGGCCATCGACAGCACGAACACGTCTTCCTCGCTGAAAGCCGTGACCCCGATGCCTCGGATCGTAGCCCGATCTGCCTGACCGTTAGTTTCTTTGCCGTTGAAGATCATGGCCGTCGCCGAGTTGCCAAGCACATCGATGGTGCTGCTACCGATGGAGGCCTCGGTTCGCTTCTTGAGCAGCGAGATGCCGACGGAAGCGCCGAGTCCGCCGCCAATCTTGGAAAGTCCGACACCGCCCGCAACCAGATCGGCGTCCGTTCGGTCTTCTGCATGGACCAGTAAATTGCCTCCTGCCGAAACGACAACACTATCGCCGATGGTCGCTTTGGTGGTGTTGTCTACGTCCAACGCTACCGCCGCGCCCCCGAGAGCTGCAGGCCCGATCGTTCCCGCAATCGAAAGGGCGACGTTGATCAAGTCTTCCTCGGCATACGAACGAACCAGTACATCTTTGGCGGCGTCGACAAGGGCGCTGTTTTGAATTTCAGCCGTCGTATCCATGTCGATAAAGATGAGGCTAACACCGGCTGCTCCGGCTACCGGCCCGAGGCTTCCACCTCCGGCAAGTGAGCCCGCGACCATTCGCATAAAGGCGTCGTTGCCCGCCGCCACATTGACCGACTGATCGGTGCCGGGTGATGCGGTGTTTTGATTAATGGACGTCGACGTGCCGAGTGACGCCGTGGTTGTTTCAAAAAGGCCCGTGTACCCAAGAGAGATCGCAATGCCTGCACCGCTCGATCCGCCGGCCCCGATCGAATAAAGCTCCATCGCCGACTCGCTGGTCGCCGTCACACTGACACCTTTGAAGCCCGTGATCTCTTCTGGAGAAGCCAAACGGTTGAGCAGATAGGAGAAGTCGTACAAGGAAGGAAGATGGGTGTAGTCGAGGTCGGCTGCACCGATCTCACTGCTGTCGGGAGTACCGCCAAAGTTTGTGTTGAATTCCCCGCTGGCAACGTTCAAGCCGCCACGGAGTGCATGTGCATCAATCGTCGCGTTAGCACCCACCTTTGCCTCCGTGACTTTCGTCACGTACGGCACCGCAAACGCTCCGGCGCCGCCGACGGTTTTCAGTCCGACGCCCAGCGCACCGGAAATCAATTCATGTTCGTACGCATCGTCCGCCGCAACGATGACGCTGCCCTTGGCGTTGATCGTGGATGAACTGCCAACGTCCGCTTTCGTCGTCAGGTTCAAAATGGAGACGCCGACTCCGAAGGCTCCACCGAAAGAACGTCCCGCTCCGACGGACCCCGAAACGGACAATAGGTCTTCGTTGGAGTAAGCGTCCAAAATGACGTCCGATTCTGCTTGCACACTCGCTGAGGTCTCGATCCGCGCGTCGGTGTTCTTTTTGATAAAGGCGACGTCGAGCCCAGCACCGATTCCTCCGTTTCCAAGTGAAACACCAGCGGCACCGGCAACGCCATCCAGCTTGGTTCGGTTCGCTGCGACGATCGTGACACTTTGTCCGACGTTCTCATTCGCGTTTGCGGCAACCCGCGTCGGATCGGTATTGATCTGAGAACGATCGCCGATACGGGCCTTCGTTCTGTCATCGATGATGGTGACGGTGGCGGAGCCGGAGACCGAAGTGCCAACGGACTGTCCCGAGATTGATCCGCCTGCGGCCACGTTCACAATCGTTGCATTCGAAACGGCAGCGACGCCGACGCCTCGTTGGTTAGCTCGCGTGAAGTTGTTGTTATTGTCGAGGTTGCTAGTTGGCACAGATGAAGTGCCTCGATCGCCGTTCGCTTGGACGGCGATATCGTCGTCGATGAATGCATCGACCGTGCTGAGCTTGATGACCGTCCCATTCGCGATGCTGACCGAGGTGAGGAGCTCGTTGGATCCCGCGAAAATCGCGCCCAACGAGATGCTTCCTGCGACGTTGACCAACTTCGAACGGTCATCCGCGGCCACGACCACATTGCCATCGGCGAGAATCGTGCTGGTCGCATCGGTGATCTTGGCGGTTGCATCGGTGTCGACCACCGTGATCGCGAACGAGCCCTGAATCGCCGAGTCCGCTCCGACGGCGGCGCCCACTGCCACGGCGGTGATCGTCGGTTTGGACGTCGCAGTGACTGTCACGCTCCCTTCCGTGCTCGTGACCGGCATCCCGGTGATGTCGGCGAGGGCGTCTTGGTCGAAGTAGTTGAACGAGATGGACGCGCCTGCCGCTCGCCCCGATCCCGAGAATCCTCCTGAACTACCCGAGAGCGCTGCACCTCCGACAAGCGAGAGGAATTTTGAGTCGTCTTCGGCCGAAACAGCAAGTCCCTTCTTCGCGCGAATGCCGTTGGTCTTTTTTCGGCGTGCCGATGCTCTGACGTTGGTGTCGACGATCACCACACCGACGCTCGCCGCGGCGGCCAACGAATTGGTCGAAATACCGCCGATCGCGGCCGCAATCGCGACCGTCACGCCGGTCACATCGTTATCGTTCTTCGCGGCAATCGTGACCTGATCGTCCGCCGTGATGTCGGAGTCCTCCACAATCGCGAGCGTTCCGTCTCGCTGCGTCAGGATGACCAGTCCGAGTGCGAGTCCGACTCCATAGCGATTGAAGGCACCGGGGCCGCCCGCAAAACCGCCCGCCCCGGAGAGACTGACGACATTGTTCTTGTCTTTCGCGTTAACGGTCACTTTTCCTGAACCGGCGTTCTGCGCATCCTCCCTGGTCGTGATCGTTGAATTGTTCACCACTTTCGCTTGGGCCTCGCTACCGATGTAGCTGAGGGCGACAGACCCAGCCATCCCGGTTCGGCCCACCGCACCGGCCGCACCCATTGCGACCGTGACAATCAAGGAGCGGTTGTTTGCGTCCACGACTACATCGCCACCGGTTGCGATCACCGTGGAGCGTTCGATGAGCGCATCGGTGTCGTTGTTCACCGTGTTGATGGCGATCGCGCCCGCAATGCCCTTGGCGGTCGGCGAGCCGGTAGCAATGGCAAGCGCTCCCGAGATCAGAATCGAACGACTGGCGTCGACTGCCCCAAGCTTGAGACTCTTCGCCGTGACTTGTGAATCACTGATCACCGCCCGCGTTTCGCCGCGCATGGTGTGAATGGCAACGGTGCCGGCCGCAGACCACTTGCGTGTCGGGTTCTGCACCTGACTGTCTGCCAAGCTATCGACCGCGGGCGGAGAGGGGACATTGCCTTGGCCGGCCCGAGGGGCAGAGCTCAGTTGGCTGAGATCTATTTCCGACTCGACTGATGCCGAATAGCCACGCCCCAATCTCGGAGCAGGACCTAAGTTTGCCGAAATTTGCGGCCTGAACTTTGTCACAATGCTTCCGGCCAGAGTGGCCGAGATGATCTCGCCGCCGGTATAGGCGATGACGGCAGCATCGCCACCGGTCACGACCGAACCGGTCACGCTGAGCGTCGCGAGCGAATGACGGCTTCCGGTCGCCAACGTCGGATCGATCGAAATCGGAGTCCCATTTCGTGTTGACGCTAGCTGCAAGGAGTCTCTGGTTGCGTTGACGACGAAGTAACTCGTTCCAGTGGTTAATCCGCCGATGCTTGTTCCGCCGCCGGACGAGTAGCTAATTTGGTCTCCGTTTTGAAATGGGTGGGAACTACCGAAACTCAGACGATTGGTCGGTCCGTCGGCGATCGGGATCGCGCGGATGACACGTCCCAAACCATGGTGATCGCCAGTCGCGACAAAAGGGGAAAGAGCGATCGCCGTCCCCCGCGTGGCGTCTTGCTTCGTCGAGGCAAGCTGAAGCTTGGTGGGCGTTTGCGCGTTGACGATGGCGTAGTAGAGGTTGCCGTGAGCCAGCCCACGAATGCTGGTACCGCGGCCATTGCTGTAAACGAGCGAGTCGCCCGTTCGAAATCCGTGGTTGTATCCGAGCTCGATCGTGCTGAGGTGATCGATCGCGGACTTTCGTAGTCGGTGGGCGGTCCCTGTGGTTCCTGTTGTACTGAGCGTGATCGCCTGGCCGCTCGTTGCATTGGCGGGCGTGAGCGCGAGCTGAAACGTATTCGTCCCCGTGACAATCGCGTAAACGACTTGCCCGCTGTAGAGTCCCCCGACGGCGGACGCGGGTACTGCGGCCGTGGCACCGTCTTCGTAGAGCAACCGATCCCCGGTCACGAATCCGTGAGCCGCCATTGTTGTGATCGTATTGGTCGCAAGCTCAGTTGACGGGTTGAATGTCGTTGAGTTAGTCGCGGTCGGGGAGAAGACTTTGCCGAACCCGTGAGTTTCGTCTGTTGTTTCGGAGGGATCGAGCGAAAGCCGTAGGGAATGCCCCGTCCCCGTGCTCGCAGCCGCGGAAAGATCGATGCGTGCATCGGCGACCAAGTACTGGGCCGAGTTGTCGGCTCCCGTTGCGTTAATCGCGATGCGGCTATTTTTATGATGGAAACCGTGGATCCCCGTCGGCGTACCGTTGAGCGTCAACGCGTTGCCCGCGAGCGCGTCTTGGCTGGTCAGTGCGATTCGGATTCCAAGAGAAAGCGGACTTAGCGTGTCCGTTTCTGGATCGTAGACCCTTACCGTCGGGTCATCGGCCGTGATCGCATAGACCGTCGCGCCTTCCGTCAGCGTGACGGTATTGCCGTTCGCATCGAGGTAGGAGAGTGCGGCGGGTACGTTGCTGTCCGCGTACGCTGCGCGGTGGCTGTAAACCAACGCGTCACCGTTCTGATAGCCATTCAGACTATCGATACCGATCAGCGTTCCACTGTTGTCCGTCGTTAACGCTGTGGCTGCGTCGAAGAACTGCCACTGTCCCAGCACGGCGGCTGCTTCCGTGCTCGCAAGCGCGATCGTCTGTTCGCCATCGACAATGGTGTAGTAAACCTGATCGTTCGTTAACCCCGAGATCGTTGTGCCCGTATTTGTGTAACGTAGTGGCTGCCCGGTCGCGTAGCCGTGCCAGTGTCCCAGATTGATGACGTGAGAAGGCCCGTTCGTCCGTGAACCGGTGACTTTGGTCGCGTTGAGAATGAATCCGGCTTGCAACGCATGCTTTCGGCCAACGCTTGTGCTCGGTGTAAGCGTGATCGACGTCGCGCTCGTTGACGTGGCACGGAGCTGGATCGTTTTCGCGTTGACGACATGCACGTAATAGGTCTGTCCGTCGACGAGTCCGCCGATCGCCGTCCCGCCACCATCGGTGTAGCGAACCGGTTGGTTCGAAGTGAAGTCGTGATCGAAACCGAACGTGATTCCGTTGTTCGTGACGGTATCTCTTGGGTCGAAAAGCGTTTGAAACGTCGGTTCATAGGCGCCCTCATCCGTGATGAGGGCCACTTTCGTCGCATCGATCGGAATGACGAAGTACGTCGTTCCGTCTACGAGACCCCCGATATCGGCGGATGTGCCGGAGCGATAAATCACCGAATCGCCGAGCTGATACCCATGGGTGTAACCCAGGTCGATCACGTTCGCGGACACGTCGGCCGCAGTATCGGCGAACGTTGCGGTTGCTTCACTTGCAGTTCTGGACAGCGTCAGCAGCGGGTCACCCGAACTATCGGTGTCGGCGCCGAGCGTGACGTGGTACCGCTCCCCATCACTCAGACCGCCGATTCCGACGTCACCACCTCCCGCATACGTTACCCAGTCTCCAGTGCTGAATCCGTGGTTGTATCCGAGGAAAGCTTGACCGTTACTGTCGACGCCTACCCCCGGGGACGAAAGTTGGTCGGCACTGAAGTTGTGTTGCAGATTGCCGATCACGGCTTGCGTGGATCGACTAATCTTGTTCACCGACACGGATGCACCTGCACCAACCGAACTCCCAAAGGTGAGCGCACCCGCACCGGCGTACAGGTCGGAAGCGTTGTCTGCGAGCACAAGCAGGCTGCGATCGGTAAGGTACGCATCTTGCGTGACCGAACGAATGTAATTGTCAGCCGCTGTGACTTTCCGATCGCCATTGCTGTCGAGCGATTCGAGATAGTTTTCGCGACGGAGTGTTCGGGGTTGCGCCGTCGGTGCGATTTCGCTGACCGTGGTCGAAGTGATTGGGATCACGAAATGGCCAACACCGGTCGCAGTATTCGGGTCAAGAGTGATCGCCGCACCCGCCTCGGAATTTTTAAGACGAATCTTGCGCGCGTCAACGCGTTCGATAAAGTAGATGTTGCCGTCAGACAGGGGAGAGATGTCCAAGTCGGCTCCGCTCTCGTAGACGACCGTGTGGCCATTGATGAGGCCATGGTCGCGGCCGAGGTCAATGATCGTTGCGTCTGTTGCGTCAACCGCCGACGGCTGGAAACCAGGAACAATTGCATGGGCAAACCCCGTGGTCGCATCCAGGTTGATGTCGATTGCGGTTCCGTTAGGTGTCGACGAGAGACGGAACGAACTATCGTCGATGACGAGCGCGTAGTACGTGGTGTTGCTCGTTAGACCGCCGATCGGAACACCACCGCCGCTGAAGTAACGCACGGCACCTCCGGTTGTCAGTCCGTGTTGGTACGGCAGCCGAATGAGATCTGTCGCGGGATCGGCACGAAGCGTCGTACCCACATTTGACACCGGGGCCCTCGGATTGAACTGCGGCGTCGTTGTGAAGAAACCCTCTTTACTTGTGTCAACTTCGTCATAGTCTCGAGGGATTTCGACGAGGCCGCTGCGGGTGGTAATCGTCGCTCCGTCGTCGATCAACGCCAGTGTTCGGTCATCGATCACCAGACCGGCGACGGCGCCATTGATTGCGAGTCCCCCCGACTTACCTCCCTGCGTCGCGATCGAGAGGTTGCGAGAATCACTCTGAGCCAAGACCAACAGGCTATCCGCCTCGACTCTGGCCCCGGACTTGATTTTGGCAATCGAATCGTTGTTGTAGCCGACATACATCAACGCGGCGCCGATTCCGGTAGCGCTTTCGCTAGCCGCTGCGTGGCGCAAGTAATACCCAAACGTACCCGCGAAATTCAGCGTATCACTCTCGACGTTGGACGCGATCGTCGCGTCACGACCGACCGTCACGACTGCGTTGTTCTCGATGATCGCATCCGCGTTGTTGTCGACCTGCAGAATGTTCGCTTGTAGACCGACTGCGAACCGCTTCGCTCCCGCGTAGGCGTCCGTCCACGCGGAAAAGAACCCGTCTTGAACGCCCGCATTGTTGTTTAGCTTTTTGAACAGGAAGCTGGTGATGTCTTCCACTCCAGAGCCGAAACTATCAATCGAGAAAATCGTCCACCACTGTTGTTCCCAAGGTATCTCCGTTGAAGAAACGAGATTCAAGTCGCGCCCCGCATTGACGACCGCGCCATTTCCGATCACCGACTTTGCTTCGCTATCGTAGAAGCCGACGGAGATGGCGAGGGCGCCGCTATTGTCTCGGGTATCTGCTTGGACTTTGCCAAGTACTTCGGGCTGGTTGTAGGTTGCCGCCTGGGCGGAGACCTTCGGGAACTCGACGATCTCCGACTTGACATTGATGTCGCTTGCGATTGAGGTAACCGTCGCACCTGGACCGATTCGCGATTGGACATCGTTTGTCTGGTAGGCGACGCCGAATCCGCCAGAGAGACCATTTTTTACATTGCTGCCAATCCGTGCCTTCCCCAATTTTCGAGCGAGCGCACTCAGCCGGGGAATGTACGTTTGTGTCTTTATGCCATTGATGGCGCCACGAATGGCACCTCCCTGGCCGGTGCTGCTTGATGAGAAGTTCTGATTCTCCTCCGTCGTCAACCCGCTATCGATCGTGATGTTGCCCGTGGTATTCACGGTACCGTCAACCGCCGCCAATACATTCGTGACGGATTGGCTGTAGGCCAACGAAAAAGATGCCTTTCCGCCGAGTGAGGTGCTTCCGCTACTCGTCACGTTTTGGGTCTTAACGGCATCTGCAATGACATCGACCATTCCTGATGCGACAATCGACGAGTCCGATGAAAGCGTTGCCTTGGAGTCCAGATCAACAAACCCGAATGCCGTGCCGGCTCCGATTGTAAGAGTGTTCGCCCTCATTTCAGCATCAGCGTCGCTGCGGAGTGACACATTTCCGCGCGCGTTGATGGTGGCGCCTCCGCTGATGGCGATCTCAGCATCCGGTTCGGCTATCGAGAGCGAGACTGCACCGAAGCGCGGCGAGAATGTTCGGGTTCGTGCAGACGTATCCGCCGTGGACGTGACCGTCACGTTGTTCGCCGCGATCGAACCGCCACTGATGGTCACGTGGCTCGTCGCTTTCGAAATTGCGAATCCGGCAAAAACCGATAGCGAACCGATCAACTGCGAGCTTGCCTGTACGAATTGCCTTCCAAAATTGCTCTGTTTGTCTGGGTCTTCGTCGTCGTAAAGATCGACACTATCGGCATCCGCGTCGATCGTCAGGTTACCGGCGCGAATGGTGGTCCCGGTCAGCGTCACCTCCGCTTTCGTGGTCGCAATGCTTGGGATTACCGGAAGCGAGCCAAAGAACAAGCTACTCATGTCACTCAGGCTTGCCGGAGCGTCGATCGTTAAACTTCCTGGAGTGTCTGTGGCAGCTGCATGATCGGTGATGAGCGAAGCGCCTGAATTGGTCGTCAGCAGCGGCGACTTGATGGTCAGATTTCCGGAAGTGCCATTCAGCTGAGACGTGTCGATCGTCGCTCCGGCCTGAACGATGGCTTTCAACGTTTCAAAGTTGACATCCACTCCGGGCAGCCGAAAGTCTCCAATGACCAGCGCATTGAAAGCGGAGGTATTGCCAAAATTGGACGCGAATCGCGCCCCGGGGTCATAGTCCATCTCCAGCGTGACCGAGTTCTGCCCCGCAAACTGTGCGCCAATGGGCTGATAGGTGGAACCATCTGTTCCCCATTCCACACCACCGGCATTCGTCGTTCGGACATAGACGTCGCCGCGGTAATTAGGGTCTACATCGAAGCCGACCCGCGTGATGCCTTGTCCCGTTGGATAAACAGTTGCCGTCACGCCACCTGCCAGCAACGTCCGAGCTTCCAGTCGCTCCGTGAGCAGTCGTCGCTTTTTCGTTTTCTGGGCTCGAAGTGATCGCTGGTTTATTCTGGAAAACAAGGTCGGCGCCCTCGACGGAATAGAAACTGGGACGTTTGAGGAGGCGCGGTGAAGTCCTCGACCGATCTTTTTGGTGGACGATTTGGCACTCGCGCGAGTAAACTCGCAGACGAACACACATCGATTCGCTTGGTCGACTTGCCAGAGAATGCTCCACGGCTCCCTGTGGGCATCCACCGGATTCGGGTCACCCGAGTGTCACAAAAAATCGAATGTCTTGAAAAATTCCTGTCTCGATCCGAGAGCGGGCTGAGTCCAATGACGCTAGAGGATTCGAAAGGAAGCCGAGCATGAGCACCGACCGCCAATCCGCTACTGCCGAAGCGACCTTGATGGTGGATCGACTCCGGCGCGGTGACATCGCGGCCGCGGATCAGTTGCTGCCGCTCGTTTACGAGCAGCTCAGGGCGCTAGCCGGAAAGCACTTTCAACGACATTCGAGTGAGCAGACATTGCAACCGACAGCGCTCGTCCATGAGGCCTACCTCAAAATGGTCAACGCCAAGAATCAGGACTACCGAAGCAGCCAGCATTTCTGCGCGGTTGCGGCGACGGCAATGCGGCAAATCCTAGCGAATCATGCCGCGGGTAAACGGGCCGAGAAACGCGGAGGCGATGCAAAACGGCTTTCGCTCACCCACGTCACACTTGCCGATGAAAAAGTCAACGTCGATACAATCGATCTCGATGACGCGCTACGTAAGCTTGAAGCGGCGGATGAAGGATTGTCTCGCGTCGTCGAACTGCTTTACTTCGGCGGCCTGCAATTGGAGAGTGCCGCCGAGGTACTCGGTGTTTCGCGTAGCACGGTCGCGCGTCGCTGGCGGCAGGCGCGGGCGTTCCTGAATCTGGAATTGACCCAAGGTGATCCATCGTGAGTACCGTGGGCTTTGATAAGCGGATGCTGGAAATCTTCGACGAGGTTTGCGATCTCCAAGAGCCTGATCTCACCAGGGAGGTCGAGCGTCGTTGCAACGGTGATGCGCAACTCGCCACTCGTGTACGGCAGATGATCGCATGCGATCAAGACGATGTCTTGCCGATCTCCACCGGTGTGCTCGGGGCCGGAGCCGAGATGCTCGCGATGGATGTGGCTTCCTCGGGAACGCCCGACCGGATCGGAAGCTATGAAGTGATCCGTGAGCTCGGCCGGGGCGGTATGGGGATCGTTTACGAAGCAAAGCAGGAGAACCCCCAACGGCATGTAGCGATCAAGGTTATCAAAGAGGGCTTTAACACCGACGAGACACTGCGGCGGTTCAAGCGGGAGGCAGAAGCACTCGGCCGGCTGCAGCATCCGGGGGTCGCGCACGTTTACGAAGCAGGTGTTGATCGAAGCGGCCGCTGTCTTCGACCCTTTTACGCGATGGAGCTGATCGAAGGGCTTCCCCTGGATCAACATGCCGAACAGCAAGGACTCGACCTTGCCGAACGACTGGAGTTGATCGCACGCGTCTGCGATGCGGTCCAGCATGCCCATCACAAGGGCATCTTGCATCGTGATCTCAAGTGCGCAAACGTGCTGGTTGCCACGGCCTCGGATGAACGAGCCGACACATCACTTTCCTTGTCGTCCACGACAACCATTGATCGCATCGGGCAGCCGAAAGTGCTCGATTTCGGGATCGCAAGATTGACCGACGCCGCAGATCCGGCGACACGAGAGACGTATGCGGGCCAGATTCTCGGTTCGCTGCAGACCATGAGTCCGGAGCAGCTCGAAGGAAATATCGAAGCAACGGACACGCGATCGGACGTCTACGCGGTCGGCGTGATCATGTATCGTTTGCTCGCCGGGAGGGATCCTTATGATCTGCGGCGGAAGTCGATTCCGGAGGCGATCCGATTGATTCGCGAGTCCGAGCCCGCATCGCTCGGATCGATTGATTCGCACCTCTACGGCGATCTTTCCGTGATCGCGGCCAAGGCGATGGCTCCGGAGGTCGGGCATCGCTACGAATCCGCCGCCGCGCTTGCCGAAGACCTCCGACGCGTCTTTCGCGATGAACCGATCCTCGCCCGGCCGGCATCGGGTTGGTACCGAGCTTCCAAATTTGTCCGGCGCAATAAGGCGCCCGTCTTTGGCGTAGTCGCGACCTTCGTTGCGTTGCTCGCCGGGTTAATTACATCTTCGGTCCTACTGGTTCGGGCGGACGAAGCTCGCGTCGAAGCGCTGAAGGCTCAGTACGAAGCCGAACTTGCGGGAGAACGCGCGCGTGAAGTTGCAAGTATTCAGTCTCGGATGATCCTTGGTCTCGAGTATCGCGCGGTCGGAGACGTCCTCATTGAGCAACTCAATGAGCAGTGGGCAAACGACGCCGGCATCGAGGTTCCCAAGACTGTCTTGCGTAACGTCGCACGCGAACTTTTCGCAGAGTCCTTCGCGCGTAATGCTGATCGAACTCTCGATGAAATGGAAGTGAACGACCCGTTGGTTGAAGTCGATCTGCGCGGGTCCATTGCGGAGCTCTTCGCGAGACTTCAACTCGCAGAAGAAGCCTTGGTTCATTTCAGACGTTGGGCCGATCTGACCGCGGAAATCTACGGCGTGGATTCAATAGAAAATTTCGAAGCACAGTCGCGCGTTGCCGCCGCGTTGAACGCCGCAACCCGTAAAGACGATGCCATTGAAGCTCTGGAATCGGTCATCACGAGTGCATCACGCGTGTTAGGCGAAAGGCACACTTTCGTTTGCGACACGCAATACGAACTTGCCATGCTACTGGCGAACACGGGGCGTCACTCCGAAGCTGAAAGGTTGCAATCCAGTGTCGCCGAGAAACGGGGCGAGGAGGAGCCCGCGGATACGATGGGTATCGCTTTCAAAAAATCAGATGAGGCGTTTTTCCATTTGTCCCACCAGGAGTTCGACGAGGCGATTCGTTTGTACGAGGACGCCTTGGAAATCGTATTAACGACCGATGAGGATTGGGCCCGCGGACACGTTCACTGGGCCAAGTTCCAACTTGGTGCTGCATTCGCTTCGGCAGGACGACTGGACGACGCGATCATCTGGATGAAGGAAGCGCTGGAAGCCGGGCGTGCAGAACAAGGCGACCTTCACGAGAGCCCGATCCTGACGCGCAAGTTAATCGGGCAATTCTACATGTGCCTCGACCAAGCCGCGCTGGCAGAGCCCTACCTGAGGGGCTCGACCGAAGACGCTTTGCGCATCTTTGCTGAAACGGACCACAATGTGGTCTCTGCTCAGGTGCTTCACTCGTGGGCGCTCTACGAACTAGGGGCATATGAGGAGGGCTTGCAAATTGCCCAACGCTGCGCGCGATCCACGGAGTCGGGCGAGGGATCGGCCCAAGAAATCCATGCAAATGCGCACTATTGGCGGTCTCGACACATGGATGCCCTCGGCGACGAAGACGGTGCGAGGAGTGCCTTTGAGGTTGCGGTGACGGGCCGAAAAGATAGTCCAGCCGATTCACCCTTTCATCCGTTTACCCCGCCTTTCGGATTGTGGGCCGCGGGAACGTTGGCGGCACAAGGACGCCAAAACGCTGCGATCCAGATGGCCCGTTTCGACTACGAGAGACTTGTACAAGCCTGCGGTAACGATCACCCATTAACCCAACACGCCGCCGCACTGCTTCATTCGTTCGATGGCGAAATGCCATGACCGTTTTGGCCAATTGACGGCTTTGGAGTGGCATCCAACCCCATCCTCTCTTGTCTGCCTTCATTCGCTCGTTGCGTTTTCATTTCGGCCAAGCATTGCGTGATCAATAACTGACCTGTTATTTTGATTTCATCACGGCGAAGCGTGATGGCTACGTTAATAATGCAACAGTTATTGATCACGCGATGCTAATACCTCAGGACCCATTGAGCCGTGCAACGTATTCGTCCCACCGCCCGGCGCGGATCAGCTGATTGCGTTGATCGCGAAGATGAACGAATTGATCAACGTCCAGCCGGTCGCTTGTTTCCCATCTAGGGAACAATTCGTCAGGCAGCTCACGAAGCTCTACGTCGCCGGAGCCAAGGTAATCGACGAGGCTAATCACCGCAGACTCGCACTCGAACGCAGTCCCACTTGAGCGAATCGTTACGCCTTCGTTGTTGGGAGTTGCCTGGGCAACAATCGCAAAGATGCCTCGCATTTCGCTATCGACCAGCGAGATATCGACAGTACTTCCGCTTTCGATCCAGATCCCGCTTTCGCTGACGAGCCGGCTATTCTCGATCCCTAGCGGTTGCTCGCTTTCCGCCGCGATTGTGATTGCTTGTTCTCCGGTTTCGATCAAGCACTCGGAAACGGTGACGGCTGAGTCGGCCGCGTATAGCACAGGCCGCTCCAAAATGTTGATTCGACATCCGATGAGCCGAACTTCGGCTTCGTCAGCATTGATGACCGGTGCGATCGCACTTTCGCCTCGCCCTGGTTCCACGATCCGTCGTGAGCCGCGACTGCCGACCCGAATTTCGACTCCGTCGAGTTCCAGATGACCGCGTTGGCAGGTGAAAGCGGATTGGCTGCTGTCACAGTCCACAAAAAGCACGGCCGTTTCAATCTCGCTGGCGGTGGTGAGTTTTAACGACCGGTCACGGAGCTCAATCGGATCGACAAAGAACGGGCCTGGTGAACCAAGTTCAACGACAAGAGTGTCCTGATCACCCTCAATCATTCTTGAAAGCGTTTCTGAATCGAGAGCGATGTTCCTGGATAGATTTGAAGTCCATACCGACTCGGAGAAGACTGTTCCCAGCGCCAGCAACACCACGGCACCCGCTACAAAAACGAACCATTTGAAGGATTGGTTACGGGACGACAACTCGTACTTGGTTGATGATTTCTCCCTTGTCTCCCGAATTGGAGTCTTCGCGGCACTTTGTTCTTTGAGGATGTCTTCCACTTCGTCTGCGGTAGCCGGTCGCCGATCAGGATCCTTCTCCAGCAAGCGGGCAACCAAAACGGAAAACCACTCCGGGACATCCGAATAGAGTGATGAAAGACTGGGCGGATTGTGGGTATGAACTGACTTAATCACCATCCAAATTGTTTCGCCGCCGAATGCGGGTCGCCCCGCTGCTAGCCGAAAAAGCACGCATCCGAGGCTGAATAAATCCGCCCTTTGGTCGACGGGCTTACCCGCAAGCTGTTCAGGCGCGAGAAACTCTGGCGTCCCAAGCAACATTCCCGTCGTCGTGACTGACAAGTCGGAATCGGAGATTGCGAGTCCAAAGTCGGTGATCCTGATTCGATTTCGATTCTTGTCGATGAGAAGATTTGCGGGTTTGATGTCCCGGTGCACAATCCCTTTCGCATGTGCAGCGGCGAGTCCGCTAGCGATTTGCCAGGCAATCTCAATGATGGTGTCTATCTCAAAATTTTCGCCGCGATCCAGTCTCGACTGTAACGACTCGCCATCGACAAGTTCCATTACCAGATACGGGAGTTCGCGGACTCGTGACACCGCATGGATTGCGATCACTGACTCGTGACTGATCGCTGCGACCGCTCGTGCTTCGCGTTGAAATCGGACCGCGTGGATTGGGTCAATGAGCATTCCGGGGGACATGAATTTCAGCGCCACCTCGCGGCTCAGTTCTTCATCCAAGGCCCGAAAGACGATCCCCATACCCCCGCGACCGATACACTCGATCAATTGGTATTGGCCCACTCTTCCGAGTTGCGTCTCGCAAGATTCAAGCCACGGCGCGAGATCATCATGCGACATAAGCGCGTTGCGTTCACCCGCGAGAGACGCCCGCTTCGATTGAACGACGACTTCTTGCAGACCGGGTGATTGGCATTCACGTGTGATTTCGTTCCACTCTTTGCTCGACAACTTCTCGTACGAACCACCCAATTCTTCGAGTGCCCGTGCGCACGCGGAACATTCCTCCAATTGCGCCGTGAGCAATCTTTCGCGATCCGGCGACAAGTCACCTCGACAAAGCGCTTTGAGTTCCTCGGCCGTCGGACATCCGGTTTTCTCACAACTCATGTTTCTGTCGATCCATCAATTTGCTCAACCAACTCTCGGATCCGAAGAAGCATACGACTTTTGGCAACATAAACGGAACCGAGTCGCATCCCCAGTTTGGACGCAACTTCGCTGGCGGATCGGCCGTCCATCGCGGTCATCCAAAATGCGTCCCACGTTTTCTCGCTCACTGTTTCTTTCACCTGCTCTGCGGCCCAATAAAAGAGGTGCAGTTGGTACTCTCGCTCCCATTGTTCGTCGAATTCTTCACTGGTTCGTTCATCGACATCGGCGAGATCAGCCGGAGCTAGCGGTATAGCAACGCGTTTCTTAGTTCGCTGAAAGAACTGGTAACGAGCAATAACCATCAGCCAATTACGAAACTTCCCAATTGATGCGTCATAACGAAAACGTTGAATACACGATGAGACTTCTCGGAGGACATCCTGCGTCAAATCCAACGCGTCTGCATCCTGCATCCCTCGCTTTCGACCATAGCGGTAAAGAAACGGTCCATAGATATCCACGAACCGAGACCAGGACTCTGTATCGCTGGCATCTTGTATTCGAAAAATCAGGCTTTTTTGCGTCGTCAACATTCAGAAGAGCCAAGCGAGAAGGGAATTTTTTCCAGGCTGAAGTAAGGAATCCGGCTCGACGGCACTACTAAGTGTAACCACGGACATGCCGGGTCAACCCTGAACGTCGGCAAGTCACAGATCCTAACGCTCGCTTTGAATATCGCTTTCTTGCCGGTAGCCACTGCGAATCTCCCGCTGCTGTGGCGGGAGTGCGGCTCTCATCAGCATTCGATCCCGGGAAAGACCATGTTCCGCTTGTCGCGTCGTCAAAAGAGAAAACTTTCCGTCGAGTCATTAGAGCCGAAGCGTCTGTTGGCTGCTCTCGTCGTGGGTTCGAGTCTTCCCCTCGTCGAGAGCCCAGTCGACGGTCACGCCTTAGGAGCATTGATGTCGAACGCGGAAGGAGAGATGGGGCACGGGAGTACCGGTTGCACTTCGAATCACGATGGGCATGGCAACAATGGTGGGCACACCCATGATGGTATGGGACACGGCGATGGAAACACGCACGGTGATGGCCACGGTGCCTTGGCGTTGGTACCGATATCGTCCGCGTCCAACACCGCCGTCGCAACGGGCAATTGGTCTGACCCGGCGACGTGGCACGGCGGCCAAGTTCCGGAGGAGAACGGGCGGGTCGTGATACCTCAGGGACTCACCGTCACGATTGACAGTCCGCTCGAAGAGGAGTTCGAGTGGATTCGCATCGACGGCACTTTGAGCTTTGCAACCGACGTGAACACGGAGTTACGCGTCGAAACGCTGGTCAGCTCGTCCTGTGGCAACTTGGTGATCGGGAGCGCGGCGGCTCCAGTCTCGGCAAACGTCAGCGCAAAAATCGTCTTCGTGGATAACGGGGACATCGATCGATCCGCGGATCCGAATTTACTCAGCCGTGGCGCGTTGCTGCAGGGGACGACAACGATCCACGGCGCACAGAAGTCGGCCTGGCTACGCCTGCAATCGCAACCTACTGCAGGCACGACACAGCTAGAACTAATCGATGAGCCCTTCGGGTGGCAAATAGGCGATGAACTGGTCATCACTGGCACAAATCCCGATGATCCAACCGGCGACGAACTGGCGACGATTGCCTCCATCGACGGAAATACCGTCACGCTGACGAGCCCGCTGATGAAGGATCACGTCGCACCACAAAGTGATCTGGATGTACACGTCGCAAACAACACGCGCAACGTCACCTTCACATCGGAGAACCCTTCGATTCAGCGTCGCGGGCACGTGATGTTCATGCATACGTTGGATGTTGACGTCAACTATGCAGGCTTCCATCAACTCGGTCGTACTGATAAGAGCATTCCCGTCGATGACTCAGAATGGGATCACAACGATGAACATGTTGATCTGGGCGGCAGCCACGTGCGCGGACGCTACTCGGTGCACTTTCATCGCGGCGGAGTGGATCTGAATAGCGATCCCGCAAAAGTACATGGAAGCGTGGTCACGGATGATTCTGGTTGGGCGTATGTCAACCACTCGTCGAATGTCGACTTCACCAACAACGTCGCCTACAACACCGTCGGTGCAGCCTACAACACCGAAGCGGGTGATGAGATCGGGTCGTTTATCAACAACATCGCGATACGGACGGTCAACCCGAACGATCCGCTGAATAACCCAGACCCCGAGAACCGATTTGCGAATGCACCAGACGCGCGAGACCGACTGATGGACTTCGGCTGGCAAGGAGACGGCTTCTGGTTCCACGGTCCACAAGTGAGGGTTGAGGGGAACGTCGTCTCCGGCGCCACCGGGCATGCCTACATTTACTGGACGGAACCGTTGCTCGAAAAAGGCCTCGGCCCGGCATTCATCGACACCAAGAACCTGCCGAATGGCGACTTGTTGGGGCCGCCCGGGACCAGGGCTGACATCACGGAAGGTCCAGTCACGTCGTTCGACAACAATATTGCCTATAACGCGACCCACGGATTGGCCATGTATTACTTGCATGCGGGCGGGATCGGACCGGAAGAAGGAGAAACGGCCTATTGGGATCAACTCAACTCAACGTTTTCGAACTCGACGCTTTGGGGAATCAAACAAACGGCTGTCGAAGCACCTTATGGTTCGCGAATGACCTTCGACAACCTACGAATCATCGGCAGCGGACAATCGGGCTCCATCGGCATGAAGCTCGATCACTTTTGGAACATCGCGCGTTTTGATTTTAACAGCCTGGACATCAAAGGCTTTGAAACGGGCATTGCCTTGCCAACCGGTGGCACCGTGACTATCGAAGGTGGGGCGTTTGCAAACGTCAACGATTTTAGGGTCACCAATCCGAAGCAAACCGGTCGTCAGCTCACCATCAATGGTGTTTCGTTTGAACAACTGCCCGAATCGCTGATTGAACGAACAAACGAGCGAGTGAATATCCGGTTGATCGATGATATCTTGCCTGAGGGAATTGATGGTGAACAACACAAGTCACAACTGTTCTTCTTTCAGCCGGATCAAATCCTCCTGAACTATGGAGAGTTCGAGAACGCACAGCTCTATTTCGACGAACAGGCGGGTGACTTTATCCCCGTGACCGGATCGGTGGGAGGATCGGAAACGCCTATCCCTCAGCAATACATCGGAAAGACGAACCACGAATTGGCCGAGCAATTTGGCCTCGCATTCGGTGGTGCCGTGCTACCTACCGAATCATCTCCGGCGACGGGCATAACGGGAGGTCGCGTCGGCCCTCAAAGTGAGATGTTCGGTCCACCACCGTTCATCGACCCGCTTGGAGATGGGAACGGTGATGACAATGACGATGGAGGGCACGACGATGGAGGGCACGACGATGGAGGCCAAGACGACGGGGACCACGGCCATGATGACTGCGACATCGGTGATGACCATGATCACGAAGGTGGAATCGTTATGTCGACCGTGCAGTACGGAGAAGGTGCGACGGCAGGCGGCGACGTCCCATTGATGATGGATGTCTACTCGCCCGAGCAGCCCAGTGATTCGTCAAGGCCCGTTGTGCTCCTGGTCCACGGCGGAGGCTTTTACGGCGGCGACCGAGACGCAATGTCAGAGACCGCGAGGCTGCTCGCACGACGCGGTTATGTCGCTGTCTCGATGAGCTATCGGTTGGCAGGTCAAGAACCTGTCGCTTCCTCAGCTTTCCAGCAGATGGCGATTGAATCCATCGAAAACTCTGTCACTGAATTCGGCGATATTTTGCCGGCACATTTGGCTTCTGCGGTGGAAGACTCGGTCACCGCGATGCGATATCTCCAGGGTCAGGCTGAAACCTTCAACATCGATCCTTCAAGAATCGCGGTTTGGGGTGAGTCGGCTGGCGCTTTCGTTGGACTGCATTTGGCTTACGCTATCGATGACTTTCAGATTGGTGCCCCGAGGCCGGTGCAACTGATCAGCGTCGCGGGCGGATTGGGATTGCCATCCACGATCGAAAACGGCGAAGCGGGTCTGCTTCAAATCCATGGAACAGATGACGAAGTGGTTCCCTATCTCGAAGCCGAACAGATTCACGATCGAGCAGGTGAAGTGGGATTGGACTTTCAACTCGAGACCATCGAAGGAGGCGATCACGACGTGCAATACGACGCGCCTTCAGTAATCGGAGGAGGCGCAACGATCATGGATCGGATCCTGTCTCGGCTCGATGAGAAACTTGACGTCACTTCAGATGGGTCAGGGTCGGAGGATGATGGCACATCTCACTGCGACGACGGCTTAGGTGATGATGACACTGGCGATGATGACTTTTTGCGGGAAGACGTTGACAGAGATAGACGGGTTTCGCTCATCGATGCCCTTCGTGTCATCAATCATCTCTACCGAAACACCGATGGTTTGGGCTTAGATCACGGATACGATGCGGATGTGAATGATGACGGCTCTGTCACCCTTTTGGATGCGCTGCTTGTGATCAACTATTTGGCTCGCGACGATTTCAATAGTGGTGAAGGAGAAGCTTTCGGGGACGCCGCCTCGGAAGAGGAAGAGTGGAACTCGTTGGAGCACGACCTTCTGAACGTCCTTGCAAACGACCAAAGCTCGTGACTCGCTTGATTTGATGATTCGGCACTAGCTGACGTCTCTAACGTACCAATATGACAGGAACACGATGACGCGAGAAGCAATTATCCGATTCGCTACAGCATTGCTTGTTTTAGCGAGCTTCAACGTCCAACAGGTCATTGGGCAAGAAGACAGTGATTCTCTGGAGCGAATCGAATTTAGCGATCTACCAGAATTGGTTGCCAAACGGGCAAGAAAAGAATTTCCTGCTGACCGGCTGATTGGCGTCGAGCGGAGCAACGAGAAGGGTCAGCTGTTGTACCATGTCATGTTCGAGGTCGAAGGAGCCGAGGCCGGAGTTGCGATCAAACCGGACGGAAACATCCGTGATCGCTGGCACTTCAAAGGTGATTCGGTTCCACCAATCGGTGATTCGGTGCCACCGACACACGAAAACATTCAGTACGGTCCTCATCAACGAAACATGATGGACCTTTGGATCGCCGAGTCCCGGCAAGCGACGCCTCTCCTCATCTGCATTCATGGCGGTGGTTTTAGTGACGGTGACAAGAGTGGATTTCGTCATGAATCCGAGCTGTTCGGGCAAATGCTGGAAGCGGGTATCTCGGTCGCCGCGATCAACTATCGGCTCACCGAGGACGGTAAGCATCCCTTCCCCATTCCGATGATGGATGGTGTGCGGGCAGTCCAATATTTGCGACTTCACGCGGAGAAGTTCAATCTGGACAAAGACCGATTCGGAGCGACCGGAGGTTCGGCCGGAGGGTGCATGTTGATGTGGATCGGCTTTCACCCGGATTTTGCAATGCAAGAACACGTCGACCCCATTCGCAGAGAATCATCTCGGCTCCAAGTTCTCGCTCCGTTCGGAGGCCAGTCCTGCTTGCATCTTCCTACGTTGGAGGGCTGGTTTGGTGTTTCACCGCTACCGGTTCATCCGGCGTACTTCCCACTTTTTAAGCTTTCCGAAGAAAGCGAGTTGCGAACGAAGAGCTCTTTGGAATCGATGCTCGCCGCATCTCCGACGACGTACTTGACTCGCGACGACCCGCCAATTTACCTGGCATACGGCGACTCCGCATCGATCGATGATGAATTGACACCGGACCGCTGGGTTCATCATCCGGTGATGGGCATCAAGTTAAAGGAATCGATGGACAAGCTTGGGATCGAGTGTCACGTTGAGTACGAAGGGAACCATCCGGTTTCGCGTTACAAATCTCAAGTCGACTTCGTGATTCGCAAGCTCACCGAAACAGATAAGTTACCGCGGTAGTCCTTCGAAACTCATCCGTTACAGCTTCAAACTTGACAAGCAAAAAGTGCCTTTTTTGCATCGCGGGATCAATGACTGGTCTGCTCTTTCGCGCGTCATCACGACGGAGCGATGGCTACTTTGAAAATGCGACAGTGATTGTATTGGGAAACAATCAACGCCGAATCAACGTGAATCCAACGGTGCTACCAGTTTGCTACCACCCGCCCAACAGTGGGCCTTCGATTCAAGAGACGGGATCTCAAAAACCCCGTGTTTTGCAGTGCGGATGAGAGGATTTGAACCTCCACCCTCTTATCGAGGACTAGAACCTGAATCTAGCGCGTCTGCCAGTTCCGCCACATCCGCTTCGGTTGGACGTCCGGTGGGACACCAACAGCTAAAACCGTATCTTTTCTGAACGTCTTTGGCAAGGGAGCGATGTGCCCCTTCCGAGGTTCGCTAGAACGAAAGGTAACGCAGCCAATTCCTAACCCCTTGCCCGGGGACATAGGCCACAGGTTGTCCCCAGAGCCCCTGTCCGACTTGAACCGTGTAACGCTCTTGCCCGAACGAGATCAATGCTCTCGCTGGGGCTCCCGGCACGGCGGTGTTGCCAAGTACTGCCGGTGCCGGAAACGTCGTCACCGGAGGAATGGTCGCCGGTGCAGCTATCTCGGCTGCCGGAGGGTTGTACGGGCTCTGCGTGACGGGAGCGTAGTTGGTTGGGACGACTCCGCATCCATAGGGACTAGCGGCACGGTAGTAGCTGGGGCCGCTAACGAGATTGCAGTTGTCGATCGTCGCATATTTCTGGCCGCGCAGTTGTGGCTGTGGCATCGGGGATAGATCGGATGGAGAACCTTGGTTTGCCGCAATGCTGGGAGCTGGAAGTGGATTGTTGGGTGCGACCGGCGAGTTTGCGTTCGGGTAAGGAACCGTTTCAGGAATGCTGGTTCGGCCTGTCGAAGGGCCTGCGGCTTGAGCGGCTCCGGGCGTCGATCCGCCAAGGCTATCGGGAAATGCCATTCCACCCCGATTGCGAGGAGGTGCGTTGAGGTCCGATTCCGTTTGCATGAAGGCCGTTTGCACAACAGTCGGTCGCCAACCCGTTTCTTGAATGGATTGATGAGTCGGTGTAGTAACTCGAGTCCTTCGAAACTGATCCACGGCACTCGGAGCGCCGAGAGGCCTTAATCGCGTCTGGGGCGAATCGAATTGTGCGCAGCAACGACCGGACATCAAAAGGAAGACAACGATTCCAGTTTTTGCGACAAAGCTTTGAAAAATCTTCATGGCCCGAGTGTCTCAATGAGCGGCGACCGTTCGAAAAAGCGGAGGGCTAGCAGCTGCGAACGGCGGATGCAGTCTGTGTCTAGCGTTTGCCATTCGAATGGTGCAAGATCGGTGCCAGCGCCATCAAATTCCAGTTTCACGGAGCAATCGTGAAACATCGTTTTGAGCGAACCCTGGCGAGCAATCTCATCCTCGGCCCGCTCCGAGATCGTGGTTGGTTTATGCTAGCTGCAAAGATGTAAACGTCGTCTCCGGTTACACGACGTCAGGTTTCGGAGTCAGCTTCGAATTTGCAAATGACAACGGGTGATTGCTTGATGTTCTCGCTTCCAACATTAACCTCGCAAAACGGACGAAGGACGCTTTCTGTCGTTGCGGTGACGTGTTTGCTTCTCACCAGCACAGCTTCCGCGCAAAAAAATTTTGACGAGAAGTCAGCTGATCAAAGACCACCCAACATCGTTTTTATCCTTGCCGATGATCTCGGATACGGCGAGCTGGGTTGTTATGGGCAACAGAGAATTCGCACGCCGAACTTGGATGCGTTGGCTGCGTCGGGACTCAAGATGTTGCAGCACTATTCCGGCGCGCCGGTTTGTGCGCCCGCTCGCTGCACACTAATGACTGGGCAACACTTGGGCCACGCGGAAATCAGGTCGAACCGTGACTCGGGTAACGGTCGCGTTTTCCCCGGCCAGTTTCCGATCACCGACGAAGTCGTCACCATCGCGGAGGTTCTCAAAGCGTCGGGCTATGCTACGGGCGCGTTCGGCAAGTGGGGTCTTGGTCCATCGAACACAACGGGGTCGCCGATCAAACAGGGCTTTGATCGGTTTTTCGGATACAACGGACAGCGAAACGCACACAGTTACTACCCGCTGTTTCTCGACAGCGACGAACGCGAAGTTCGAATCAATCTCTACCCGATCCCGGGGCATGATAAGAAGCCCGACGGTATCGTCGATGCGGATGACTACCGTGCGAAGGTCTACGCCCCCGACAGGATTCTTGCGGAAGCGATTCGGTTTTTGGACGGAAATAAGGACAAACCGTTCTTCCTTTATTTACCGTTTGTTGAACCGCATGTTGCCATGCAACCGCCACAGGAATGGATCGATCGATATCCCGTAGAATGGGATGCTGAGCACGGCCCCTACCGAGGCGACAACGGCTATCTTCCACACCCGCGCCCACGTGCCGCTTACGCCGCAATGATCTCCGACCTGGATGAACACGTCGGGACAATCTTGAAACGCTTGAAGCGGCATGGCATCGAAGACAACACGGTCGTGGTCTTTACGTCCGATAATGGCCCGACGCACGGCGGACGCAATCCGAACTTCCACATCGGCGGCGCGGCATGCACGTTCTTTGAGTCAACGGGCGGCCTGCGTGGCTTCAAAGGAAGTTGCTACGAAGGCGGGTTAAGGGTGCCGTGTCTGGTTCGATGGCCGGGCGTCACCAAACCAGGTACAGAAAGTGACTTTCCGAGCTACTTTCCGGATTGGTTTCCAACGATTGCTGAAATTGCGGGTGGAGCATCTCGTCCGGGCGTAAAGCGACATGGCATACAGCAACTTGATGGAATGAGCTTGGTTCCTTTGTTGAAAGGAAATGAGATCACTCGAGACAAACCACTGCTGTGGAACTTTGGAGGATACGGGGGCATCGTGGCGATCCGTGAAGGGCAATGGAAAGCGGTTCGGCGGAACCTGAATCGCAAGACGGCTCTGCCTTGGGAGCTCTACGATTTGAAAGACGATCCGCAAGAATCCAACGACTTGGCAAAACAGCGTCCCGATATCGTCGAACGTCTGGACCAAGCATTTCGTCGCGACCGCTCGTTCGAGCCGGATTTTCCGCTGGGTATTTATGACGAAGGCTGAGTGATTCGTCGTCGGCGCAAAAATCGGCAGAACCGCTACAGACGCTCATGAGAGCTGCCGATGGTAAAAGCGGGGGAGAGTTCATAGCACACGATCTTGTGGTTGCGTTTCCTCCTGCGCGGTGATGAATCAAAATCGTTTCACGCGTATCTTTCTCGGGTGAACGCAAAAGAACGGATTCGCGATGAACGCTGCACACCGGAATACTTCGCTTCTTCAGCAACTGTTGAAGAGACTTCCGAGACTTGGCACTTCGTTCGGTCTCTTCGTACCGCTCATGCTTGTTTCAAGCGTGGATGCTCAGCGGCCTGTCGTTCCCGGGACAGGAAGTGAGATAGTGGGAGTCGCCGACGATTTCGAAGATCCTTCGTGGAATTACATCCCGCGAGATCCCAAGAGCACGGAAGACATCGACGAAAATCAACGTGCGCCGATGGGACGCAGCACCAATGGGCGCTGGTACGAAGGCGTCAAACGCGGTCATCCCGATGTTGTGAAACGCGTTGAAACGCCCGCCGGAGGCATCCCCGGCAGCAAAGGGGCGTTGCTGATGCGGAGCAAGTTCACCGGTTTGCCGGGACGCCCGAGTGGAACGATGCACCAAGATGACTTCGTCGCCAACGTGCAGTATCGCTTGAAGCGACGCGTTGATATCTCAGAGGTGCCAAGCGTGACAACGCGAGTCTATTTGCCGCCGGTTGCGACGTGGGAGAAACGTAGCGGTCCCCACTTTGGCTTCCGCCTCGCGCTCGAAACGACCGCGATGGTCGATAAGGAAGTTGGCATCGGAATCTTCAAACGAACGGTCGAAGAGATGGGCAATGAAGTCTATTGGCCGGGAATGTTTGTCGAGTTCGAGAGCAAGGGGCAGACGGGCAAAGATCACGACTACGCCTATCTTCGAATCCGCGGAAACAAACGCGGTGGAGATTTTCGTGGGCCTCAAATTACGACAACGGGCTGGTGGACTCTCGGTATGAGCGTGACGCCCGACGGCATGGTGCATTACTATGCATCTCCCGGCGTCGATGACTTGACCGAAGCCGATTACATCACCAGTCAATTTCCTTACAGCTATCAAGCGGAACGGTTCCGCACGTTCTTCTACAACGTTTGCAGCGCCGATGACGGACGACGCTGGAGCACAACGTTTATCGTTGACGATCCGAAGGTGTATCTTTTGCGACCGCGTGGGGGAAGCCAGATGGCGACGCGTCCGACGCAGAAGCGATAGAGGTTGTTGGTTGTTGACTGTGAGTCATCTGGGCTAGCTGCTATTCCACCGGCGGTTAACGCTGTTCTGTTTGGTTGATGCGGTAGTCGTTAGCGCTTGCCGGCCGCTAGCCCGTGTCTGTCCGCTCAGCACGGCCCGATAATGTTGTCGTGTCGATGCCGGCGGCTAGTATCGCCGTCGGCTTACCGGAAACCGACTTTTCCACCAGCCCAGCCTAGGAGTCCCCAGATCCCGCGACCAGTTGCTTCGTTCAAAACCGTATTCGCCGCTAAATCATCAGCCGTTCCTTACTCGTTTCATGGCTCCTTTACTGTGGGCCAGATATGAAAGGTTTCGAGTGCTCGGCGATAGTTCTTACGGAGCCGACCAGGAAGTGGGCTCTGGTCAAGGGGAAGCGGGTTCGTTTCCGATAGGTCACGAGATAAATCGTAGAGCTCGAAGTCGGTTAGCGTAGCCGCACGAACTTGCTCGATGTTCGATGCATCGATCTGTGATGCACCTTGAATGCCCTTGAGTTTCGCGCGTAGCTTCAGATCACCGTCACGCATGGAGATTGAAGGAACGTAACGCCCATCTTCCGTGAAGGAGTGGTAGTAGACCCACATCAACGGACGTTCGCGCTGGATCTTTCGCCCACCCAGGGCGGGCAAAAAATTTGCTCCATCGAAAACCCTTCCTTTCGGTACACTCGCGCCGGAAAGCTTGGCGAAGGTGGGCAAGAAGTCGAGCGAACACACGGGCTCGGAGGACGTTTGTCCGGCCTTGATCCTCGACGGCCAACGCATGATTCCCGCCACCCGATATCCTGCCTCGTGGGTGTGCAGCTTCATACCCCGTAGCGGTCCAGGTGTTCCGTAACTGCGGTTGGCTCGGCGATAGCGTTTCAGCGTTTCGGGGCCGTTGTCGGAAGTGAAGATGACGAGTGTGTCGTCACCGAATCCGAGTTCATCGATCGCCTCCAAAATCCTTCCCGTTGCGGCATCCAGATTCTCAACGTTGGCGAAGTAATGGGCCTCATCTAGGTTGCGCGCACCGGAAGTTTCGTATTTCTTCACCAGCTCCGGCGGCGACGCGACAGGTTCATGCGGTTCGTGGTAAGCGACATAACCAAAGAACGGTTGCTCAGGATTCTCCCGCTTGTGCTCGCGCAACCAATCGATGAATTCATCCGCTACGATCTGGCAACTGTATCCACTGAGTGGTCCGACGGCCTTTCCGTTGCGGACAAAATTCTTCGGGTTCTGGTGTGAAGGTGCTGCGTTGTTTTGGGTCGCGAACCAATGGTCAAATCCATGGTCGTCTGGTTGAGCTTGCTTGTCCGAGTTGAACATTGCGTTGCAGTGCCACTTCCCAGACATGCACGTCGCATATCCAGCCGAATTCAGCAAACTTGGGATCGTGATTTCTGATTCGCGCAGGTGCACCAAGGATCGCGACTGTCGCGGCGGCTGATCCGGATTCGCATCGGGGATCCAGTCGTACACGCCGGCTCGATTCGGTGTTCGTCCTGTTAGCAAACCGACGCGAGAAGGTGAGCAAACGGGCGCCGCTGAATAGAAGTTCGTAAACCGCATGCCCTCATCGGCCATTCGAACAAGATTCGGTGTTTTGATGTGGGGATGCCCATAGTTTTGCAAATCGCCCCAGCCGAGGTCGTCACAGAGAATGATGAGGAAGTTAGGTTGTTTCGCTTCAACAGACGAAGATGCGAGCGAGCAAATGAGAATCAAAAAACAGTATGTGCGACTCATGGTTGCTCCTGGGGGAAGATGACTATTCCTGAGTCTAGTCGGTTCTCCGGCGAAGGCGGAGAGCAGCTTAGAGTTCCAGACAGACCAGCTCGCCTTCACCCCGAAGATACAACCGATTTCCGACGATCGCGGGATGAGAATACAGCGTCGAGCTATCTTCGAATACGCGTTGGCGGGACAACACCGATTGATCGCCGTCCGCTGAGAATAGCAACAGCTCTCCCTTGCCCACCACGAGCAAGCGATCCTCTGATGCGAACAACGAGGCATAGGTGCCAAGCGATTTGTCTCGCAATCGCCACCGTTGCTTGAGACCATCGCTCAAATCTAGACAGTACAGGAAATCCTTGACACAGAAGAGGTTGTCGCCGACCACAACGGGCGTGCACATGTCGGATCTCAGTTTGGAATAGACTGCCGCAGGTTGCTCAATCGCTTTGCCGTCACCGTTGAATCTAAACAGCCTGCAGCCATTGTTTTCTGTGACGACGATCAGTTGATCGTTCCAGATGATCGGTGTTGGAACATTGAAGTCACCGCCTGCCGCTGGAACGATTGTCCAAAGCCGCTTGCCGGAATTGACGTCCCATCCGCCGATCGATTTTGCGTCGTGACCAACGATCTGACGAACGCTCCCCAACGTCCCAATGTTGAACGATCCGTATCCCGGCAATCCACCAGCAGACTTCCACTTGATGTCTCCTGTCTTGGCATCGAGGGCGATGAGTGATGCATCTTGAGCCCCGGCGGCCAACACTAACGTGTCGTCATCAATCAATAGCGGCGTACCGCAATAACCCCAAGGTAGTTCTGCATTGAGCGGAAACTCGTCCCGAAGGTTTCGTTCCCAAGCGACCTGCCCGTCTTTCAACGCGACGCATAGCAGATGGCCGTGGGCACCGCGAAAATAAACGTCTTCGCACGTGATGACGGGTGTCGCTCGTGGTGAATTGCCGTAATCAAGGGCGGCGATGCCTAAACGCTGGATTTCCCAGATCGTGTCGCCCGTTTCGGCATCGAGGCACCGGTAGACGTCTTGGAAGTCATCGACGTCCCGATCGCCAAAGAGAACATACTTGTCCGTCGCTGCGATGCCGCCCAACCCCGGATGCGCGAGGGGAATACTCCAACGCATCTTAGGCTGTTCGGATAAACGATCCGGAAGCCAAGCGATACGGCCATCACGATGCGATCCGCGCCATCCAGTCCAATGACCGTTATCGGAAGCTACTTTTTTTTTGAAGTTTCCGAGACGGGCAGAAAACCGACCAGCGACTCCAAGGCCTCCAAGACTTCTGGCGATTCGCTCACCGTGGACAACGAATCTGTCACCATCTCGCGACGCTTGGGTTCCAGGCTATCAGAGACGAACAGCGTCACGAATGGGACAGGGTTCGTCTTCGCAACAACACGAAGATCGCCTTTTTTGATGGTGCCACATCCTTCCAGCAGTGGCTGCGCGTAGCTTGAAATCACGGCGGCCGTTCTAGATTTTGGGCCCAGCTCGATGACTTTGCAGGCTCCATCACTACATGCTTCATCGATCTTGTGAAGCTGCTTTGGAATGACGATGCCGGCCGACTGTAGCAATGCCATCGCAGCGCCAGACTTTTCTTCGGCTTCCGCAGGACCAAAAATGATTGTGTACCCCTCAAGGTCAGAAACCTCTTTAGCCGGATCGTCTTTCCCAACAACGATCATTCCGTACTGTTCGGTCGATCCGCTCTTGTCGGTGAGGCGAAACATCGGCTTGGCCTTGAGCTTTGTCGAAAGCATATCGGCCGCCACGACTGATTGTTTGCCGATCACGATATCCGCCCGGCCGTCGGTTTTTTCGAGGGCGGACAGTAACGACTCGGCGAATGCTACTTGCACCGGGCAACCGACCGCCGATTCCAGATGCGAGGCCAACGCCTCGTAATCTCGCTGAGCGTAGCCTTCGACACAGGGACACGAAAGCGGCGCGGCAAGTGGATCCATGACGACCATTGAGATCGACGCGGCATCCTCTCCCAACGTTACCGAACTCGTGCAAAGTGCAAACAGAACCAGACAACCAACCAGTCGTTTGTACATCGCGATCACCTAGTTCCTGAGAGTTGAATCCAAATCAGATTCTTCGTTTGCCTTCTTCGCCAACGTCCGCTCATTCTCGCCGTCCGTGGTTTCGGACTTTGGTTGCATGACCTTGATGTGATTGCGGGTCAAATCCAGCATGTAAATGTTGTCACTTACCGGTGAGACGGCGATTGAAACGTTCTTGCATCCGGGCACCAAGTCGACGTCTCCCACGAAGGAAACCAAATTGCCTTTCGCGTCGAACCGTTTGATCCTTCCAAGAGACGACTCGGCTGTATAAACGAAGCCTTCCTTATCAAAGCAAACATTCATTGGGTTGCAGCAACTCCCGAAACCGTCGATCCCGGTGCGATCTGATTTTCCCCACTGAGTGATTTTCTCGCCATCCACGTCATAGTGAACAACGCGGTCACGCGAATTCTCAGCGACAAAGATTCCTTTTTCGCAACACTGCACGTCCATTTGCCCGCAGCATCCACTCAAGCCTTCGATGATTACTTCGCCGTTCGCGAACTCGTTGTCTGTTCTCCAAACGTCAAATCCATAACCGGTCAACGCTCGAGTCGTGACAAAGACG
>JBCCOI010000004.1:0-50693 GCA_039025515.1 Planctomycetota bacterium
GGACTCAGAACAATCGCCCGCGATCGCGATGGATCGGCAAGAGGTTGAAGGGCCTGACTTGTCAGTCATCAGCGAGCCAAAAGTTGTCGAATCCGTTACCGTCGATCCGGAAGTTGAGGCGGCGTGTGAAGCGGCCTTGCAAACTCTTGAGCGGCTTCAGGAGGCGATCGGTAGCGATACATCGAATCTGCTTCAAACGAAGCTGGCAGCTTATCGCGATCTGGCGACGTTGGGATCACTGGAGTCGGGAGACGATGCGATTCCAGCCGTCCTTCGGTCATTGGACTCGGAGACTCGATCTCTTCTTGGGCCACTTTGTGGGCCTTGGATCAAATGGTCCAACCGTCAGACCGACGGGCTATTACTGGTTGGTCGATTGATTAGCGAAGAAGACGCGGTGATCTTCGAAGTCGATGGCGGCGAGCGGTATCGGGCCGACGTTCCAACCCGGCTTGAGCACTTGGTGTCGTCTGGTTCCGTGATTAGCGTCGGAAGGCTGTTGGAGACGGAGGAAACGTCCGACGATACGAGTTCCCTTCAAAAAATTCGCCTCACCGCCGGCGTTCCCGTGCCGCTGTAAACGAACAGCAATCGTCCGACAGCCCTGGAGTTTGGTTCCAAATGAGCGAGGAAGTTTCCACCGAGCTTGATGCAGCAGAGCAACCGTCAGACAACCCTCCCGTCGCACCGACTTCTTCGTCGCTTTGGGGCACCCTCACGTATGGGCTCTCTTTGCCCGAACGCACCGCACGAAGTGCCTCCGCGATGGTGGGCGGCATGGTCCATGAGACGGCCGGTTGGTTGATTCCGGCCGCTTTTCGGTCATCAAAGACGTATTCGGCGTTTGTCCAGCAAGCCCTGGACATGATGATTCATGACGTAGGGGGCGTACGGCAGGAGAAAGCCGCAGAACCTGGTACGGAAGCTCATCTCGCGCAGCAGGCGGTGGGCGGGCTTTTGGATTTAGCCGGTGCCGCCACGCTGCACTTATCGCCCATCACAGTGCTTGCCGTCTTTGGTGACGTCGCGTATGGATCCAGCTTCTACCTCCGCCGATTGAGCGAAGAGATGAAGCGTGAAGGAATCATCGACGAGACGTCGAGCGTGGATCACGTGTCTGACTTGCTCGATGCTTTGGAGAAAACCGGTTCAAGAGCAGCGGACGCCGCTACCGCGCCACCGATGAGCGTCACGGCGATGCGGGAGACCATTCGCCAGATTAGTGCCGAAGTCGAAAGGGTCGATCCTCGCAAGTTGATCCCACAATCGGAAGTGCAGCGAATGTGGGAGGAGATGGAGTCGGCTGCTTCGGAGTCCAACGTCGGGATTTGGGATGTAAGCACAACGATGACGTTGTTTGCGATCGACAAGTTATCGCTTTCTGCTCGCGGAGCCTTATCTTCGGTCCGAGTGGCCGGCAGTTTGCTCGACGAGCATCTGTTCGATCACTACAAGGATGCGCTCTGTTCGATTTCAGAGAGGGGTCTCTACGAAACGCTGGCAGAATCGTCCAAGCCTTATCTCGAGGCGGCTTGGCATAACTTTGATTCCGAACGTGAAACCATCACTCAAGAGATCCTTCACGGACGGATGCAAAAAAGGTTCTGGACCAAGTTGGTCGATTGGTGGAAGGGAACTCCCAAGACAGAGAAAGAGCCGTCTTAGGAACAGCATCACGATCCATCGATCGTAGGAGAATGCGGGTGCACAACAACCGAATTTTTCGCACAAAGAAGATCACTGTCTGACGAGAACACTTCGCTCTCGCTTTTGGGATCGTCGAACAAGTGCGACTTCGACTCATGTGCAGATTTGCGCGCTAGAAAGTAATGCATGGACGCTTGTTTGGCGTGCGTCAAAGCGTCATGCAAAAAGTCGGCATTTGTCTTTTCCACATCGAAATAGACGTTGTTTAATAGGGTGGTTATTTCTTGTCATTGTTTTGATGCAGTGCAGAACCCACAAGCGAAAGCTGCCGATGAAACCTACGGTTGATTTGATGCGGATGGAGCGTGACGATTCAGGCGAAGGCCTTTCCTTAGTCACCACCGCTGAAACGATCGTTAGCTCCCGGCACATCTCACTCCGCAACTCTTTTGATTGATCCCCGCCGATGGAAACAGTCGCCGCGACCATGGACTCGGAATCGCCAGATCTCGAATCTTCGTCTTCTCAGCTTGAGTCGTTCAGTTACGACGATGGAATCGTTCGTTTGTTTGCAACCGCCACGATCATTTGGGCGCTTGTTGGCACGCTTGCTGGCTTGGTTGTCGCGGTGCTGCTGGTCATGCCGGAGTTGACTGCGGGAATTCCATATCTTTCGTTCGGCCGGCTTCGTCCACTTCACACCAACGCGGCCATCTTTGCTTTTGCAGGTAACGCGATCTTCGCGGCGGTCTACTACAGCACTCAACGCCTGTGCAAAGCGAGGATGTGGAGTGACGTCTTGAGCCGGCTTCATTTCTGGGGCTGGCAGCTGATCATCGTTCTGGCTGCCGTCACGATTCCGTTCGGAATCACCCAAGGAAAGGAGTATGCCGAGCTGGAATGGCCGATCGATATTTTGATCGCAGTGGTTTGGCTGTTGATTTTTGGCGGCAACTTCATGATGACGTTGATCAATCGGCGTGAGCGTCACATGTACGTGGCACTTTGGTTCTACATCGCAACGATCGTGACCGTGGCCGTCCTTCATGTCTTCAACAACCTTGTGGTTCCTGCCGGGCTTTGGAAGGGTTACAGCGTCTATGCGGGTGTCCAAGACGCATTCATGCAGTGGTGGTATGGGCACAACGCCGTTGCGTTTTTCTTGACGACACCGTTCTTGGGCTTGATGTACTACTTCTTGCCGAAGGCTGCCGAACGCCCCGTTTTCAGCTACCGCTTGAGCATCATTCACTTTTGGTCGCTCGTGTTCATCTACATCTGGGCGGGTCCACACCATTTGCATTACACGGCGCTTCCCGAATGGGCGAGCACACTTGGAATGTTGTTCAGCTTGATGCTGTGGATGCCCAGCTGGGGTGGCATGATCAACGGCTTGCTCACGCTCCGAGGCGCTTGGCACAAGGTCTCGGCCGATCCCGTTCTCAAGTTCTTCGTCGTCGGCATCACCTTTTATGGGATGGCGACGTTTGAAGGCCCAATGCTGTCGATCAAGAGCGTCAACGCGCTCAGTCACTACACCGACTGGACGATTGCTCACGTTCATTCCGGCGCACTCGGATGGAACGGTTTTATGGCGTTCGGAATGCTTTATTGGCTGCTGCCAAGAATCTTCCAGACAAAGATCTGGAGCGACAAGCTGGTGAGCCTGCACTTTTGGACGGGCACCATCGGCATCTTGTTTTACATCATTCCGATCTATATGGCCGGTTTGATGCAGGGCCTGATGTGGCGGGCGATGGATGAGACCGGAAACCTGGCGTACCCTGAGTTTATCGAGACGATACAAAGCGTCGTACCGCTTTGGTGGTTTCGCGTACTTGGCGGAGCATTGTTTGTTGCCGGTGTTGTGATGTTGGGCGTCAATGCGCTGATGACTTGGATGGAACGGCCGGCAACTTACGAGGTACCTGTCTACACTGCGGCGCCGCTGACGAAGCACTACGAAGAGGCATCGCCCGCTTCGGGCAAAAGCGATCTCGACGAAGTCCCGATGCTTGACCTTGCAAAAGGACTCGACCGATTCGGAATAATGGGCTGGCATCGGCCTTGGGAGCGTTTACCGGTGAAGTTCACCGTGTTAGTGACGCTGTCGGTTGTCGTCGCCACACTTTTCGAGCTGGTTCCGACGTTCTTAATTCGTTCTAACGTTCCAACGATCGCGACCGTCAAGCCGTATACGCCACTTGAACTGGCGGGCAGACATCTCTTTGTTCAGGAGGGATGCTACAACTGTCATTCACAGATGATCCGCCCCATCGTGGCGGAGACGAAGCGATACGGGGAATACAGCAAGCCGGGTGAGTTCATCTACGATCGACCCTTTCAATGGGGGAGTCGACGAATCGGACCGGATCTCGCCAGGGAGGGAGGACGCCAAAGTAGTTTTTGGCATTGGCGACACTTTGAGAATCCTTGGGATGTTTCTCCGGGGTCCGTGATGCCGGCCTATGAGCATCTGCTCACGAAGGATCTCAACTTCAACGAGATCGCTCCCCACGTCAAAGCCGCGGCGTACTTGGGGGCTGAATATGACGACGAGGCGCTCAACAACACAGCCGAAGTCGCCATGAAACAGGCAGAATATGTGGCCGCCGAGATCGTGGCTCAGGGAGGACCGGCAAAGACCTACGAAAAGCAGGCCGTGGCGTTAATTGCTTACCTTCAGCGACTCGGAATCGATATCTCGAAGACACCTGAACCCGAACCGTCTGAAGGCTCGACGGAAGGGGCCGTCGCAGCAGTCCCCCTTGCCGAGTGACTTGCGAGGTGCAAAAGCGGTTGAGCTGAGTGAGAGCTTGACCGACGCCAACTAAATCTCTCATCGATCAAATAGAAGACTTCAATGATTAAAGATCTCGTTTCGTTTCTCGATTACTCCTCCTGTGCGGAAGTCGCGCTCGCCTTGTTCGTGGGAACGTTCTTGTTGATTTTTTTTGGCGCGTTTCGGCTCAGCCATCAAGCGACAGAGAAGTACGCTTCAATACCGCTGAACGACCAAGTGGAGGACCCTAGATCATGAGTGATCCGCTGAAGACAGAGCACGTCTACGACGGAATTGAAGAATACGACAACCCTTTGCCCGGTTGGTGGAAGTGGCTCTTCATCGTCACGATCGTCTTTAGTCCGTTTTATTGGGTTTTTTATCACAACGGCAGCGAAGGCAGAACGCTTCAGTCGATGTATTCGAGCGCGTTGGCGGCAAACACACGGTTGCAATTCGCCGAAATCGGCGACTTGAAGATGGACGAAGCCACCATCGCCAAGTTCATGGAGAAGGATAGTTGGGTGAAAGTTGGGCAGTCGGTTTTTCGCGCCAACTGTGTCTCTTGCCACGGCAAAGCGGGCGAAGGCAAGGTTGGTCCGAATTTGACGGACGATGTGTACAAGAATGTCGCTTCACTTTCGGACATCGCAAAAGTCGTCAACAACGGCGCCGGGAATGGTGCGATGCCTAAATGGTCGAATCGTTTGCATATGAATGAAATCGTATTGGTGTCGGCTTACGTCGCGAACCTTCGAAACACGAATGTGGAGGGTGGTCGCACAGCCGAAGGACGAAAAATTGACCCGTGGCCGGCGGCACCAAAAGAGGAGTCGCCGGAAGAGAGTTCCTAGCTCATGAGTGCGTCACCAACGCGGGAGCAGGAGGCACTGCTTGAATCTCCCGAGCATGTACTGAGCACGCTCGAGCGAGACGGATCGCGTCGTTGGCTGCGACCACGTTTGTCGATGGGTTCATGGTGGCGTAAACGCCGAGTCGTCGCCTATGCCTTAATGATCATTTTCGTGGTGATTCCGCATTTGCGAATCGGAGGGCGACCCGCTGTTCTGTTGGATATCGGTGCGCGAGAGTTCACAATTCTTGGGAAGACATTTCTTCCAACCGACACCCTGCTGCTCGCCTTCTTGATGTTGACGGTGTTGGTGACCATCGTTTTGGTTACGGCGATCGCGGGACGCGTCTGGTGCGGATGGGCCTGTCCCCAGACCGTTTACATGGAATTCCTCTTTCGTCCGATTGATCGCTTTTTCGAGGGTACGGCGGGAAGAGGCGGTACGACCAAGCGTCCGGTAAAGATCCAATGGAAGGTTGCTCGATTCGCAGTTTACCTCCTGCTTTGCGGCTTTCTTTCACACACGTTTCTCGCGTACTTCATCGGCACCGAGCGGTTGTCCGAGTGGATCCGGAGTTCACCAACGGAACACCCACTGGCTTTTCTCGTCATGTCGTCGACGCTCGGTTTGATGCTGTTCGACTTCATGCTCTTTCGTGAACAGATGTGCTTGATCGCGTGTCCGTACGGCCGATTTCAGTCGGTCATGCTGGACGAGCAATCCATGATCGTCGCGTACGATGAGCCTCGCGGAGAGCCGAGGAAGAAAGGCAGACGAAGAGCTGAGGATCGCGCCGGAGACTGCATCGACTGCAAACAATGCGTTGCGGTCTGTCCGACGGGGATCGATATACGCGACGGGTTGCAGATGGAGTGCATCAACTGCACACAATGCATCGATGCTTGCGACAATGTGATGGAGCGAATCGGACTTCCGACGGGACTGATCCGGTATAGCTCGAAGGATACGATTGCGGGAAAAGCGAAGAAGCTCTTTCGTGCTCGAACCATCATTTACCCCATCATTCTTCTCTTGCTGATGAGTGGACTCGTCATTGCGGTTTCGACGAAAGCAGGATTCGATGCAAGGATCATCCGCCATGGCGGTGCACCTTTCACTGTTTATCCCGACGGGACGGTATCCAACGAGTTTCGTCTTCGGCTGGTGAATCGAACAAAGGAGGCACAGCACTACGTAATTGAGCCACCTCCGGACGTTGATCTTTCAGTCGAAGTACTCGATCAAGCGAAGATGATTCTCGAAGAAGGCGACTCCGTGCTTGTGCCGATTCATGTCACTTTTGAGACTCAACTTACACGGGGCCGCGGACGCGAGACGGTGAGCGTGAAAGTCTTTGATGAGAACGATCACGAGCGAGAAGTCGAGCTCACGCTACTTGGACCGAGATAGATGACCGCGACCAAAGCCGTAAGACCGAGCGAGATTACCGGCGAGGCCGACTCGAAAAGAGTGGCTGAGAAGCGGGCAAAGCGATTCTGGATTGCGCTTGTTCTTTTCTTGTTTGTCGTCCAAGGTACGATCATGGGCACGGTGATCAAGCTTGCGATCGGAGACCCATCTGCGGCGATTGTGCCGGACTATCACAATGCCGCAATCCATTGGGATGAAACCGTGAAAATGCGTTCGGCCGCCGAACGGTTGGGATGGAAAGTCGCGTTTGAACCGTCGGATGTCGTCGACACACAGGGCATGCGAGCCTTGGAAGTAAATATTGTTGACAAGGCAGGGCAGCCGGTCGATGGTTTGATGGTCACGGGTAGCTTGTACCATCATGCCCGGGCCAACGATGTGTGTCGGATCCAATTCGCCGGCGGTGGTGACGGTCGGTACATTGATCGAGTGCCCGCATCACGCGCGGGAATCTGGCAGTTGGAATTGTTGATTGACGGCGCCGAAGAACGAATCGCGTCATCGATTACGTTCGAACTGGAGGCGTCTTGATGGAATCCGTTCTCGTACTCGCGGGCGCCGTTCTTACGGCCAGCATCCTCGGCAGCATGCACTGCGTGGGCATGTGTGGTCCGCTCGCGTTGTGGGCATCTGGAGCCGCTGAATCGAATCGGGGGCATTCCGTTTGGTTTCCCGCTTCGCTTTACCACCTTGGCCGATTGGCAACGTATGCAATCGCTGGGGGGCTTGCGGGATGGATTGGTCAGTTGGTGGATTGGGGCGGTGATACGATCGGCATTCAAGTGATGGCCGCACGCGTTGCGGGTTTTCTCATGGTGGCTATCGGGATCGGAAAGCTGTGGGGAATCTGGCAAGCTCGGCGAAGCAATGAACTGAGACCATCTCTGATGGGAAAGTTTTTGGTAAAGCTGCGACCGTTGGTTTTCTCACTGCCGGTATCTGGAAGAGCTTTCGTGACGGGCTTGCTCACAACGTTGCTGCCCTGTGGCTGGTTGTATTTGTTCGCCTTGATCGCCAGCGGAACGGGACAGCCGCTTCATGGCGCGATTGTGATGTCCGCGTTCTGGCTCGGAAGCGTGCCTGCGCTGGTTAGTCTGGTGGCGGGCGTTCGTTTCTTGACTACAAAATCGACTCGCTGGATTCCGTCCGTCGCCGCGCTCTTTTTGATCTTGGCGGGCTTCTTTACGGCGTCGGGCCGGGGATTCGCGGGATTCGATTCTCTTGAGTCACTTCGTTCGGAGGGAACGACGCTCGAGCAAGTGGAACAGGCGGGAGATCAAGTGCTGCCGTGTTGCCAAGTCGAGTGAGCCGCTCGGAACAGTCAGACTCGGCGGGATCGGAAGCACCGTGCGTTCATTGCGGGCTACCGACGATCACGTCGGCGGATGAGGATCCGAAAACGGTCTTTTGCTGCAATGGTTGTCGACAGGCCCATGAACTGATTCATGGTTGGGGCCTCGACGATTACTATGACATTCGCGATCAGGTTGGCGGTCAAGGAAACTCGATCGGGAATTCGGAGGCCGCTTACGAGTGCTTCGACGATGATGCTTTTCTTGGGCGATGCTTGCCCCAACCTCTCGGCGATGGCTCCGTGAGAACGGAGCTCTCGGTTTCGGGATTGCATTGTGCCGCTTGTGCTTGGTTGATCGAAAACGTTGCCAATCGAACGGCCGGTTGGCACTTGGCTCGGGTCAAGCTCAATCGACATACCTTGCAGGTGGTGTTTGATCCGTCTCGAATTGCGCTCAGTCAGATCGCCCAAACCGTCGGCCGGCTTGGTTACCGTTTGGCACCACTGGGCGACGGCGATGACGATTCGTTCGCTCGCGAGAATCGACGCCTACTGATGCAAATCGCGGTCGCAGGTTTCTGCGCCGCCAATGCGATGTGGATTGCGATTGCCCTTTATGCCGGTGAATTGGCCGTCGCGAGCGGAGCAGCGGGTGTCGCGGCAGAGTATCGATCGCTGTTCCGCGTCGCCGGGACGGTGTTGGGGGTCGGTGCGGTGGTTTTTCCCGGGCGAACGTTCTTTGTCAGTGCGATCGCGGCGCTTCGAAGTCGAACGCCACACATGGATCTTCCCGTCGCACTGGGTCTGGGTGTTGGAACGATCGTAGGCGTGTTGGGCGTCCTGATGAATCGCGGCGATGTGTACTTTGATTCGCTAACGATGCTGGTATTTCTTTTGTTGATCGGGCGTTGGATTCAGTTTCGACAACAGCACCGGGCCGCAAGTGCCGTCGATTTACTTTTGCGTATCACACCTCAGCACGCGCGGCTGGTAAGAGAAAAGAGCGAGAAAGGTCGACTTGTTCTCGCCGAATCGCTTTCGCCGGGACAGTGGATTCGAGTCGGCGCGGGCGAGAGTGTTCCGGTCGACGGTGCAATTGTCGACGGTCATACGACCCTTGATCGTTCGCTGATGACTGGGGAGAGCGTTCCCATTGAGGCCGTTCAGGGTGATGAGGTCGCCGCCGGCACGACGAATCTATCCCGGCCGATCGTGGTTTCGGTCACAGCAACCGGGGCCGATAGCCGGATCGGAAAAGTGATGCACTCCGTCGAGTCCGCGATGTCTCAGCGAACACCCATTGTGCAATTGGCGGATTCCATCGGCGGATTCTTTGTGATCGCGGTGACCGCGTTGGCGGCAGTGGCGTTTTTCGCATGGCTTCCGATCAGCCTCGCGCGGGCGACCGCCAACGCGACCAGTCTGCTGATCGTTGCGTGTCCGTGTGCATTAGCACTCGCGACGCCACTCGCCATCGCCGTTACTCTTGGCCGCGCGGCAAAGAGGCGGATTTTGATCCGAGATGGTGATGTCCTGCAGCGAATGGGACTGCTCAAGCGTCTTGGAAACCGGGGAATACTCTGGTTCGACAAGACGGGAACACTGACCGAAGGGCGACCCCGTGCCGAACTTGTCTTTGGTGATCCAGCAGCCGTGAAGCTGGCATCGGTCTTGGAGAGTGATGTGTTGCATCCGATCGCTGATGCGATTGTTTCACTCGGGCGTGAGTTGGGAGCACTTGAGCAGCGCGACACGGTCGACCTTGATTGCGAGTTGGTTTCTGGAGGATTAGTTGGCCACGTAGAAGGTTCTTCGTTGGTCATCGGCAATGAGTCGCTTCATCAAGAGCGCGGGTCGCTGTTCAGCGATGCATCACGGGAGAGTATTGAAGATTGTTTAGCTGGTGGAGCAACACCCATTGTGATTGCCGTTGACCGAGCGGTTGCAGCGGTGATTCAGATTCGCGATCCGGTGAAATCCGATGCCGCCGCTGCAATTGAGAAACTCGCGGCGGCTGGATGGGAGGTTGGAGTCTTGTCGGGTGACCATCCGAGTATTGTCGGTCGTGTTTGCGATCAACTGGGAATTCACCCGAAGAACGCTTTCGGGGGAATGTCGCCGGAAGACAAACTTGCGAAAGTGACGTTGCCCAGCGATGCCACGACGGTCATGATCGGTGACGGTGCCAATGATGCGGCAGCCCTAGCGGCGGCTGACGTCGGCATCGCAGTTCGGGGTGGGGCGGAAGTCTCACTCCAGGCGGCACCCGTGTTTGTTGCATCTGGTCGGGTCGGAAGTATCGTTGAACTGGCGGAGGCTGCGGTACGTTGTCGTTGGCTGATTTTTGTGACGTTTGCGGTATCCTTGTCCTACAACCTGGTGGCGGTCACGCTTTCGATTGCGGGTTGGATTAGTCCGCTTGTGGCGGCGGTCTTGATGCCGATCAGTTCAGTCTCCGTGCTTTCTCTCACGTTAGTTTGGCCTCTCTTCCGCGGGTCCTCGAATTCTCAATGAGTGTCCTCTACATCGCTTTGCCAATCGCTTTGTTGCTCGGTGGCGGAGGTTTGCTGGCTTGTTTGTACTGCATACGGAGCGGCCAGTATGACGATATGGACACACCGGCCGTTCGTATGCTGGTCGAAGAGAAACGGATGGACCAGGAACCACCGATTTCGGAGAAGTCTGGATGACTTCAGGGGCTCAGCTACGCGAGCATGAATTCGTCGTTACTGGGATGACGTGTGTCGGCTGTGCGCAGTCGATCAAAAGAGCGTTGAAGCGTCGGCCTGGTATCGACTCGGTCTCTGTGCATGTTCCAGCCTCACGGTGTCTCGTCGCATTTGATGAGTCTCTCACCGATCGAAGATCTGTTGCGAAATGGATTCGAGAAACCGGTTTCGACGTGGTTGAAGATCAATCGCGAGAAGACGCTGGAAACCAACTCGGTGATGGCGACGCAGCCGCGTCAGCCGTTCAGCGGGCCGAGCGGCGTTCGACCGTGAATCTGTTGGTCGGTCTCGCTTTGACGGTACCGCTCTTTATCCTCAGCATGGGCAGGGACTTTGGTCTCTGGGGTGCCTGGGCCGCTGCAGACTGGGTGGATTTTCTCATGTTCGCGATGGCGACGCCCGTGCAGTTTTGGGTGGGTCGCGATTTCTATACAGGGTCCATTCGAGCTTTACGGACCGGTATGGCTAACATGGACGTCTTGATTTTGCTCGGCACATCGTCGGCTTATGGATTGAGCGTCGTGGTCATGATGGCGTTGTTTGCCGGAAACAGTCTTTTTGGTAACCATGTGTATTTCGAAACATCGGCAACGGTGGTCACGCTGGTGATCGCCGGGCATTGGATCGAAAGCCGTGCACAAGCCAAGACCAACGGTGCGATTACGGCACTGTTGGGCTTGCAGTCGAAGTCCGCTCGTGTGTTGCGAGGAGATCGCGAAGTCGATGTTCCCGTTGATGAAGTAAGAGTCGGCGAGACCGTGCTGATTCGTCCGGGCGAACGTGTTCCGCTGGATGGTGAAGTTATCGAGGGGCACACCGAGATCGATGAGCGGATGCTGACGGGGGAGAGCATTCCACGGCACAAGTCCGTCGGCGATCGAGTCGTCGGCGCCACGATCAACTGCGACGGCGTGATCCGTGTTCAAGTCACTGCGGCCAACCATGAATCGACTCTCTCAAGAATCGTCAAGCAGGTCGAAACTGCTCAGTCGACGAAGGCGCCGATCCAACGACTCGCAGATCAAGTTTCTGCAGTCTTTGTTCCAATCGTCGCGTTCGTCGCCGTCGTCACGTTCATTTACTGGAGTGTTTTCGTCGGAGATGGGATCGCCGCGACGTTGAGAATGATCGCGGTATTGATTATTTCATGCCCTTGTGCGATGGGGCTCGCCACGCCGCTGGCGGTGACCGTCGGAATGGGGCGAGGGGCGCAACTGGGTGTTCTCTTCAAGTCGGCGGAGGCGATACAGAAGCTTCGTTCGGTCAACCACTTCGTCTTTGACAAAACGGGAACCCTAACCGAGGGAACTCCCAGCATCACCGATGTGATCGCGGCAGAGGGTGAAACTGACCAACAGGTGGTCGCGTTTGCAGCCTCACTGGAAAATGGCAGCCAACATCCGGTCGGATTGGCAATCGTTTCCTACGCCCAAGAACTCAAAATCGATGTTCCTGCCTCAACTGATTTGTCGTCGACCGCTGGTGGAGGAATGACGGGTTGGCTTTCGGGAGAGCGATTTCGAGTCGGTAACGAACGATTTGTTAAACTTAGTCCCTCAGATGCCGAATGTTGGACAAGCAAAGCTTCCGAGCTCAAGTCTCAAGCAAAGACGCTGATTTGGGTTCAGCGCGGTGAGACGATTATTGGATTGATCGCAGTTCGCGATCGAATGAAGCCGGAAGCGATGGAAGTGGTTGAGCAGTTGAAGCGTCGTGGGGTCGAGACGACGTTGCTTACTGGTGACAATACAGAAACAGCCAACATCATCGGCAACGAGTTACGGATCGGCCATATCGTCGCTGAAGTATTGCCCGAAGCGAAAGCGAGCTTGATCGCGGAGCTTCAACGGTCTGGCGAATCCGTGGGAATGGTTGGAGATGGGATTAATGATGCCCCTGCTCTCGCTACCGCTGACGTCGGAGTTGCAATTGGTTCGGGGACCGATGTTGCGATCGAAGCCGCCGACGTGACATTGCCCGGAAGCTCCCTTTCGGGAGTAATCAACGCTGTCCGCCTTTCCGATGCAACGATTCGGAATGTGAAGCAGAACCTCTTCTGGGCATTTGCATATAACGTCTTGCTCATCCCGGTTGCTGCGGGAGTGCTTTGTAACGTCGAGTTCTTACCGGTCTGGCTTCGAGAACTGCATCCGATCACCGCTGCGCTCGCAATGGTCTGTTCCGACTTGGTGATCGTCACCAACGCACTTCGGCTGCGCCGATTTAGCTGAAAGGCCTATACGAGTCGAAGTAGAGAATCAGAGATGTCGTTCTTTTCAGCTGCCTTGCTGCTTTTTCTTGTGATGGATCCGTTTGGGAACGTTCCATTGTTCCTTTCGGTGCTTCGACCCGTGCCGGACGAACGTCGACGGCGCGTGATTGCCCGGGAGCTGATGATTGCTCTCGGATTCATGTTGATCTTTCTCTTCCTTGGCCGTCACCTCTTGGCTGCGATCGAAGTCGGAGAAGACTCTTTAACGGTTGCGGGCGGTGTGATTTTGTTTTTCATTGCAATTCGAATGATCTTTCCGCCACCGGGAGGTGCCTTTTCCGCGGATTTGGGAGAGGGCGGCGAGGAACCATTCCTTGTTCCTCTGGCGGTTCCATTTATTGCAGGCCCGTCCGTCCTGGCTTCGATTTTGTTTATCATGAATCAGGCACCTCAGCGGTGGCCAACCTGGCTGGCGGCGACACTGACAGCCTGGGCGGCAAGCGGGCTGGTGCTGTTGATGTCGGCGAATCTTGGTCAACTGCTGAAGCGTCGTGGGCTCATCGCGATCGAACGCTTGATGGGTATGGTCTTAGTTGCGATCGCAACTCGCATGATCTTGAGTGGGATTCGCGACTTTTTTGACCTTGCGGGAGCCAAGTAATGTCGTGTCACTACTGACGCGATCACGTTCGCCGTGACACACATGTGAGCGTAGCGAACGAAGTGGCCGGGTTCCTTCCAGATCAAAATACCCATGAGCATCAGCGGGTGATTCTGTCGCTGGTAATCCGCTCTTTCCTCGCATCCGGCCCGCGGCTAACAAAGAGGCCGCCCGCGCACTTAAACATTCGCATCCCTTTCGATGAATGAGTCAAATTTTGTGATGAGTCGAACCCGTCAGATCTTGCTGTTGCTGTTTGTCGCTTTGTGGGTGACGCGATCGCCGTCACAGGAATCCGACGTCTCATCAGATAGGGTCGAGATCGACATCGCCTATCGAGGCAAAACGGACGATCCATTGATCAATCGTCTCTGTCGGTTGGACCTTCGAGTACCCGCCGGTCCATCAGAATTTCCCACCGTGGTCTGGTTTCATGGCGGTGGTTTGAAGGGTGGCGATAAACAGATTCCGAAAGCGCTTATGGGTCGTGGGATCGGGGTTGTTTCCGCTAACTATCGCTTGCACCCGGAAGTCGTCGCGCCGACTTATATCGAAGATGCCGCAGCCGCCGTCGCGTGGACGGTCAAGAATATCGAACGATACGGAGGATCGCCAAACAAGATCTTTATTAGCGGTCATTCGGCGGGCGGTTATCTGACCAGCATGATTGGCCTTGATAAGCGATACCTGAAGGCCTTCGGCATTGATGTTGATCAGATCGCTGGACTGATTCCACTGAGCGGTCATACGATCACGCACTTCACCGTTCGTGCAGAGCGGGGCATTGATGGAAAACAGCCGGTGGTCGACAAGCTGGCGCCACTTTTTCATGTACGCGATGACTGCCCGCCGCTGCTCTTGATTACGGGTGATCGCGAACTGGAGATGCTGGGTCGCTACGAAGAAAATGCCTACCTTTGGCGAATGATGCAGGTCGTTGGGCATCCATCCACGCAGCTAAACGAACTGGACGGGTTCGATCATGGTGGAATGGTGCGGCCCGCCATCGAGCGGCTCGTCGATTTCGTCAAGACAGAAGCCGAAGATTGAATCGTTAGGCTTGGACGGGGGCAGGATCGGTATCGACCTGTCTCAACATTCGACTGATTTTCTTACCTTGGGGCCCGGGCGTGAGGATCGAAATCCAGAGTTGCCAATTACGCAAGAGTGACTCATGCAGAACGCGGATGTACGCACGATCGGAATCTTCCATGACCCTTGGGATCGAGTGAAGGCTGTTGCGGCCAAAGACTTTGATTTGCCGCGCGACCGATGCGGCTTCGATGGAGTTTCCGTTCGCTAGATGCCGACGAACAGTCTCTAGATTTTCGGGAATCTCGAAACCTTGTTCATTGCGAAACCGAATTAGTGCGTCAGTTGCTTGAAGTTGATAATTGGTCATCAAGCATTTTCCGTTATGGGTGACAATTGCCCGTTTACTGCGATACACGAATGATCCGCAGTTCCTCATCTTTCGATGTTACCGTCCCAAAGTCAATTGCGTTGGCAATGTCATCGATCCCTTGGTCAGTTTTGATTAACAGATTAACTTTTCGACTTCCAAAACCGCTCATCTGAAAACTCGGATTGCCTATCTGCTTGAGGAACGCTTCGCGAAAGTTGACTCGGTCAAGGTCCGGTTCGTGGAGAAACACGATCAAGACTTCTCCCGGATCGGCTCCATTCGCCTCCTTCTCGATCATTTTCGTCATCGCGTTTCTGTGCCGAGAATCAAGCTGCGAATCACCACGATAAACTTGTCCGCCATTTCGCCCTGACTCCATCGAACCGCCCATCGATCGCCGGGTAGAGCCGCGCATTGCCCCCTGCGGCTCAAAGCCGGGAGGAGGGGCAATCGGCAATCCATTTGCGGCGCGTTCGGCGGCTTCTTCTGCGGACCGCTGTAGTTCGGCGATACGTCGATCGGAATCCGCATCACGCTTCGCTTCCGCCGCGCCAGTTACGGCGATCGACAGCGTCAAAAAGCAGAGCTGGACCGTGTACGTCCAAGCAAGAACTCGAAAGATGCCGAACTGCTTCCACAAGTAAGCAAATCCAATCACGACGGCCCAGAAAGTGACGAAGACGAGCAACATGCCGACGATGACGGAAGCGTTCAAACCACCTCCTTGTCGCATGCTTCTTAGGACGATGCGCGCAATGATTGCCGCGCCGACTAAGGCAACTCCGCCCGCGCCCAGACTTGCTGCCCTGGCCTTGTATCGATCAAACAAACGTTTCATCAAGTGTTTACGAGGCAGGAAGAGCAACGCCGCGAACAGTGCCCCGGAAGGAATTTGGAAGAGACAAAGCTGAAGCATCGGTTGGTGAAAGAGACCGATCAGCAGTGCAACAATATTGATCAGTCCAATCGCCACGATCAGTCGGTTTGCCTTGCACCATTCAAGGAAACTCTTTTGGCTTGTAGAGCCCTTTGCCGTTCTTCTTGCAGAAATGGGCGACGGCGAGGTCTTCGGAAGCGTCGATTCGAACGCGGGAGCTGAGAAGTCGAGTGCGTTCTCGACCAGTGGCTCCGCAATTTGAGGACTCGGGACATCAATAGCCTTCGATTGTGGAGTTCGAGTCTTCGCGCAAGGTTTCGTTGTCGCTTTCGCTTTCGCTTTTGGTTGACCGAGATTCTGAGAACCGGAATCCGTACTTGCGGGAAGCCGTACGTTCGCACCACATTTGGGACACTTCGCCACGGACGGTCGATCAAGTAACTTCACCGACATCTTGGTGTCGCACTCGGAACACGAGACGACAGTTGCTTTCGATGGTTTCGTCTCGGACGTTTGTGGTCGATTAACCTGTTTCGATTGCTTCGGTTGTGTAGCCGCAGCTGAGGATTGTCTTGTGTCGTGAATGGGTACGGTGACCAGCGTCTCACACTTTGGACAACGTACTTTTTTTCCGCGTGCGGAAGAGGCAACGAGCATCTCTTGCGGACAGCTTCCGCATTGAAATCGGATTTGGGACATTAGAGGTTCGATCAGCCGTTGGGGAGGGGGGGACGCGCAGTCTAGCAAGCTCCTCGCTGCGTCGCTGAAAATACCTATGTCCTCGTTCGGCCTCCTTCATTTTTACGCCTTTTCAAAGCAGCTTCGCAATGGATGATGATCCTCCAAGGTTTCCTGTCGGTCCGTTCGTTTCCGAACCTCTAGGCCCTTCCCGGCGTCGAGATTGCATCGCACAACTCGGCCGATATCCGAGAGAGTTGCGAGCGGGAGTCCAAGGACTCGGCGACTCTCAGCTCGATGAGAAGTATCGCAACTGGACGATTCGGCAGATCGTGCATCACATCGCCGATAGTCATCTCAACAGCTATGTGCGATTCAAGTGGGCGTTGACTGAGGATACACCGATGATCAAAGCGTATGACGAAGGACTGTGGTCGGATTTGGTTGAGTCACGCTCCGGCGACGTGACACCCTCGATTCAATTGATTGACGGTCTACATGCCCGTTGGTGCCAGCTCTTGTCAACGCTCACGGACGATCAATTCGGACGTTGCTTCTTACATCCCGAGACCAATGAAACGAATTCGCTCGAGTCAGCACTGGCCTACTACGCTTGGCACGGAGCGCACCATCTGGGACAAATTCAGTGGCTACGACAAAGGAAGCGCGTGTAAGTCGCCAAGCTTCCTATGATCCAAACTGCTCCTGCATAGCGTTTAGGAAGTCGTTGAGCATTGATGATGGTAACTGATTGACACCCGCGGCGGCTTTTCTACCGCCGCCGGTTGGAAACTGTCGGCACAGGTCGTCCGCACCTGATTTCGTTGCGAGTGGAGCCCGAACGCTGACCAAATAGTCACCCGTAGGAAGCAGACTCAACAAGGCATGGGCGCGGTTTGGATGTTCGCGAGCCAATTGGTTGCTGTAGACGCCACTCACACGTCTTGAGAACGGCTCGTTCGGAAAGAGAAAGGCCGCGTAGTCCGCTGAAACACGCGTCGGTTCGATCTCCGTTGCCCGACGCATGTCTTCCTGGTAGCCCGAGGAGAGTCTCTCATACGCGTCATCGCATGCGATGAATTCGAAAGGGTCTTCGTAAGATCGGACGCGGCGGTAGAGATCATCGGGTGCGAAAAAGAGATCTTCCAGTGAGCTCCCATATCCGTTGTAGTTTAACAACGTACCCAGTTGCTTGAGCTCAAGGAGGCGGTCGTCATTGAGAGCAAGTGGCGCGGCGGCATTGGCTGCAGCATCATACAAGTTGTCACCGAATAAAGCGGTCACCGCCCACGGCAGAAACGCTCCATTGAGGTGTTGGTTCACCAGCCACCCCGTGCACACGTCACCGTCCGTGTTGATGTGCGTTTCTAGGTTCTCAGACGTCGGGATCTCGCCCGCATAATGATGGTCGAAGTAAACTACATTCGCGCCGTGGTCCAAGACGCGTCCGAGTTCTTCGCGATTCTTGTCGAGTGAAATGTCGAGAACGGTCACGCGGTCACCGTTCTTTGCATCGACGCGTTTCAAGAGCTGAATATCACGTTTGACTCCGGTGATGAGCCGACTCTCGCGAGGCTCCGCCAAACGCAGTTGGTGCAAAGCACAAATCCCATCGGCATCTCCGTTGAACACGTCGAAGTTCGTCATGCTTCTTCTCCCGGAAGTTGTAGTCTGTGCTTGTTCTTCTCATAGAATTTGGTGATATCCAATGAAGCACGACGCTCTTCTTCCATCAACTGGATCCGAGCCTCAAGTCGCTCCATCCGCCTGGCGAGTTGGGGAATGATCTCTTGCGTCTCGTCGATAGGCTGCGGTTTCGGAACGGTCGGATAGTTCAGGTGCCGCTGCAGGGCGCTGAAAAGATAAAGCGGATCTTTGCGGCGATTTGCAAAAGCGATTCGGCCTTCTTTCAATCCGAATAGAAATGGCCCGCGCCCCTCATCGGACTCGCCGGCCTGCTTAAGTTTCTCTTGGTAGTACTCGCTGGAAAGAAAGATCAGGTCGGCAAAGTCGACCAGTCCGATCTGTGCGCGCAGGTTCAGGATCCATCGGCTCCAAGAGTCTTCGTAGCTGGGGTCGCCGCTGACCGCTACCAAACCTTTATCGTAGTTCAGCCGGTTTCGACAGAGGACTTCAAACTGATAGAAGAACATACCTGCGGGCGTTGCGCCGGCGACGCGATACTTCGCTTCGGCCTCCATGATCTTAAACGCCGTGTTCATCATGAAGCGGCCCGTATCGAGCTCGCTTTGGTCAATGAGAAAGGTCTGAAAAGGCGTGAAGTAATGTGAAAGCTGTTGCATCGCCGGGCCCAACAAACCTGAATGGCGAACTTCCGTGAGTAGGTAGTCCATGGCCATCGGCAGACGCGTGGTCGCGAGAATCTCGTGTCCGAGTTGCTCCAAGAGTTCTTGAATCGGAAAGTCACCACCGGATCGTTCATGCAGCAGTTCGTAGAGGTGAGCCTGCTCCACGTACTCTTCGTCTTCGAGGAGCGGGCCTCGGACGAATGCGGAACGTTTCGATTTGCGTGCGGGCATGGCCAAGCTCTACTGGTCAATCATCAGCCGCACTTAGCTGGCTTGCGTCATGTTCTTCCGAGAACGATACGACTAGCCTTCGTACTTGCCAACGACAATGCAGGCGTTATGTCCACCGAACCCGAAGCTGTTGCTCATCGCAATCTTGACGCTCTTTGATTTCGCTTCGTTTGGCGTATAGTCGAGATCACATTCGGGGTCTGGATCATCCAAATTGATCGTTGGCGCGATCGTTTCGGATGCAATGGTCTTGCAAAGGATTACCGCTTCGATTCCGCCGCTGGCCCCCAGCGAGTGCCCGAGAGAACTCTTGGTGCTACTCACACTCATTTGGTAAGCGGCATCTCCGAACACTTTCTTGATCGCGGTTGTTTCCGCTTTGTCTCCAAGCGGCGTACTTGTCCCGTGAGCGTTGATGTAATCGATCTCTTCGGGCTTTACTTCAGCGTCAGCTAGTGCAAGCGACATCGCGGCCGAGGCACCCGTGCCGTCGGGATCCGGTGCCGTGATGTGTCCCGCATCGCTGGTCGTCCCGTAGCCCAGTACTTCGCCATAGATGGTCGCGCCGCGTGCCTTGGCGTGTTCGAGTTCTTCAAATACCAAGACGCCGGCGCCTTCGCCGAGCACAAATCCGTCACGTCCCACGTCAAAGGGGCGGCTCGCTTTAGTGGGTTCCTCGTTTCGTGTCGACAAAGCTTTCATGTTTTGAAACGCCGCCAATCCCATGCGAGTCAGTGCCGCTTCGCTGCCGCCGGTGATCACCAAATCGGTTTCATTGAGGCGGATGCTGCGCAGTGCTTCACCCATTGCGTTGGTCGCGCTTGCGCAAGCGGTGGCGACGGCAAAGTTGGGGCCCTTCAAGCCATAGGTGATCGATAGCGTTCCTCCGGCGGCATTGAGCATCATCTTCGGAACGGTGAACGGGCTGACTCTGGAAGGGCCCTTCGTCAGCATTTTTTCGATCTGGTTCTCGATCTCGACCAAGCCACCGATGCCGCTACCGAGGATGACGCCACAACGTGTTCGGTCGATCTCGTTGAAGTCAACTTTGGAATCATGGACGGCTTGGTAGCCGGCGTGCACCGCGAACTGGGTAAAGCGGTCCAAGCGTTTTGCTTCACGAGCGTCCGCGACTTCGCCGAGATCGAAGTCACGCACTTCACCGGCAAAGTGGACCTTATACTCTTTCGTATCGACGATCGTGATCGGACCGACACCACTGTGGCCGGCCGTCAGTCTTTGCCAGAATTCGTCGACGTCGGTTGCAAGCGGTGTAACCGCGCCGATCCCAGTGATGACGACACGGCGGTCGCCTTTCAACACACTCGGAGACGTCGAATGATTGGCTGCAGTTTCGGTCATGATTGCCTGGGACCAAATTCAAAAGTGGCAACAAAAAATGCCGCTTGAAACGGAGTCTGACGGGGTCAGCCGACCCAGTCACCATCCTTTTCGAGCGGCATCCAATCAGGGTGAACGTGAGTAAGTCTTGCGTCGTCGGACGCTGGACCACGTTTTCACGTGGAGGACTTAGGCGTCATCGCCTTTCGCGTTTTCGATGAATTCGACAGCCTCACCCACTTTCTGGATTTTCTCCGCAGCTTCATCGGGAATGCTGATGTTGAATTCCTCTTCAAGCTCCATCACCAGTTCGACCGTATCGAGCGAATCGGCTCCGAGATCATTCACAAAAGAGGTTTCGCGAGTGATCTTGTCTTTCTCGACGCCAAGTTGTTCAGCAACGATATCGACCACGCGTTCTTCGACGGTAGCCATGAGCATTCTCCAAGTGGGTGATGGCGGGTTTGATAATTTAAGCAGGAACTGGACGCCGCGCCCGCGACAGTCAATTTCCCGGTCGGTAGTCGTCCGGAAGGCATTTCGGGCATCCCGGACCAGAGCCTCAGGCTGCCTTTGTGTTTCGGCAGAAAGATAGGGGAAACTAGCAAAAGACGTCAATATGGCGGGGTGCTGCGGGGATCTATCCCGTCATCCCCCCGTCAACGACGATCGTCTGGCCGGAGATGTATCCGGCCGCAGGGGAGGCGAGGAACAATACGGCTGCGGCGACTTCCTCGGGCTCTCCGACTCGTTTGGCGGGGATCGCCTTGACGACTTCGTCGAGGATTCCGACCGGCATCGACTCCGTCATTTCACTTGCGATGAATCCCGGAGCCACGGCGTTGCACGTCACGCCTCGGTTGACCAGCTCCTTGCTCATCGTCCGCGTCATGCCGATCATGCCAGCCTTACTCGCCGAGTAGTTTGCTTGGCCTTGATTGCCGATCAAGCCGGAAACACTGGCCATGTTGATGATCCGGCCATATTTCTTCTTCCGCATGATCCCGGCGGCAGCCCGACAACAGACGAAGCAACTGGTGAGGTTCGTCGAGATGACACTGTCCCACTCCTCGTCACTCATGCCCCGCATCGTCTTGTCGCGTGTGATACCGGCGTTGTTCACGAGGATATCCAAGCGACCGTGGTCTTCCGCAATTTTCTTGATCGCCGCATCGGTCGCCTCACGATCCGTTACATCGCAGGGAACCGCGGCCGCTTTACCGCCAGCGGCTTGAATTTCGCTTACCACCGCGGCCAGTTTTTCGGCGTTTCTAGCCACGCAGGCGACCATCGCACCATTCGCGGCAAGTCCTAAAGCCACCGCTTTTCCAAGGCCTTGGGAAGCACCCGTCACGATGGCGATCTGCCCGGAGAGGTCAGAGCTGAGTTTCAAATCCATGTCGTTCGATCTCGTTGTTCGGAAGTTGCATGCGGCTGGAGCGATGAAATCCAGGGGCGCCGGAATCAGTGGTCAACCGTCGCCGAACCCATCGGAGGGAAGCTTGCGGGAGATACGTTTCAGCGTCCCGCGGAGCACGCGTCCGGTTCCGGCTTCCAAAAAGCCCTCGATTCCATCGTCCACCATGCGGCGAACGGAAGCTTCCCATTGGACGGGCTGGGTGACCTGCCGGCTGAGCAGCTCGCGGATTTCGGCGGCGTTCTGGTGCGGAGCCCCATCAACGTTGCTGTAGACGGGCAACCTCGTGTCGCGAATCGGCATCTCTTCCAGGGCTTCCTTTAACGACTCAACCGCGGGTTGCATCAAGGAAGTGTGAAAGGCGCCGGCGACGGTCAGTGGCACCACTTTCATTGCTCCTGCTTCGATCGCGGCGGTCTGTAAACGTTCGACTGCCGTGCGATGCCCGCTGACGACGATATTGCCAGGACAGAGCAGATTCGCTGGCTGGAGAACTTCGTCAACCTCGCGTGTCGATTCGCAGAGTTCGCGAAGCGGCTCGAGTTCCATTCCGATCACACTGGCCATTGAGCTTTCTACCGCATCGGCAGCGGCCTGCATGGCTTTGCCGCGGCGTTGAACGAGCCGAAGAGCATCTTCAAATTCGAGTCCACCCGCAAAACAAACTGCAGTGTATTCGCCGAGACTCAAGCCGGCGGCGGCCTTGATGCAAGAGATCCGCTCCGGCTGGTGGTCGGCGAGGACTCGGGCCGCGGCGATGCCGACGGTGAATAGCGCAGGCTGACTGAATTCCGTCGCGTTCAGCTTCTGGTCGGGACCGGAGTGACATAGCTCAGCCAAGTCGTAGTCGAGAACCTCATTGGCCGTCGAAAAGAGTTCCTTCGCGAGTTGAAATTCGTCGAAAAGCCATTTTCCCATTCCAACGGCTTGTGCGCCTTGGCCGGGGAAAAGGATGGCGGCGGAAGAGACATCCATTATGCGAGTGCGCCTTTCATTCAAGCCCAATCAAGCATCCCAATCTCAGCAAACCTTGGACCACGGGATGCTCCCTCGGAACCTTACTCTTCGCGCGGCTTGATGAGGACGCGGCCCATGTAGTAGCCACAGTCCGGGCAGACGGTGTGAGTCGGGACCGGCTTATTGCATTCCGGGCAATATCCAATTTGAACTTTTTTGACGCGGTCGTGGCTGCGGCGTTTGCCGGTTCGACTGTTGCTGTGTTTTCGCTTGGGGACAGCCATGCTGATTCAGTTGCTGGCGCGGGGATCGATTTGGATTTACGCAAATTTTGGCCCGGTAGAGTAGGAGTGGCCGGCCGTTTCCGTCAATCCTCGTTTCCGATTTTGTCATGTCTTTCGCCGGTTATTTCATTCCGGAACCGAAGCCACGACGATCCCCAAACCACCACGACTTGCCGCCAAAAAACTGAATTGAATCTTCTCAAACCCTGAATCGACCAGCATCTGTTGAAACGACTTCAGGTCGCGGACTCGACCACTGTTGGTGAGCAGTCGTATGACCAGCCTGGCGGTCAATTCATCCAATCCGGCTCCACCGGGACCCACGTAAGCATCCGGAATGACGACTTTTCCGCCGGGCCGGATGCTTTGCCGAGTCGCTGTGAGCAGTTTTTCAGCGTCCGAATCCGAGTATCCGGTCAGCACCTGAGGCAGAAATGCGATGTCAAAGGGGGCATCCTCCAGTGTGGCCTGAGCAAACTCTCGGGGCTCTAAAGTGACCCATTTGTAGCGAGATCCCAGTTCAATCGACTCAACCGTTTTTCTCGCGATCGGCAATACCGATTCTTCATCCACCGCGACGACGGTCGCAACGTCCGGCTTTCGATGACAGTAGGCACAGCTCCAGACGGCGGCGCCACATCCGACATCAAGCACCGATTGCACGGGCGTACCATCGTCCAGCATTTCGGCCGCCTGCATCGCTGCCGACGTGTGAATCCACTGCGTCGATGCGACCCGGCTGCGATAGTTTGAAGTCGCCATCGAGCCGCTGGACGGACCCTGCGGCATTTCATCGTTTTGATGGACTTCGGCAACATCGATGTTCGCCAGACGCGCGGGTAGCGATTCCCAAATCGCGTCGCCCAAATCCATGTCGTGCTCGCACAACAAATGTCCCGCACGGGCTAGTGCAAAGTCGTCTCCATACTGCTCCACAAATCCGATGGAAATCAAACAATCAAGTACGAGCGCGGTCGTTTCGGCGTCCAGCTTTAGTTGTTCGCAAAGCTCATCGAGCGTGTGCTGACGCTCTCGCAGTCGTGCGGTGATCCCCGACTTTTTTGCCGTCCGCAAAAGATGCGAAGCCGCATTGGTGACCATCCAATCGGCGTAGTTGGCGATGGTTTGATCGCCGGCGTTACGAACCGATCGTGCCGGGTCCTGATTTGGTTCTTGAGCGCTCATCGACTCACTCTAGCATTCAAAGATTCAAAGAGTGAGGCCCGAGGTTTTCACGACCCGGGTCTGCAAGGCAACTCGATTCGTTGGTCCGCTACCGAATACGGCTATCGCGTACAGCTCGCGATGCCGTCGCACCGCTTCGCGCAACAATTTCGCTTAACAGTGGAACGGTGACACCACGTTTCGCGGCCTCCACCCGCAACGCACGCTCGTAAATTGGAAGCGGAAAAAACGGGTTTTTCCGACGCGAGTAGCGTTCAAGTGCCAGCACGAGCCGTTTCTCAAGTCGTCGCTGTTCCACCAAACGGACGACTTCCCGTACGTACGTCTGCTGATCGGCACTTGTTGCCCTGAGGCGATTGACCAAGAAATCGAACAGCGTCGTGGTTGGTGAGACACGGATCGCCGATTGGCTGGAAGGTGTCACGGTGATTTGTGCCGAGGCGTTCTGCGTGCAGCTGCACGTTCCGACAACCGCGATCAACAACAAAACCGACTTGACGGATAAATGGACTGGATTCATCGAATTCGCCTAGTTCAGGGCTCCGTTGGAAGACATCTTCGCCAGGTCGACCGACTAGCATCTCAAGCGGTTTCATCGCAATCCCGAAGATCTTGTTCGTGACCAATTGACGGGAATAAACTTCAATAGTGCACCGTCAGATTTTGAATTTGGGTTCGTGCTACCAGAGCCGAATGGCGATAGCCGCGGATTTCGGGTAGCAACTTTCGGGTAGGAACCGCGGCTATCGCCGTGCAGCTCAATCCTAAAATCTGACTTTGACAAATTGGTGTTCCGTCATCCCATTACTTCTTCCTCCCCTTTCCCGAAGAGCCAAACATGGTCGGTTCCGACTCAGACGATCTTGGCCGCGAAGTTGATGCTTCGATGCGAATGTTTGAAAAGTCCCAAGTCGGTTCGTCGCCGGCGATTAGCCCCATTCGTCCGGCACGAGTGTTGGTCGCACTGGACGGCTCGTCGCAGGATGCGACATCCATTGCGGCGGCGAAAGATCTCCGAGCGCGATTCAACGTCGAGTCACTGTTGCTCGACGCGAGGCAAGGAGAATTGGCCGAATCGGATGACCTGACGACTTCGGTGATCAATGAAGTTTCCGGAGCGCGGCCGCTCGAGCGTGAGCGCGGTGACTCGTACGAGATGATCCTGGCGGCACTCGGAAAGCATCAAGTCGACCTTTTGATTGTTCCCTGTCCATTCCAACGAGACTTCGAGACGGTCGGCGCCGACAGCGCCGGCACGGTCATCGATGTGCTGCTTTCGCGTTGTCCAGTCCCGATGCTGGTGATGCGCCGTCCCGATCAGCCGTTCGGCGATAGTTGCGGCACCATCTCGGTGATCGTGGGTGCCGAGTGCGACGTCTCCCGCAAGGCAGCGGCGTGGGCGTTCGGTTTCTCAGCCGATGGCGGTACCGTGACGCTGAACTTGGTTGTGGAGAAGGAGCAATACGAGAACATCCGGTCCATCGTGGAGGCAGTCTCGGGGCCGGGATCCTTGGATTCTGAAGCCTTCACCGAAGCTCTGACGAAGACCCATCAGTCGCTTCATGGAGCCATGGCAAAGACGGCGACGGCACTCGGAAAGTCCTATCACCTCCGCCCACAAGCGGGTGAAGTTGCGCCGCCAAATCCGCTCCAAAGCAACGATAAAGTTCTGCTCGTGTTGCCGATCGAAGTGGACGACCGATTCGGACAGGGATTCGTCCAAGACAAAATTCGGCGCAGTCCACACCCCGTTCTGATCGTACCGAGCCACGTCCCAGGGTAGTGCGTCACGCCACGCGAGAAAGCCGCCGGCCTCACACCAGTTCGCAAATGGTTTTGCGCCTAATCCAATCGAAACAGCTCTCTGAGTGCTTTGACAAGACCTTTCTGGTGGCCATCGGCTGCGTCTTCTTTGAGTGAAGATAGCGGCGGGTGGAGAAGTTTGTTGATCAGTCGATCGAGTGATTTTTCGATCTCCTTTTCGATCGCCGGTTCACCACCCAAAGCCTGCAGCTTTGGAAAAAGACGATCGAGCTCATCTTTCTTGATTTGCTGAGCTTGGTCGCGCAGTCTCTTGATCACCGGACCGGTAGCCTGGTGATTCAGATCCGTCAGCAGCCGCTTGGTCTCTTCGCTAATGATTCGCTGTGCTTTCGGCCACTCTTTCTCCCGTTCGTGCCGATTGCGCTGACAGGCCGCTTGCAGGTCATCGATCTGATAGAGGTAACACGTCGGAATTTCATCCAAGGCGGGATCGAAGTCTCGAGGAACGGCTAGGTCAAGAATCAACAGCACGCGATCACGACGGGATGGCAAGAGCCGATCAAGTTGCGATCGCGTGAGTATGGGTTCGGGCGACGAGGTTGTACCGATCAACAAATCAGCCTTGATGAGTTGATTTTGTAGGGTCTCCCAGGGCGCGTGATCCGTTCCGAATCGTTCAGCAAGTTCTCTCGAGCGTTCGGGGCTGCGGTTGAGCACCATGATCTTGTTCGCGCCGGCTTGTTGCAGGTAGCGAATCGTTTCTTCGCCCATTTCTCCGGCACCGCAAATCAACACCTGCTTCCCGATCAAGGAGTCGAAGACTTCAGGAACAACCTCTCCGACGGCAACGCTGGGAACACTGACACGACGGCGGTGAATCTGTGTTTCGGTCTGCACCCTCTTGGCCGCATGATTGGCAGCCTGAAAGACAGCGTGCGTCAGCGGACCCGCCGATCCGGTTTCACTCGCCATCCGGTAAGCCTGTTTGACTTGCGAAAGAATTTGCGACTCGCCGACCACCATGCTGTCCAAGCTGGAGGCGACCGTGAACAAGTGCTCGACCGCTTCGGCGCCGCTGCGATGGATCATCTGGTCAACAACAACATCGAAGCTCAGGTCGTGTTGCTCGGCCAAGAATGCAACCACGGCGTCGCGATCAATTTCACCATCGTCATCGGTTGTGTAAAGCTCTGTCCGATTGCAGGTGCTCAGCAACACCAGCTCGCCTTTGGGGAAGCGGCTGCGGAACGCATCGAGGGCGCCGCTGATCTGCTCGCTGGAAAATGCAACCCGTTCTCGAAACTCAACTGCCGTTTCGTGATGGCTGCATCCAATCATCTGCAGCTTCATCAACTCACCCCGTGCGATGAGAACATGATGCCCAGGAGCGCGAGCACCAAGAATCCGAGGCTCGCCAGCGTCATGTAGAACGCTTTCCGGCCGCGGCTCGCCGGCGTGTAGAGGAACTCCGTCGCGGTTGCACCGACCAGCCATAGAAACAGCACGAAGCTAAGCAAAATCCCTCCATCGGTCCAAGCGATCCGGTCAAATTGGTTGAGATTCATCATCAACCCCGCGACGACGCCAATCGCAACAGCGGCCGTGCTGACGATCAACGAACGGCGGTTGGCTCGGTCCAACGTTTCGAGAGTGGGTAGTCGAAACGTTCGAGAACCGGCACGCTTTTTTTTGAGACGCCAGGACTGCACCAAATACATGACGCCGACAAGAAAACCGACCAAAACGGCACAGGTTCCGACCATCATTGCGAGACCATGCGTCGAACGCCAAACGTTGACAGCTTGATCACGGGTGAATTGCTCCCAGCCGCCGACTTTAATTCCGACGCCGATGATCGCCAAAATAAGGGGCAGAAAAAAGAAGCTAATGATCGTATCGCTACGCTGGATGTATTGGAACAGAAACAGTACGGCGACTAGAAGTGCCAGCAGCAACGACCACTCCGCCCAGCTACTCAAAAGACCCGACTCGTTCGCGGATGCGGCATCGATGACACGCAAAAACAAAAAACTGACGTGAGTAAAAACTCCGATCACCATCATGCCGACGACGGCCGGGACTCGCAGCCGGTTCGACGAGATGAAACGAGTCAACTCCAGAAGCAGTGCGACGACGTAGCTGCTGAAGAAGCAGGTGACGGAGATTTTGTGAAGCGTTTCCAACACGGCGGAGGCATCGGATTGCGGGAGGGATCAGGTTGCAGGACCTGAGACGGACTCGACGAAAACCACGGATAACGTAGATACCCGGATTCTCAGACCATTTTACACCGGACGTCCACTCGGTCAGCACGGACTCGGCGTGCCTGATTCCGAAGCTAAACCATAGCTCTTGATCGGGGAATCGCATGCCGCCAACATCGACGACGGTTGGATGCGACGACATCGCATAGGTGACGTCTACGCCGCCCGGCGGGTTCGCAGTTCGTGAAGCGAAGCGATTCGCGAGGCAAGCTCCTCGCGCTCCCTCGCGGCATCGGCGAGCTGAACCGCTAGCTCTCGGGTCAATCGTTTGACTTCTTCCCGTGGCGGATGATCCGACCGAGATTCCTCCAGATCGCCGAGAGCCCGCAAGAGCACGTCACGATTCTCGCGGTATTCTTCCATCAAGTAGCCGTAGTTCGACTGAGCCACTGCGAGTTGGTCTTCGCGTTCTCGCAACTTCTCCCGGAGCACCACAACGCTTTGGTGATCACGCTCGCGCTGGACAATCATCTGCTGCTGCAAGATGCCGATTTTGCGGGTCCACAACCCCTCCACGTCGACTTCGATGGCTTTTCGAAGTTCCTCGGCGTCTTCCTCCCCGCGAGGAGGTTCCTTTTCCTGCACCCTGTCGATAAGAGCGGCTTCCGACCTTGATTCAAGTAGTCGCTCCTCAGCGGAGGCAAGGCGCTGTTCGGCTTGTTCTTTCTCGTGCTGCAGCGTTTCAATCATCTGCTGCTGACGCTGGTGTTCCTCCGTGTTGAGGCGCAGAGTATTGGCATGGGTTGCGACCTGATCCGTGAGGGCTCGCGCGTCAGCCTGAGAAGACTCGAGTTCGCCTCTTAGGTGATCGACTCTTTGTTGGAAACCGCGTGCCTCATTCTCCGATGCGGAAACCTTGGATTGCAGCTGAGTGAATTGTTCTCGCCAGTTTTCCTGCTCACGCTGATGATCGCTAAGTTGCTTTTCGTTGAGAGTTCTCTGCTCGCTTAACTCAGACTCTAAAGCTTCTAGTCGAACGAGGAATAGTTGCTCTGACTCATTTGCTTGAAGAAGTGCGTTTGCTTCAGCGGCTCGGGCCGAGGTCTCGAATTGACGCAAGTCGTTGTCGAGTGCCGTCTTTTCTCGCTGCAGTTCGGTCAACTGACGCTCGAGTGTCTGGCAATTCGACGCGGATTGTTCGCCTTCCAGCTTCGCTTCATCAAACGCTTGTTTTTGTTTGCGAAGGCATTCCCGAATTTCCGTGACATTCTGACCAAGTGCAGCATTCTCACGGCGAAGCAAATCGACCTGCGATTGAGCTTCGTTGCACTGTCGCTTGGTTGCGGCGACTTCTTGGTCCTTTGCGAAAAGCGATGCGTCGAAATCGTCGGCTTCGGTTCGCAGTTTCGCGATGGATTCGGCGAGTGATGATTTTTCCGCAAGCGCGACGACGAGCTGAGCTTCAACGAAATCCACTTGTTGACGCAACTCTTGTGCAGTCGCTTCGAAGTACCGTTCATTGATTCGCGAGGATTCGAAAACGCCATCAAGCTGATGTGTCAGCTCATCAATCTCAGCGTCTCTCTCGTCGATACACTGGTCTAATGACTCGCAGATGAGTTCAAGGTCTAGGTGGTCCGATTCCAGCAACGAAGCCTTATCACGAAGCCGGGTGATGGATTCTTCCGCATCGGATTGGTAGTGCAAGGATTCGTGCACGAGGCTCTCATAGTCCTTCGCTAATCCCTCGTGGCTGATGCGGAGTTCGTCCGCGTCAGCGCGGCAACTGAGTCCGAGTTGCTCGAGCGTTTCCGCAAGCTTCACCGTTGCGGCTTGAGAACGTCTCCATTGAACATTCTGTTGAGACAATAATCGATGCCGGTGTGATTCTTCCGTTGCCCGATTCTTTTCGGCTTTCAACAATTCTTTGAGTTGAGCAAGTTCTCGTTCGTGATGGGCACGGTCTCGTTCTAATCGCTCGGCAGAATTCTTTTGTTCTTCGGATGCCGCAGCGGCGATGTTTTGGAGTTCCTGTTTGAGTTTGCTGATCTCGGATTCAAGTTTGCTGGTCGATTCGGCGTGCGACTTATTGATTGAAGATAGTTCGGACTTCGCTTCAGAGGCTTCACGCCGAAGTTTCGAAACTAGCTCTTCAATTCTGTGTTTGAACGTGATCGAACGTCGACGCTCAGCTTCACGTACCGATTGAATTTGTCGACTTGATTGAGTCTCTTGATTTGCCAGCAAACCTCTCAGTCGACCGATCTCCTCGATCAGTTGACGATTGTCGGCCGGCATTCCTGAGACAACGGCTCGGTGCGTTCCGGCGGTCTGACCCGGATAGGTGTTGGTTGGCCGATACTCGCGATATCTCATCGGACATCCCTTCCATGGGAATGATGAATTCTCTTCGCGGCGTTGCTTCGCCGATTGCGTGAAACAATAGGGAAACCGCGGGAAACTGGGAAGATCAGTTTGGTTCCGTTCGATCAAGCGGGTCTCTTCTGGATTGAAGTGCGAGATTTGACGTGTCAACGTTCGGACCGGAAGTCATCTCATAGATGGGCTTTCAGAAACTTTCCCGTATGGGATTTCCTGCAAGCCGCGATTTCTTCTGGCGTTCCCGCCGCGACCAGTTGGCCTCCGGCATGTCCGCCGTCGGGCCCCAGATCGATGACGTAATCGGCGGTTTTGATGACGTCGAGATTATGTTCAATGACAACAACGGTGTGTCCGTTGTCGACCAGTTGATTCAGGCTATCGAGCAATCGGTCGATGTCCGCAAAATGAAGCCCCGTCGTGGGTTCATCGAGAATGTAGAGGTTGTGTTTTCCCCGTTTCAATTTCCCCAGCTCCGACGCCAGTTTGACACGCTGTGCTTCGCCCCCGGAAAGAATCGTGGACGGGTGGCCGAGTTTGAGATAGCCCAGCCCGAGTTCGTGAAGTGACCGGATCTTTCTCGCCACGGTCTTTTGGTCGGAAAAGAAGTCGACACTTTCCTCAATCGACATCTCCAGCACCTCGGCAATGCTCTTACCTCTATACTCCACTTCCAATGTTTCAGCGGCGTAACGCATGCCTTTGCAAGTCGGGCAAATGACCTCCACGTCCGGCATGAAAGACAGCTGAGTGGTGATGGCTCCTTCGCCCGCACATTCCTCGCACCGTCCCCCCTTGACGTTGAAGCTGAACGTCGACGCCGTGAACCCGCGTTTTTTCGCGGCTTCGGTCTCGGCAAAGAGCTTTCGAATCGAGTCATAGATTCCGATATAGGTCGCGGGATTCGAACGCGAGGTTCGACCAATTGGAGCCTGATCAATGTTGATGACGTCGCTGACGTGTTCTTCGCCGGTCAACGAGTCATGATCGCCGGCGAGGACTCGGCTGTCATGAAGCAGACTATAGAGATGTTTCTGCAGTGTCTCGTGTATGAGCGAACTCTTTCCGGATCCCGATGCGCCGGTAACGCAAACGAACTGCTGCAACGGAATTTCGACATCAAGGTTTTTCAGATTGTTGTGTCGAGCGCCTGAGATTGAAAGAAACTTCCCGCTCGGTTCGCGTCGCTTCGCGGGCGTAGAGATTTGCTTGGTTCCGTTCAAATAGTCAGCCGTGATCGACGTTGTGCTTTTGAGTACAGACTTCAGTGGACCGTTGGCGACGATCGTCCCACCATGAACACCCGGTCCCGGGCCGATCTCGATGAGGTGATCCGCAGCGCGCATCGTGTCTTCATCGTGCTCAACGACGATCACCGTATTGCCCAAGTCTCGCAGACGCTTCAACGTGTCAATCATCTTGACATTGTCTTTTGGGTGCAGGCCGATGCTGGGTTCATCTAAGACGTAGAGCATTCCCATCAAGCCGGAACCGATCTGCGAGGATAGTCGAATGCGTTGCGATTCACCGCCTGAGAGAGTGGAGGACCCGCGGTTCAGGTTAAGGTAGTCCAGCCCGATCGCGATCAGCAGCTCCAGTCGCGTCGAGATCTCCTTCAGAATGATCTTTGCGACGGCACGATGCCGGGCCTGCGATTTGATGGTTTTTAAGAACGCCAGAAGTTCGGCGAGATGCATTTCTCCGATCTCATGTAAATTTTGACCCTGCACGGTGACGAGACGTCTTGCACGTTTCAGCCGAGCCCCACCGCATTCCGGACAATCGAACTCGACCATCACCTTCTTGAGATACTCTTCCATGCCCGCGCTGGAGTTGCCCTGTTTTCGGTACCAGTGGTACTGATGCTCGAGCTGATGGACGACACCGTTGAACTTGATTTCCTTGCCCTCATGTTGGCGTCCCTGTTTCGCCTTCGGTGGTAAAACGACCTTGAATTTTTCTCCCTTCGTCCCATGGAGAAGCAGATCAACGTGATGATCAGAGAGCTCTTCGAATGGCGTATCCAAGCTGAATCCGTATTTCGCCGACAGGCTGTGCAAAATTCTTCCGCCCCAGCTGTCATGCGTGTTGTTCATTGCCGCTTTAACGAAAGCACCGTCATTGAGCGAGCGTGTTGGATCCGGAACAAGCAATTTTGGATGAACCCTCATCGATGTCCCAATCCCGGCACACGTTGGGCAGGCGCCAGATGGGTCATTAAAAGTGAACTGCGATTGATTCATGGAGCCGGCAACGACTCGATGTTTTTTGCAGCCAAAACCCTCAAAGAACTTCTTGTGCTTCGCCGAAAGTCGTTTCGGTTTCAAAAGATGAAAGCTTAGGAGCCCATCGCCCAGCTTGAGCCCGTGTTCGAGTGAGGCCACGATTTGCTGGTCAATACCACGCCGGATAACGAAATGATCGACGATCGCTTCGATCTCGTGATCTTCGTCTTCTTCGATCTTGAGGTTGTCACCAAGATCACGGAGCTGGTCGTCGATTCTGGCTCTCCGATAGCCATTCATACGAATTTGTTCGAACAAATACTCATAGTCTTCCCCGTGAATCTTGAAAACGGGTGCCCGGACTTCGACTTCGGTTCCGTCAGGCAATGAGAGAAGGTGTTCCGCCATTTGGTGAACGGAGCGAATCGCGAGAGCTTCCATGCAGATGGGACAATGCGGTTGCCCCATCGTCGCGAAAAGCATCCGCAGGTAATCAGAAATGTCGGTCATCGTTCCGACGGTTGATCGCGGGTTGGAGCCGATCGTCTTCTGGTCGATCGAAACGACAGGCGAGAGTCCGTTGACAAAGTCGACGTCGGGTTTCTTCATCTGACCGATGAAGCGTTTCGCGTAGGTCGACATTGACGCAAGAAGCCGCCGCTGTCCCTCGGCGTACACCGTGTCAAAAGCGAGCGATGACTTACCAGACCCGCTCACACCCGTGACGACCACCAATTGATCACGAGGAATCTCTACATCAACGTTCTGAAGGTTGTTTTCACGGGCACCTTGCACCTCAATCGTCGTTCGCATGAGCCGTCGTTTGTCGGATGAGTCTCTTGAGTAGGCTTGCTGCGAATAACTGCTCAGCTATCCATAAAGTAGGCCGGTTCTTCGACCTCTTCATGACTTCGCTTGGTCAACTTAAAGGGTGCGGACAGTTTCTCGAGCACGTTCTGACGTTCCAGCCAATCGCACGCCGAAAGCAAATGCCACGGGTAAACTTGTGAGAATGCGAAGTGGTCGCTGATCTCCGAGAGCGGCACAACGCGTTGCTGATTTGAGAGGAAGTCCAAGAGTGGACGCAGATGCTGTTCGTAATGCTGCTTCAAATAGTCGTCAATGGAACCGAGCGATGTCTGTAAAACATTCTTGCTCTTACGTTTCGAAAGGACATCAAGGTAGATGATTTGGAAAAGGTCAGGATCGTGCTCGATAGCGCGGTGGATGGCGTCTTGTTCACAAATCTCACCATGGCGAATGATCTCGGTGTACGCGACACTATGAGCTGCCTCGATCACATTCTGCTTGGCCAGTTCCAAATCGTCTTTGAATCGAAGCCTGCGTGAGGCATGCTCCTGTGAATGAATCGTCCAAGCGCTGAAGCGTAGTAGTTCTCGATCTCGATCTTTTGTTGCCACCGAGTTGGCGTTCTCGAACCACTTGGCGATCGAGTCATCGCTGCAATAGACGATCTTCCGAATCGCAAAATGGTTGCAGGAGAACGCGGTTCGTGAAGATCCTTCCACCATCTGCTTGAATCTGGAACGGGGAATCAACTCGGACCAAATGTTGACACCTTCTTCCGAGAGCACTCGCCAGATCCTCTCATCTTCCCCGTCGCTTCGAAGTCGTCGGCTCACGCCATCAGCTTCGACGATCCACAACCCGATTGAGTTGCGACTCCAAATCGTTTCTTCCGTCAGGCTTCCCACCAAAATAACCGCGAGCACATGTTTGTCTTCGGAGAGTCTCGCGATGAACCGTTCGAGAGCCTCCTCAAAACTGGCGAGCTTCTGTTTTTCCTCTTTACTCGTCACCGCCCGGGTCTCTCCGCATCAAACATGTAGAATTCGCAGCGTTAGAATACCAAGTCCGCGCGAGTCGTGACGAAGCGTGGAGAGGATGACCAGCGGGGCGAATCAATTACTGCTTTGGAGAGAGGTTTGAAAGACAGAATAGGTTGGGGAACGTGGGTCCTCTCCATACTCATCGTCTCGGGGTTGGGACGATCTCTGTACCTCTCGATGGACCTGAGAGAGTTGTCACGTGAACGAGATCGTCTGGAGGCCGAGTTCGGAAAACTGGACATCGAAGATCCCGACCGTGTTTACGTGACGCGCGTGAAGTCGGATGCCGTCGAACTGCCACCGGGTGTCCAGAGTGGATACGTTTGGCAGTATCGCGTTTATTTGCCCGCAAATTACGCCAGGTGCACCGTTACAAATAATCATCTAATCGCTGCAGAAGGCGCGCGTCGCCGCGGCGGCAACTCCAGTAGTTCTTCTGCACTTCGGGGTGATGCCGCGGAAACGATCGCAACCGTCGCGATTTTAAATGTCGAGGGAGACTGGCTTTTCACATTCACGATGGGCGGGGGTGCTTCGACAACCCGTCTGCGAAACTCACACTCCTTCGATTCATTCGACGATTTGTTGATCGATGAACCCTTCAAGATTGGGCAGCAAAAATCATTCTCGCCAGACGATGCCATCTGTCTCGCAAGGCTTCGTCTTCCAGAACCGGCCGAAACGACCAAAGATGGCGTCGATCTGTATCTGGGATTTAGCGTTTTCCTAATGGATACCAACTCGCAATCGGACTTTGAACGCTGGGCCAAGGGAGAGATATTAGCGATGCCTTCAAGCGGTGAGGACACACAATAGTGTTTCGATTTCGCTTAAGGACGCTTCTGCTTTGCACGTTTGTTGTTGCGGCTTGGTTGCCCGTCATTTACTTGGGCGAGGAGCGAAAAGAAGTCGAGCAAAGCCTGAGTCTGCTACGGCAGATGTCCTCCGAGTTGTCAGTCGTGGATGATGAGAAGCTCTGCATCCGGCAACTTCCATGGGTTTGGCAAAGCATACGAAGCTGGAAGTACTACTTGCCTGAATCGGAGGACATGGAAGTCCGATTCGCAACCGAGGGAATCAACAACCTGGGAGCCCCCGAACACTTTCACTCCGCATCATTACCCGTCGGGACGCACACGCTTTCACTACAAACGACAACGAAGAACGGCAATCGAAGATTCGTTGTTTACATCGACTCAGAGGTTGTGATTGACATTACACATCCGCCGGATTGGATCGAATCCAACAGCAGTTCATCAAGCAACCTTGTGAATTCACTGTCGACCGCCTATCCGGCTAATGAACCGCTAGAAATTTTGACCGGCTGGTTCTCGGAGTCCATGGGGAACGTTTCGCTCGGCTCCGTTCCGGATGAATGTGACTCGAAGGGATTTCGATTGTGGCTTGCACCCGGTGGCTATAAAGAGTCAATCGCTCCAGTCTTCATCGGTTCTACAAACGGCGTACTGAGCAATAACTGGGGGCTTCGCAACGGCGCGCGCATCGAATTCGAGCCCGTTCGATATCCTGGCTCCAACGGGTTAATTCCAATGGTTATTCCTTCGGAACCCAAGCTCGCAAATACACTTACCATCTCCGATCGATTGCAGAGCGTTTCGGTGCGACCAGTCGTCGATGGAAAGCCGCTTCTGCCGGAAAAGCTCGTTTCGACCCCGGCAGAACCAAGCGTAAGGATTCTCTACAACAGCGCTGTTCAAAAACGGATCGAAAACGCAACAGAACGACTGAAGCTTACGGCCAAGTACAAAGATTTTCCCGGCGGGTTGAAAGTCGAAGTGGACCTCTTCTTTGATCGTCGATCTCCCAACCGCGTTGGTTTTCTTCCAAGACTCAAAAATGAGAATGCAAAGGTTGAGGGTTGGGAGTTGGTGACGACTTGCGATCAATCGTTTTATCTTCACCAGATCGGCTTGGATCAAAGGCAACTCGAAGTCTCATCGATCGATCCTGCGGATCTCGATCAATCTGGCTGGTACCAAGTGCCGCTAGACCAGCTACCGATTGGAGAAAATCATGGAGAGTTTGCTGAACGGGTACTCTCGATGCACACCACCGTGATCGACTACAAGAAGGTCGGTCAAAAACGACCGGCGAAGAACAATTATGGTGGGCAACCGATCGAACAGCGTTGGATCGTCCCGGAACAGAAAGACATCGGTTTGTTTATTCAGAAGCAATCAAAACCGACGCAACCAACGGTCTTCTTGGATGCGACGAAGGTGACTTTGCCAGCCGATCCAGATGAACCCGTTTGGTTGCAAATTGAGCCAAGAGATTATCTACGATGAAACAACCACCTCCCGGAACAGCCGAACGTGTTGCAAAGATGACCTTCGCGTCAATCTATCCGCTTTATCTTTCGAAGGTTGAAAAGAAGGGTCGAACGAAGAAAGAGTTGCACCAAGTCATCACTTGGCTTACAGGACTCGATGACAAGAAACTGAAATCACTGATCGAGAAAGAGGCGACCTTTCAAGAGTTCTTTCAAAAAGCCAAGCTGAATCCGAACGCCCACTTGATCACGGGTGTTATCTGCGGATATCGCGTCGAGGATCTGGAGGATCCGTTGATTCAGAAGACGAGATACCTTGATAAACTGGTCGACGAATTGGCCCGGGGTAAGAAGATGGAGAAGATCTTGCGGAGTGAATGAAACGGCTGTTCCGATAGAGCCCTAACGCGAGACTCTTAGTCGTTTGAGTTCTCCAGAGCGGCCTCCGACCAACAGATCACGACCGTTCGGAACCGCTTCGATTGCGAAGCCGCTGCCTTTGATTGCTGGGATCGAATCGATCACTGCGGCTGTCTCCGGGTCGATCTCTCTCACGGACCCGTCGTCACAGCACACCCAGAGGCGTGTTCCATCACGCGACCAAGCAACCGCCATCGGGACCGAATCAAGTCGGCAAAAGCGTACCAGTCTCCCGATCGTTGGTTGCCAGAACCGTACGGTCCGATCGTCGCTGATCGTAATGCACATCGGCAGACCGGAGGCTTGCGAATCACGCGGTCGTTTATGAACCGCATGAATGGAATCTGTGTGATTATTAAGCGTCCGAACCAATTCCAACGACGACGACTTCCAGACCCGTAAACTCTGGTCGATGGACGCGGTCAGCATCGTCCCATCGACAAGAAACGAGACACCGCACACTCCTTTTGAGTGACCCTTGATGCTGCTGGAGGGCTTGAGCGGTTTGCACTGCCAGAGCAGGACTTCTCCATCTAAGCCGGCCGTTGCGAAACTCGATTCATCGCGCCAAGCGATCGCTTGAATGGAGTCTTCGTGGCCTTCAGAGCGATCAATCAACTGCATCGTTGGCCATGCGAACATCTCGACTTCGCCTCGCTCCCCTGGAGTCCCTCCCGCGATTGCGACGCGCCGACCATCTGGAGAGAATTCGATCGCGCCGACCTCCGTGAGGCTTGAACGGATACGTCGTTGAATCGCGATGTCTGGAAAGCCGTATAAACGTACGCCCGACTGTGACCCCACTAAGGCGGTTTCTCCATCGGGTGCAAACGCGATCGCGGTGATCGGAGCGTCTGCGGTGATCTTCCCTGAAAACGAAATGCACAGGCAGATCGCCAACCAAGCCACATGCGAAAACGGCGTCATCCGAGAAGCTCGGTGATCAAGTTTGATTCAGAAGTCGAGATGCGAACCGGTCGTCCATCATCCGTTCGGAGTTCATGCATCGGGTTCACACCCAGTCTTTCGTAGATGGTTGCTGCAAGATCCGACGGTGTGACGGGACGATCGAGCGGCAGTTCGCCGACGGCATCGCTTTGACCGATGATCTGTCCTCCCGCAATGCCGCCGCCCGCGAGCAGGACGCTGAAGACTCTGGGCCAGTGGTCACGACCGCCTTGGGTGTTTAGCTTTGGTGTTCGTCCGAACTCGCCCATAACGACGACCAGTGTTTCATCCAGCATCGAACGATCGAGCAGGTCGGACAGAAGCGAGGATAAGGCTAGGTCGAGTGACGGAATGAGACCCACCCCGACTTTGGCGCCCGCATAGCCTTCCTTGAGCCGAGTGTAGAGGTTGTTGTGTGTGTCCCACCCGCGATGGTTGACGGTAACAAATGGTACACCTCGTTCAACGAGGCGACGCGCCAGTAGACAGCTCTGCCCGACAGTCTTTCTTCCGTAACGATCGCGCGTGGTGGACGACTCGTCTGATAGTCGGAACGCTCGCTTGGCTTCGTCAGAATTGATCAGGTCGAAGGCACGTTCAAGGTCAGACGACTTGCTTTCCATATTCGAGGTCGCCAATGTGCCCGAACTTTCGAGACGATCGAAGCGATTGAAGGCTTCGGCAAAGGATCGCCGCCGATCAAGCCTTGCAAAATCAATGCCGTGGAATGGTTGTAAATCGCGGACGGCGAAGTCGCTTTGCGACGGATCACCTCCCACGGAGAATGGCGAGGTTTCAGATGGAAGGAAACCGTTTCCAGAAAAGCCCGCGCCGCCGACTCGGAAGTCAGGAACCGCGATGTTGGGCGGCAAAACGCCTCCCGACTGGTTCGCTCGAGAATGCGATAAGACAGAACCAATCGAAGGGTATTCGAGCACGGGCGAAGGCTTGTAACCCGTCATCAAGTAGTGCGTTCCAAAGTTATGTTCGCCCAAAGGCGAAGTCATCGAGCGTATGACGGCGATGTGCTTCATCAAGGAGGCGGTTCTTGGAAGGCACTCGCCAAAGTGAATCCCCGGTACCGTGGTTCGTACGGTCGCCAGGGGACCACGAACTTCGGCGGGCGCATCCGGTTTGGGGTCAAATGTTTCAAGATGACTGGGCCCGCCGTCGAGCCAAATCAAAATGCAGGACTTTGCAGTGGATTTACCATTCGCTTCCGATGCGTACGACCGTTGAGCGCGAAAGAGTTCCGCCAGACCACAACCGAAAGCGGTCAGTCCACCGACGCGAATCGCATCGCGTCGCAGCAACTCGTTACCTTCGTTCAAACTAGGCATCACTCGAGTCCGGTGCATGTGGTTTAGTGATTGGAGGTAAACTCATGGCTGGATAGCAAGCCCCAAACAAAATCCTCGAGTAGCGTCCGACGTTCAGCTGCATTCGAGGAGCCGAGCTGCGTCTCCCAATACTCGCGTTCCTCTTTGGTAGGCCGACGCGCGAGCGCTGCCATGTAGAACGAATCAACAATTTCGTGCGTTTCCGCACCCGCTCGCAAAAGCTTCGAAAGCCGACCCGACGGACTTCTCAATCGTCCGTTTAAGAGCCCGCCGTTAAACCAATGTAGTTGGCGGGGCAATGCACTACCGCCGTCAGCGGCACCAGATGACTCGCAGCTTGCCTCACGCGAGCAACGCCCGAGCACATCGAGGGAAACGGAAGTCGTAGCGGGGTCGACGATCGATACCGCTCGAGTACCAATCGGCAGGGCCCCGTATTGCTCGGCGACTCCTAGCACGTCCGATATTGCATCGGCCAGTACTTCCGGTTCCAGCGGTACGCGTTTTGCCCTCGAATAAAATCGCCCGTCAGTTTGCACCGGTACCACATGGGAAGTTTGTTCGGCCGAACGGGCGTAGGCCTGACTGAAGGCGATAGTTCGAAGAGTATGACGAAACTGAAACCCGCTTGCCACGAAGTCTTCTGCAAGGGCGTCAAGCAATTCCGGATGTGTCGCGGGGTTCGTCAGTCTCATATCGTCGACGGGTTCCACCAATCCCCGTCCCATCATCCAGTTCCACAAACGATTCACGATCGCTTTTGCAAAGTGCGGATTGCTCGGATCGATCAACCACCTCGCGAACCTTTTACGCTCTTCGTCGTTTGCCTTTAGAAACGCATCGCCCGGGAGTTTGGGAATCGCATCGGTACCGGTGCGAGGATGGATGACGGTCCCGTTCGGATTGGGCTTGATTTCTCGTCCGGACTTTACTTTAGCAAAGACTGCGGCCAATCCGTGATAGTCATCCTGAGTCCATCGGTCGAGCGGGTGGTTGTGGCAATTCGCGCATCGAAGTCGATTCGCCATAAAGAGCTCACTGACGAACTCCGCTTGTTCGCGAGCATTGCCGACGGTTCGGTAAAACCCCGCCGGACCGACTTGATGAGAATCGCCGGTCGCGGTCAGCAGTTGAAACGCAATTTCGTCATACGGTGTTTTTGCATCGATCTGCGACCGCAGCCAGTCGTGATAAACACGGATGGCAATTTCGTCATTTGGTTGAGATCGAATACGAAGAAGCTTCGCGAATCGGTACGTCCAAAACTCCAAGAACGCTTCCGAGTCCAGAAGGCGATCGACAAGCCGCACGCGACGGCGTGGATCGAAATCTCTTTGAAAAGCCATCACTTGATCGACGGTGGGAAGTCGTCCCGTGAGATCCAAAGTCATTCGTCGCAGAAAGGTCGCATCACTGCATGACGCGGCGGGTGGAATTCGAAGTGTCTCGAGTAGCCGGTCGACTTCGAGATCAATGCGTGATTTTTTTTCGAACTGCTTTGCGATGTGAGGTGTTTGTCGGGAAGGTTTCTGATCTCGCAGCGGCCGGATGATTTCGATCGGAACGACGCGATCAAGATAGCGAGCAAGCAAAAGATGACGCCCTCGCCGGAGCACTTTGGTTTCACCCGTTTCGGGATCGACATCAAGCGCCGACGGGTCTTCCGCTTCGAAGACTGTCCGTGACGTCACATCACGAGTACTCGATTGGTTAAACCTCGCGAACGCACGAAGGCGAATGATCTCTGACGGATCGTCGATCACGAACGAGTTCGGCTCAACGCGAAAACGCGTCAATCGGGGGCGCTCATGCGAGGCCGATTGTCTGCTTTCAAGCGTGGCTCCTTCATAAATCCACCGTCGCACGAAGCGAAACGAATCCGAACCGGGATCAAGCCGAAATCCTCCTCCATGATCCATCGACTCGGTCGCTTTCAGCAACACTAAGCTTTGTTCCGCGTCATGCAGGTTGACGCGACGCCCCCGAAGCTCCACCGCGATTGACCGATAGTCCTTATCCGGGTCTCCGCCGTAGAGCGATAGCTCAAATCCACCGCGTCCGATCGCGGCCCCATGGCATGCGCCCGTGTTGCAGCCCGCCTTCGTGAGAATGGGAACAATATCGGTGCGGAAATCGAGCGGTCGGTCGGTATTCGCCGTTGAAAGGAAACACGCCGTCATAACGAGGCCGGCGAGCATGGTTCAATCCTTTTTGCTCGAAGAGGAATCCGAGACCGAATTATTTTTTGGCGATTTGGGGTACGTCTCACTCCAACGCTTCAAGACGTCCTGGGCCATTTGCGTTCCATAATTCTCGAGCTTGCCCGAGTTGACGATCGTCGACACGATACGTGCCAGCTCTTTTCGAGCGTCTTCATTGGAATCAATGTAGGCTTCCACTCTCTTCGCGGCACTCAATACTTCATCGGATGTCGCTCGCTTGTTGATGACCGCACGGACGAGCGTACCAAGGCGAGTGTTTCTGGACCGAGCGGCATCTGGGGTCTCCCGCATCCGAGCCTGCGCGGCAACTCTCGGATCGAGCGTTGCGATGTCGGGTACGTCACCTCCTCCAGTGACCTCCACAATTGCTTTAAGGATCTTGGGCCCGTCGGTCTGTAATTGAGGTTGAACGAGAGCTGCGTTGTAAGTGACTTTCCGCTGATCACCGACGATCACGGTCAAGGCAACATTGCGATTCAGTCCATACGATCCGGGACCTTCGATACCATCGACCGAAATTGCATACGAAACCTCTTTGGGGAAGTGACGACGAACATTCGATGTCCATTGCTTGGTTTCCGTCGGATCGTCCGTCAAGAAGACCACCATGCTTTTGATGCCCGGACGAGAGCTTGCGAACTGAGTTATCGTCCGCATCAACCCAAACGCCGGCCTCGTTCGTTCGTGAAAGAAAATCAGGAGGGTTGGACTGTCCTGAAGCGATTCAAACGCATCAATGGGTGCCGAGTCGTCATCTTGTGACGCCAATTGGATTACATCAAACGAAGGCAGCTTCTCGCCGATTTGTGGCCCCGAGAACACGGGATCGTCGGCGAGCGCGCTTCGCTCGGTGAGGAACGGCGTCAAAAGCAGTAACAGAACAGCGAGGCAGCGTGGGGACATCGGTGAACTCCGCGGAAGGCGAGTTGGAGTACCGCATTATGCCAGGAATGGTCCCCGGAAGCACCCGATTCTGGTTCTATCGAATCGGAGGCGACGATTCACGGACAAGTCTTCGTGCTTTTGCGCTAAACCTCGGCAGCGATTCGGCCTCAACGCAACGTACCGGAATTCGCATCGCCAGCCTGCTTTGTAAGAGTCCCGCCAGATGCTCGCACGCTTCCACGCTGAGTTCGGCTTCGACCGTCACCGAATCCATTTCGCCTTCGCGTTTGACAATCATCCGGAATTCCGCCACCGGATCGATTTCTCGCACGATGGCTTCGATGCTACTCGGAAAGACATTGACCCCACGAATCACGATCATATCGTCGGCTCGACCGAGCACTCCGCCGTCGAGATACAGAAAGCGACATTCGATTTTGGGGTCATCGTAAAGAGGTCGCACCATATCTCCCGTGCGGTACCGAATGGCTGGGCCTCCGAATCGACCCAGCCCGGTGAGGACCAATTCCGACCGTTCGCCATTTTCGGCGGGCCTTCCGGCTGGAAATGGGTCGGTTTCACCATCATCGAATACGAGGCACTCCGCAATGAACTCGGTTTCGATCACATGAAGTCCCTGCCCGTCGCGGCTTCCAAATCCCCATGCACCGATTTCGGATCCTCCGCTGTGGTCCACCACGCGAGCACCCCAACCGCTTTCGATGCGTTGTCGCACGCTGGGAAGGCTTCCGCCCGGTTCGCCGGCGACGATCAATCGAGAGACATCGGTTGCCGCCAAATCGATGCCGACTTTCGCGGCGGCCTCTAAGAGATGAAGTGCGTACGTCGGCGTGCAGCAAACGATCGTGCATCCGTGGTCGACGATCATTTGGATTCGCGCTTCGCTTGATAGGCCGCCACCCGGGATCATGAGTGCGCCGGCAGCCCGCAGCGCATCACTCGCCGTCCAGAATCCAATGAAGGGTCCGAAGGAGAACGCCATCATCGCGATGTCGGTGGAATCGACGGTTGCCGCATGCAGTACGTGGGCCCAACACCGCATCCACCATTCCCAGTCGGCCGCGGTGTCCAAAACCGGCATTGGCCGACCGCTTGTACCGCTCGTTTGATGAAAATAACGGTAGTCTCCTTTCTTTCCGCCAAAGATCTTTGCCGGAAGTCCCGGCGCTTCATTGATCATCTGCTCCTTGGTTAGAAAGGGAATTTGGTGAAGCGACTCAAGATCTTGAAGTGGAAACCGCAACCCAGAAAGCCGCTCTCGATAAAAAGGATGCTCGATTGCGGCAGCGAGCACTTGATTCAATCGCACTAACTGAATCTCACGGAGCGAATCGGTGTCGAGTCGCCAAGACTCACCGACATGTTTGACTGGTTCGATCATGAAGGGCGATTCTAACGAAACGGCAAACGACATGTTCCGCTGGGAATCGCTAAAGCGACCGCCTTCACGACTTCGTTTCAAAAGCGAAGTTGCTTGCCGAATCTTTCGCGGAACGCTTGGAGATCGAGGGTCCCCACCACCCCATCGTCGTCCCAGTCGAACGCCCAGGCAAGTGGATCGTTCGAGGTCGACCCACCCAACACACTTCGAAATGCGACGTAATCGGGGATACCCACGTAACGGTCGCCACTCACATCACCGAACAGCCGAAAGAAGTTGTCGGACGATTGTTCACCGAACTGAAAACTGTCGCCCGTTACCCCGTCAGCGTTGGCATCGAATCCATGACCTTCGATGGATGAAATCTTGCTTCCGTCAATGGTCAGCTGATAGTCTCCGTCGGTGAGCGAACCGTGCTGGACGAAGCTGCCGCTGAATGTCAACGTGGCGACTGTCTTGCCTTCGCCGTCAAGCTGGGTGGTGTAGTCGACATCGACGCTACCCCCGCTTGATCCACGTTTGATGACAGCGAATGCGTCCGAATCGATTGACACTTGAGTGTCAAATTCAATCGACAACGACTGCACACGTGATCGTTGGTTCGAACCGTTGCCAATCTCGATGTCCTGCTTCGTCACCTCTACCAAATTGTTCACTTCCAACACGAACGATCTTTCGAAGACGAGTCCGGCTGAATCTGTGACGCGGATTCGAACGGAGTAGTTTGCTTGTGACTCATAGTCCAGGACTTCTCCTTGCCGGATGAGGAGCTGATCTTCGTTGACGACGAAGCGAGCATTGTCTTCGTCGCCCTCGCCAGAAACCAACTCGAACGTATGTTCATCGTCCACGTCTTCATCGATCGCGGAGAGAAACGCGAATAGGGTATCGGCAAGACTTGTACTCGTATTTTCGTTGATCTCCTGCGTGGATGGCAAAATATCTGTAGGTGCATCGGGAGGGTTGCTTCCCAACCCAGAGGTCACAACGACGGAATGGTCGGCAACGTCGACGCTGATTGCATTGTCGGTTGTTGTTGATGACCAATGGTCCGGCAGCACTTGAGAGACCCGGTAAGTGCCAGCGGTGATCGCTTGTCCTGGTGCTAACTCTAAGAATTGAAAGAGGCCGGTTTCGTCGATGGCGGTCGTCGGGTCATCACTCATGGTCGTTTGAGTCGGTTCCCCCGAATCCAATGCTCCATTCAAGTTGAGGTCGATAAAAATCGTTCGACCTGCGAGACCGGGTTCACCGATGTCATCGAATCCATCGGAATCGTCATCTCGCCAAGCTCTTCCGGTAATCGAGCTGGATGTTGGTTCTGGTGCGGGCAACAGAAGGAAGTCTTGACCAGACGTGTTTTGGTCCGGAGCGACCCACAAGCCGATCGAGTCCGCACCCTGAGAAGTCGCGGCGAGAGCGTGGGCAACGTATCCAACGGGTAGCGTGCGGATCCGATCCTGAAACTGCGATTGCGCCTGGATCGTGTCGCCATACGGGCCATAGAACTCGCCCATTGCGAATGCCCGACTTGGGGCATAGAAGCTTCCGCGGAATGACATCTCAATCACACCGGTGTCCGGGTTGATCACCAGCACATCGCGGCTTTGCGTGATTGCGGCTAGCCGGACACCATCACTCCAAGGGCTTAGGTTGGCTCCAAATACCCAGGTCGTTCCGTTGATCGCGTTGATGTCCAACTTCCGTTCCACGAGTTGGCGTTCCAGATCAATTCGAGTGAGCGTGCCCGAGTCGGCATCGAATGCGAAGAGGTGATCATCAATGGTTGCCAGTCCACTGTGGTTACCGGACGGCAAATCATAATAGGTGAGGACATGTCCTTCTTTCGGATCCAGACTCCAAACACCATCCGATGAAGCGTAGAAAAGCCCCCGTTCACTTACCGCAAGCCCAGCGTCCGAAGTCGCCAAACCGGGAAGCGTGAACGACGAAAGTTCCAGGCCTGTCAGAGAATCGTGCCGCCGAAGCGTGGGCACATCATCCGTCCGGTCGTACGCGTAGAGACGGACTTGATCTTGTATTACCGTGGCGCGATCGTCGTCGTCGACGGAGACCCAAACCGATCCGGGTAAAAGATGGTCAAATTCGTAGGCTCCCGATACATCGGTTTGAGTCCATATCTCGCCGACGTCACGGATGCCGTTTCGATTGATGTCCAAATAGACCACAACATCCGCAGCCTGCTCGCCGGGATCGACCATTCCATTGAGATTCGCATCACGCGAAATCACACCCGTAATCTTGCTACGGGTGGATCGATGCGCGATATCACGTTGAATCGATTCGCCGGGCAAGGACATCAACGCCACCCCGTCGAAGGGAGAAGCAATCGTCGTCATTCCGTTGGTGTATGGCTTAGCCGCGAATGAAATTGGTTGGAACGATTCGTCCATAATGACCAAGCCCACGATTGATCCGTTGATGAAGTACTTGTCATCAAAGGTCGCCGCGGACCAAACATATTGGGAGGTCTCGGGAACAGTGAAGACCGAGGTGAGTCGCCCATCGATTGGGTTAAGATAGAAAACGCGATCGCTACTGCGAGAAAAAAGCACGATCGATTTTCCATCGATTGACTCTGTGGCAGCCGCTGCCAAATGCGGCGTCTGGTAGACCCCAATCATTTCCGGATCGGCGTAAGCGCTGATTGGTACCGAGTCGAAGAATTCTCCCCTTATCGGATCAAACCGGATCACTTGATTGGGTTCCGATGCGATCAGATAAACGGTCTCGTCGATGACGACCAATCCGTTACCATTTAAGGGGTTATCATCGGCTCCTGAGGGCATTGGGATATCGGCGATGAGCGATCCATCCTTCGCAATCTGCATCAGCGACCCGCGAACGTTGTCGACGATCAGGAATTGGTCTTTCCAGTTTGTCAATTCGTGCACGGATCCAACCGGAACCGTTGTTGGTATCCTTGAATGAAAAGTGCCATCGGGGCGGAATCGGCGTAGCTGAGCGTAGTATCCGGTTGGCGACTCACTTGATGAAATCCGTGTGGCCCCGACCAGCATTTCGGACTGGTTTGTCACTTCTACTTGCTGGTAACCAGGTGTTGGAACGGTGTTGAGGACGAGAGAACCAAACGGCACATCAGTCAATCTATAGAATCCATTCGTATCGCTGACGGCGGACGGCTCGCCTGAATCCAAAACCCCATTTGCGTTTACATCCGCGTAGACGGTGATTCCGGGAATGACTGGCTCTCCAACGTCATGGCTACCGGATAGATTTGTGTCGAGGTATTGAACTCCGGAAATCGTTTGAGCATCGGGTACGACGCCAAAGTCCACATGAGGCACAACTTCATTTTCGAACACGCGGATGCGATGCAGATCTGAAGTCTTTTCGACGGCCGCCATCGCGAAGACGGCCCCGACACCATGCGCCAAGACTGAGCGTACTTTCAATCCCAAATGATCCCTCACAGCGTAGGTGATGAGGTCGTTGCTATTGGAATAGAAATCTGGTTCGAGGAACTCACCGTCTGCTCCGTCGCTTGCGGTGTTCAACGAAACATCTTCCCAGCGGCGGAGGATGATTCCGTTTTGGGGATTGAGGATGAGTGCGTCTCCCCCGGTGATTCCGACGATTAGATGTTGGCCATCAGGACCGGCACCAAGAGCACCCTGTAGATCATACGTTGAGGCAGGTTGACCATTGATGACGTCCAAGTCCCAGGTCTCCCGGAACTCGCGTCGAGCAAGGTCGAACACGTGGATCAAATCACTTCCCGAATTGACGATAAAGAGCCGGTCCCCGATCACGGCCAGGCCGTTACCTCTCAGCCCCGGGAATGATTCGACAACGGCACCGTCAGCCTTGGAAAGCACGTGGATGAGGTCTGAGTCAAACTGATTGAGGTACAAGTACTGGTGGTCCGCTGCTAGACCGAAGTCTTGGTTGAGTTCGAATTGCAACGGGAACTCATTGAGGATCTCACCCGTTAGAGGATCAAACTGTTGAATGACAGGGTCTGTCTCACCGAAGACCGGGGCCATGACAGCAAAGGCTTCGACAGTGGACTGGCCCCACGCTTGAACAATGCTTTCCGCTGGAGGCACGACGCGAACGTCATAGAGTCCGGGAGGAATGTTTCGGAACTCATAACCGCCGTTCACGTCAGTAAGCTGTCTCGGCTCACCGCTATCCAAGACGGCATTTTGATTGAGATCTAGAAACACCGTTGTTTCGGGGAGGCTCGGTTCGCCCGAGTCATTCATTTGATTTCCATTCGTATCTTCGATAATCGAGCCGGAAACCGATATCGAAGTCGAGAGGAGCCCGAGGTCGACACTTCCTGTTTCACCGCTGACGATCGACACTGCCTGCCCGGCAACGCGATGCACGCCAGCCGCGAGGCCCCACTGAGTTGTCACACCTGTCAGCGTCCGAATGGGTTGATTGTCGCTATCGACGACTTCGATCCCGCTGTACCCATGGGACACGAAACGTTCCGAATTGAGAACGGCCGAGGCAAAGTTGTCGAGTGTCCACTGCGGAACTCGTGGTTCCGGGACAGACACCTTCGCAGTTTTCGGATCGATGATGTATTCGTAACCATCCTCGGTCGCGAGTACGAGCTTCTCCCCGTCGACGGATGAACTCAGCGAGATCACGGGGTTCGGAGGAGAGGGCGTGTAGTCGCCCGGCAACTCCGCGAGGCCGAAATCATAGGTCAGGGGTATTTCTCGGATGTATTCATTGGTCTGCGGGTCGTACTCGACGAGACTGAGGCTTTCTCGGACTCCTTTTCGCACGGAAAAGATGCTGCCGCCAAGGTACGCCGTACCGTACTCAGTAACGGGCAGGTAATTTGTCTGACCGCTGGCAGCGTTAATGAACGGTGTGCCCAGCGGTCGGCTGTCAATGAGTTGCCCATCGACCGTCAAGGCATAAAACCGATCGTGGGAGTCATCCGTCAGCAGGACGCGATCGCCATCAAATGCAAGTGAGATGTCGATGCTTGAAAGTGGGACTTCGGTGCGAATCCAGCTGATCCATCCTCCCATCGTCGGGTTGATCTCCCAGAGATCAGCAAAGTAACCCGTCGGCGAATCGCTGTCCGAAGCGACTGAGACTCCGAACAGTCGTCCGGTTCCGACGTAAGCATCACTGGCACGATAGCCCGGCGGCGGCAAAGTGTTGACCGTATAGCTTCCCGGTAACAAGCCCGAGAGCGTGAAGGCACCATCCGAGTTGCTTACGCTTGACCTTTCATCGGGATCAGGCCAGTCATTACCGTTGGCGTCGATGTAGGCGGTGACACCCTCGACCGGCATCTCCCCGCCATCAATGATTCCATCGCCATTCGTGTCGTTACCGATCGTTCCGGTGATTTCAGCGAAGTAGACGTAGGGATGATCGAGAGAGACGTCTGCTGAACCGCTGATCTCGGTTCCATATTCAGTAAACGTCCCCGCACTCAGTCCTTTCGATTCTGCATCAGGCAGTATGTTCCCGGGAGTCAAATTCTCATCGTAGACTCTGATGTTGTAACTGGTTCCCGAGCTGCTCACATAGAGATTGCTTGATAACGATGCAGCAGATCCATCCCAACGTCCGAGGTCGCGAAAGTCAAAAACCGATTCGATCTGTGCGGTGACGGGGTTCAAGACGAGCACGCGATCGTCATGGGCGCTAACCACCCAAATCGATTTTCCGTCCACTGATTCGACAATTCTGTACGAGACGGGAATACTGGAAAGAGAGACCAAGTGTGGTGCGATTGTTGTTTGTCGTCCGCTGGAAACTTCACCGGTCTCGGGATCCACTTCTCGGATCGTAAGTTCTGCGCCGGTGATTAGGTACAAGACGCCATCGATGACGGCCGGTCCGTGGCTATAGGGAATGTATCCATCATTGTCTTGCGGGACAGGAATCTCGCGAATCAAACCGCCCTGGGGCGTCATCTGAATCAGAACCCTGCGAACGTTGTCGATGGTGTAGATGAATCGGCCGTCGGATGTCGCATTGTTTGGTTCAATGACGGGAACCTCGCTGATGATCTCATTGACGATCGTCCCATCATTGGGGTCAAGGTAGCGAAGTCTGAGCGATTCACCGGTTGGACTAGCAGAGCTGGCAATATCAGTCGTCGCGACCAGATAGTCCTCGGACCATTCGAACGTCGTCGGTTGAATCTCGTCTGGCCAAATGCGACGGATCCAATGCGTTCCCGTCGGAACGTTTTCGAGCAAGTAGGAGCCGTCGGCGGCACTCACATCAAAGATCTCACCATCGTCCAGCAGGCCATTGTTATTGGCATCCGCATAGATCGTGATTCCTGCAATTCCTGCTTCCCCAAGTTCCCGTTGACCGTTCTCGTTCACGTCGTCGAACTGTATTCCTGAAACGTTGCGAACGTCTTGTTGGGTGCTAAAAGCGTTGCTGGACGGAATCACGTGAAAGCCAATCTGGTCAGATTCCTTCGACCGAGA